>DJFN01000058.1 GCA_002432085.1 Flavobacteriales bacterium UBA5871
CAACACGTGGATCTTTCCGAGCCGTGCTACACAGGATTGTTCAGCGTGGATGCCGTTGCACAGCTTGTTCAGGAAGGCATGTCATTCCGGGATGCGTATGTAAAAGTCGGGACGAATCCGGTGGAAAGTCAGCAGATTCCGGCAATGACCACGCACATCGGCAGCCTCTACCACCTGGAAATCGATAGGATACGGGAAAAGCTGAACGGCTAAGCCTGGGTTTTCTCCTGCTTTTTCGTGCTTTCGATCGGCGTTTGCAGGGCTTGCGTAAAGCGGTCCTGCTCTTTTTGCGGAATCTTGCGGATCAGCAGGTAAATCCCCAGCAGAATGAACGGAATACTGAGCAATTGCCCGGTGTTCAGTGCCCAGGTATCGTCGCGCTCGGTTTGTCCTTCCTTGATAAATTCGATCAGGAAACGCGCCGTCCAGATGAGCACCAGGAACATTCCGAAGATGCGCCCCGGCATTTCTTTCGCCTTCGTTTTCCAGTACATGCGGAACAGCACGATAAAGCTGAACAGGTAACAAAGCGCTTCGTAAAGCTGTGACGGATGGCGGTAAACGTGCTCGCCGTTGATGAGGTACTTTTCTTCTTCGTTCATGAAACGGAATCCCCACGGCAGATCGGTCGGCGTACCGATGATCTCATGGTTAACGAGATTCCCCAAACGAATACAGCATCCTGCAATCGCAATCGGCGCTACAATGCGGTCGAGTATCCAGAAAACCGGGCGATTCACCACTTTTTTGGAAAAGTAATACAGGACGATGAGCAGCATGATCGCGGCTCCGTGACTGGCCAGTCCGCCTTCCCAGACTTTGATGATGTCACCGGGATGATCTTTGTAATAATCCCAGTCGTAGAAGAACACGTGTCCCAGTCGTGCACCGACGATGGTCGCCAGTACGACGTAGATCAGCAGCTTATCGAGTACGGAATCCGGGATGCGTTCGGAACGGAACATGCGACGAATCACAAAGTAGCCGATGACCAACCCCGATACGAACAGCAAGCCATAGAGGTTGGGAGTTGAACGTCCTTCAATCAGTTCAGAGCTTATAGTCCAGTCGATTCCAAGTATCACGTTTCCGTTGTTTTGATTAACGGTCGAAAGATACTTGTTTTCCTCGATTCTCTTTATAGGTCAGCTGACTTCCTCTGCCCTTTTTGAAAATCTTGTTGCTGTTGTTCTGTCCTTTTCGCAGCACTTTCTGCTCTTCCAACGGCAGTTGCGCGATTTCCATGCAGGTGTCCGAGCAGGTATTCTGCATTTTTTCCTTGCAGCTGTCGCACTGAATGAACAGCAAATGACAGGCTTCGTTGGCGCAGTTGGTATGCGTATCGGCCGGTGATCCGCACTGGTGACAACGGGCAATGATCTCATCGGAAATCCGTTCGCCGCGGCGCTCATCGAACACGAAATTCTTCCCGATGAATTTATTCTCGAGTCCTTTTTCCTTGCATTCGTTGGCGTATTTGATGATGCCGCCTTCGAGCTGGTGAACGTTCTTAAAACCGCGGTGCTTGTACCATGCCGATGCTTTTTCGCAGCGGATTCCGCCGGTGCAGTACATCACGATGTTTTTGTCCTCGTTGCCTTTCAGGTACAGATCTTCGATCATCGGCAGGGACTCGCGGAAGGTGTCCACATCCGGCAGAATGGCGTCTTTGAAATGACCGACTTCGTGTTCATAATGGTTCCGAAAATCCACCAGGATCGTATTCGGATCGTTCGTCAGCTTATTGAATTCCTCGGCGTTCAGGTGAATGCCCTTGTTCGTTACATCGAAGGTTTCATCCGTAAGACCGTCGGCGAGGATCTTGTCGCGCACCTTGACCTTGAGCTTCAGGAACGGAAATTCCGCTTCGGACTCGTCTACGGCGATGTTCAGACGAATGTCTTTCAGAAAAGAGATCTCGTACAATTCATCGCGAAACTGATTCAAATGCTGAACCGGAACGCTGATCTGAGCGTTGATTCCTTCTTTGGCGACGTAAATCCGCCCTACGACATCGATCTTGTTGAGTTGCTGGAACAGAACGTCCCGAAAAACAGAAGGATTGGCAATGTGCGCATATTGATAAAACGAGATCGTCACAAATTCGTGACCACTCTCGCGCAGCTTTTGTTCCAATTCCTCTTTACTGAATGTATTCCACAGTTGCATGCTATGTTTCATTTGTAAAAAGCTCGGCAAAGATAATACAAGTTGGTGAGTTTTTTGAGTTGGAAGTTAGAAGTTCGAAGTTGAATAGTTGCGAGTGATGAGTTGATGTTTCAACTCAGCAACTCTCCTGACATCCTGAATTCTTAAAATCCTGAAGTCTATCTAATACTCGCCTGAACGTGCGCGCAAGTCCTGCAGCTCTTTTTCAGATGCTTTATGCACGACGAAGATTCTCCCGGGCGTTCCGACCACATCCAGCTCGTAGATCTCAGGAATTGCGCCGGTTGAAATTCCGAGGAAAATCCTGCTTCCAGCCCTGGAAGCGGCATAGCGATTATCCGTAACCACCGTGAATGCTTTTACTTCGATGCCGTTCACGTTGATGAGCTTCACATTCTGGATCTTTCCCGAGTAAAACACCTGTTTTCCACGAAGAAGGTAGGACATGACCGCATAGTCGTCGTAGATCTGCAAATAGGAATCGCTGTCGTCCAGTTGGTAAACAACCGAGCTGCGCGGAGCTTTTGCCGAATCGAGTATGTAGACACCGCTTTCGGGAAGTGGAACAGCAGGTTCATCCTGTGCAAACGACAGAAGTTGACAGCCAATAAAAACAAGTGCGAGGAGGAACATTTTTTTCATCAGGAAGCGTTAAAGTTGATTCGTTTTCCCACAAAAATGATTCCACAAAGGAGATGATCAGGTCTTGCGCGGTTTTTTCTTCGCAGCCGGGAACAGAATGTTGTTCAGGATCAATCGGTAGCCCGGAGAATTCGGATGCAGGTTGAGATCTGTCGGCGGATCGCTCACACGGTGCTCATAATCTTCCGGATCGTGGCCGCCGTAGAATGTCCAGGTTCCTTGTCCCAGCTCACCATGGATGTAGCGCGCCGTATTCAGGTTTTTGCTTTCGCCCATGATCAGCACGTTCGGCTTGATGAGGTCTTTTCTGAAATCGGTCGTTTGTCCCATGAATCCGTTGATCACGTCGGTGTGACATTGGGTCAGCATGGTCGGCACGACATCCCACTTGGCAGAAAATTCGAAGAGCGTGAATTTATCCTGCGCTTCGGGCAGCGAACGGTGCAGGTTGGTCGCGTCGATCGTCGAATATTCGTATTCCATCGGATCTAGCTTGAGCTCGTAATTCTCAAACGCGAACGTCATGGAATAATCGAGCTTTTTCTGGCAATTCGGATTAATACCATCGCCGTCGAACATTCGTTCGCAAATGTCTGTCGCATGGGCCGAAAGCGCAATATCGAAGCTGTCTGTTCCACTGCACATGGTGAAGAGAAAACCGCCGCCGATCACGAAATTCCGGATGTTATTGGCAACCGCCAGCTTGAGCTGCGACACTTTGGCAAATCCAAGATTCTGCGCATCCTGTTCTGCTGCCGCGACCTGTTCCCGGTACCAGGGAAAGTTGCGGTAGTTGGAATAGAATTTTCCGTATTGACCGGTAAAGTCCTCGTGGTGCAAATGCAGCCAATCGTATTTCGGCAGCACGCCCATCACGATGGCCGAATCGTAGATTTTATCGTAAGGAATCTCGGCATATTCGAGCACCATAGTCACAGCGTCGTCCCAAGGCAGGGAAGTATTCGGCGTATAAACGGCAATTTTCGGCGCTTTTTCGAGCTGCACGATTTCCATGTTCACTTCCGGGTCGGAGATCTGGCTGCGAATTCCATTGACCTGTCCGTCGGAAAGCACTTCGTAGGTTATTCCGCGCACGATCAGCTCTTCTTCGATCGTTTGCAGGTGCGGAAATAAAAAGGAGCCGCCGCGGTAATTCAGCAGCCATTCCATCACCACGTCGTTTTCGAGCACCCAATAAGAAACGCCGTAGGCCTTCAGGTGATTGGCCTGGCGCTCGTCCATCGGAACGAGAATAGATGTTCCGAAGGTGATTTTCGCACAAAACAGAAACAGGAAAATAAGCAGGTATCTCATACTAAACCAAGTAACGCTAAAATACAATTTTTAGTCCAGAAACGAGGCTATTTAATGCTGAACGGCGCGAAAGAACCTGAAAGACGTTACTTTAACTTGAACAAGGCTTTCCCGCGAATTAACGAATTGACGCGAATAGCCGTCAGCTAGCTAACGGTTGGTGAATATTCGCCTTATGTTAATGTGATATTTTATTCGTGTATTCGTGGGAGAAAGTCAAGAGCAGATTGATTTCGAAAAAATCAGAACGGCTCGGATTCGTTCAGCGTGAAGTCGTCATCGTCAATGCTGTTCATGCTGCTGCCGAGCGTAATGGTACGCGGTACGGAATCGAAATCCTGGTTCGACTGCATGCCGGCGCTCATGGAAGACGGATTGAAATCGCCGACTACATCGTCGAAGTTTTCGAAGCGTGCATACTGCGAAACGAAGCGCAGACGCACATTGTCGAGCGCACCGTTACGGTGTTTGGCAATAATTACCTCGCCTACGCCCTGGTTCGACGAGCCGTCTTCGGCCTGCAGCAAGCCGTAATATTCCGGACGGTATAGGAAGCCTACGATATCGGCATCCTGCTCGATCGCTCCCGATTCACGAAGATCCGACAGTACCGGACGCTTGTCGCCGCCGCGGGTTTCCACCGAACGGCTCAGCTGGGAAAGTGCGATCATCGGTACGTTCAATTCCTTGGCGATTTCCTTGATGGAACGGGAAATGGTCGAGATTTCCTGCTCACGGTTTCCGCCTTTGCCCGTTCCGGCCGACATCAGCTGCAAGTAGTCGATGATCACCATCTGGATATCGTACTGCATTTTCANNTTTCAGACGGCGGCACTTGGCGCGAAGGTCGAAGATGCTCAGACCCGGCGTATCGTCGATGTAGATCGGCGCCGTGGTGAGCTTGGTAACACGGGAATACAATTGCTGGAATTCATGGCCGTCGAGCTGACCTTTCCGGAGCTTTTCGGCACTGAGTCGGGTTTCGCTTGAAATGAGACGTTTTACCAGCTGCACGGACGACATCTCCAGCGAGAAGACAGCCACTCCCATGTTGAAATCGACGGCCGTGTTGCGCGCCATGGAAAGTACGAAAGCCGTTTTCCCCATCGCCGGACGAGCCGCGATAACGATCATATCGGAACGCTGCCAGCCGGAAGTTAATTCGTCCAGCTTGCGGAATCCGGTCGGAACCCCTGAAAGTCCGTCGCTGTTTTTCGCCGCGCTTTCAATTTCCGTTATGGCTTCCATCACTACGCTTTGCATCGTGGTAACGGATTTTTTCATGTTGTTTTCGGCGATCCCGAAGAGCTGTCCTTCTGCCTTTGTCAGCAATTCGAACACGTCGGTCGTATCGTCGTAGGCATCGCGCAGAGTTTCCGAACACATGCGGATGATCTCGCGC
>DJFN01000087.1 GCA_002432085.1 Flavobacteriales bacterium UBA5871
CTGCTGGTCGACGATCCGTCACTGCGCGACACGGCGATCTCGAAGATCATGCAGCCGCCGTTCCCGGTAGTGAAAGGCGCAACGAAGATCGAAGAAGTAGCGAAGCTCATCAACAACGAAGTGCCGGCGGTTCTCGTGGAGCGCGCGAATGGCGAAAAGCACATTCTGACGCGTCAGGATATCATTGCTTCGCTGGCTTAAACGAACACGATATAAATGAAAAAGGCTTCCGGAATGGAAGCCTTTTTTGTTAAATAATCGAAGGGGTTTGCAAATAAAAATAGGGCTGGAATACATCACTACCAAAAAAACAATATCGCAATAATAGTTTTCAATTGTCGAATGATTGGATTCCTGACTTATCAAAACAGGTAATAACATCCGACAGCCAGTCCACCGCTCCACAACCGCGCCGTGATCGGATTATCATTCATTTTCGTCAATCCGTAACGGAACGTCGGCATGGCGCGCAGCTGTAACCGATCACTCATTTCCCAGCAAATACCGACACCGGCTTCGGCGGAAAAAGCAAAAGGCTTGTAATTCGCCTGCTGTGGAAGATGAGTCGTTTGCTGGTTGCCATCGGTTGTGCGTCGAAACGATTCCTGTCCGTGAAGCAGCATATTCGTCGTGAAGGAAGCACTGGCAACAAGCTGCAGTTTCTTGCCATTGAAAAAGAACGCGTTCACTGTAAGCGGAATGTCCAGGTACTGGTAAGAGTAAAACAGCTGAACAGATTCGACAGGCTCGGGATTTTCCGTCGTCGTAATGCTGAGCTTTTCCATCTTGTAGCCTCTCGCAGAATAAAACGCACCGGTTTCCAGCTCGATGTGTGGCCCCAGCTGAAAGCCGAAGCTCAGACCGGTCGTGTAGCCAAATCTGGGCAGTTCGGTGTCATCACGCATGTCTTTGACATAATCAACCTGCGGGTTGTCACTGTAAAGCGTTCGGAACGTGATGTCCGGCGATGCTTTGATGCCGATGCGGAAAAATCCGGGCGTTTCTTCCTGGGCAAAGCCGGAAAAGGTGATCGGTACTAAAAATAGTAGGGTGGTAACGACAATTTTCATGGTTACTATAAATTGGGTTCGTAACATAAACACCGAAGTTGGTATTTTTATTGTTCGTATGAATAAATTGGAACCAGCAGCATTTATCGAAAGCACCGACCAGATGGGGCGGAAGATGGAATTTTCTTTTCCACCGAAACGAATCATTTCTCTGGTGCCTTCACAAAGCGAATTGCTGGCCGATCTTGGACTGACAGCTCAACTGGCGGGCGTTACGAAGTTCTGCATCCATCCCGAAAACCTGCGAAAAACGGTCGGACAGATCGGTGGAACGAAAACCGTGAACATCGAAAAAGTACTCGCATTGCAGCCGGATCTGATCATCGGGAATAAAGAAGAAAATACGCAGTCGGACATCGAAGAGCTGGAAAAACACCTGCCCGTTTGGATGAGCGATATTCACGACCTCGACAGCGCGCTCGACATGATTCGCCAGGTGGGAACGATCACCGGAGCATTTGAAAAAGCGGATGAGCTGGCCAACGAAGTCGACTACCGTTTCCGTGAGTTTTCTAATTTCAATACAACTTCACGCAAGCTGAAAGTGCTTTACCTGATCTGGCGCAANNATACGGACCTTGTACCTCATCTGGCGCAAACCATTCATGGCGGCAGGCAAGGGGGCTTTCATCGATTACTGTCTGCAGCAGTGCGGCCTGGAGAACTGTCTGTCCGAAACGCGCTACCCGGAAATCGATGTGAAAACGATAGATCCCGAGCTGATCCTGCTGAGCTCGGAGCCGTATCCGTTCAAGGAAAAACACATCGCCGAATTACAGGAATTGTTTCCGAAAGCATTGATCAAGCTCGTTGATGGCGAATATTTTTCCTGGTACGGAAGCCGAATGCTGGGAGCGCCGGCTTATTTCACGGAGCTACTGAATGACATTCAGATCGATCAGCAGACGTGAGATCTCGCTTAACGGATAAGCATCGTTCACAAATTCCAGGTTCCCCGAAACTTTGTAGGATTTCCCGGCACGCTTAATGGAAAAATCGACTGATTTCGTATGCTCGATGAACGAACGCGCTGAAGTCAGCTGCGGCACCATCAATTGAATGCCCATTGTGATCAGGCGATCGGCTTTGATATTTACCAGCGGATTCAGTTTTCCTTTGATGCAGATCACCGTGCTTTGTGGCTTGCGAATAATGCTGTTCGGATCGAGCCCGATGAAAATCGTTTTCGGATCGAGCTGCTGCAGGTGATAAGTCACAGTAGGGAAGACCAGCGTGTTGTTCGGACCGATGAATTCCACAGGAATCGATTTCTTGATTTCTTCCAGCGAAACCGGCGTTTTGGACTCGAGAATGGCGTTCAGCTGCGGCAAATGCTGAATTCCGTGATTGGTGTTCATGATCACCAGACCGTTGTAATCCATCGTCACGGCCTGCAATTCGGGGAATTGGTACGAACCGGTTGGCAGCAGCTTATTAATCGAATCGGCCAGTCCGTCGGGAATAATCGCCGAGCTGAAGAACAAACCGGTGCTTTTCAGATCGTACCGTGGCTGAGCTAAAGTTTCGTCGAGCTCGTAACGGCCGTCCAGGCGCAAAGCATGTGGCTCGAAATGCAAACCTGCCTGAACATTTTTACCGGTTTGAAGAAAAGATTTAGCTTCCAGGCTGATCCATTCGTTGTCTGCT
Source organism: Flavobacteriales bacterium UBA5871 (assembly GCA_002432085.1). Lineage (GTDB taxonomy): Bacteria > Bacteroidota > Bacteroidia > Flavobacteriales_D > Crocinitomicaceae > Fluviicola. The sequence continues at coordinate 2,718 of DJFN01000087.1, forward strand.
CTTTGCGATTGACGAACATAACGGAACGTGCCTTTTTCGAGGTAATTTTCGGTGAGCTTCTGTTGTATTGACTTGTTCAGAGGGAACTCGTCCATTTTATTGAGCAACAGCGCGGTAGTACCTTTCACTGCAACCGTTTGTCCATCCTCAAGATAAGCCCCGATGTTCTGACGGAACAGCTCGGCATTTTCCAGCTGAATCAGCATGCCGACAAAACGATGTCTGTCGTCCTGAATGCCGTAGAACACCATTTCACTGCGGAAATTAATGTACAGCGGCGGGTACTCGCTTTCGCGCTCGACGCGATTTTCAGCAATATCGCGAATGGATTGCAGCAGCTTTTCGTCTTGTGAATCGAAGAGAACAGTGTAAACGCTTTCCTTGAGTAAACTGGCGGCATCGATGCGCACAACCCAGTTGGCTTTGGCGGGAATGGGGACGCGGATGTCTTTTGGTTTCGACCCGAAAACTTCCAGCAGCACGAGGCTCAGAACCCCGCAAACCGCCAGGAAAAGAATGGTAATGATGCGCAGCAGCCGCGATTTGATTTGCATTCCATAAAAATAGATTTTTCCCGGATTACTAGTGAAACAAATCAGAATCTTTATCGCTAGTCCAAAGTGGATTCGAAAGATTCCCCTTGAGGATGGATAAAGGGAGGTGGCTGATCTGTCTATCATTTGGATACCACCGTTCTCGGTGCTCACTCAAGTTCCACTTTCGATTAAATTGGATAGTATAAATTCCAATTAGCTCAATCTCTGATTACCTTTGCCGCATGGGAAAATTCTTTTTCTGGCTGCTGAAGCTCTTCGGCTGGACCATCGACGAGCGTTCACCGGATGCTGTAAAACAGGCTGTTGTGGTTGTCGGTCCGCATACTTCCAACTGGGATTTCATCATCGGACGAATTGCTTTTGCCAAATATAAAGTGAACGCTAAATTCCTGATCAAAAAAGAATTATTCTTCCCGCCTATGGGCTGGATACTGAAGTCGCTTGGCGGCATTCCGGTCGACCGCAAGCGCAAGAACAACATCACCGAGCAGGCCGTCGAGATCTTTTCCAGCGAAGAAAAATGCTTCCTGGTCTTCACGCCCGAAGGAACGCGCAGCTATAATCCGAACTGGAAAAAAGGATTCTATTACATCGCCCAGAAAGCCAACGTGCCGATCTACATTGCCTACATCGATTACAAGAACAAAAAGGGCGGCTTTCACTCGCATTTCCAACCCACAGGCGACTCCGACGCGGACATCCGTTACATCAAAGAAGTCCTGTCGCAATTCACCGGCAAAGTCCCTGAAAACGGCATCCGCAAACCGGAATAGCTTTGTCACAAAACTTTTTCCCGCGAATGCGCGAATTGTATATCACAATTGAATTGCATCCGAATATGCAATGTTATTCGGGAATTTATTCGTGAATCCGCCTATGGCGGATATTAGCCTTAATTATACACAGCTCAATAATTAGCGTATTCGTGGTAAGCATTACACAGTACGTCGCGCGATCTAATGTCGTATCAACTTTCTGTAATGAGTTTTCGAACTTTTGTGTAGATCCCGACTTGTCGGGATCGCTTCGAACCACACCTAGCACTTCCAGAAAAGCTTTGTGGCCTTTTGTGGTAAAAAAAATGCCAGGGCATCGCATCATCTCATAAACGATTCCCAATCAGATTTCTACCCAAATTCAAACATCATACCTGCTCCGCTGTCTCCTCGCTATAAGATAAACACCCAGCAGCAATCCGAATCCCATCGACAACAACACCGTTCCGAACGCGCTCGTGAATTTGTACTGAATTCCTGCCCCGATGATCATCGCAGCGCCCTGGGAGAGCAGGAGCCAGGCCAGCAGCTGGAAGAACGCCATCGGTCGTTCACGCGCAAACGGATTATCGTTCCATTCCGGCTCGGTATAGCCCTGGTCGAAAATGAACAGATTGTAACGCGCCACAAACGGCATGGTGAGTCCGCCGAGCAGAAAAGCGCCGAGACAAACCGCCAGGTTAAAATNNGGGTCGGCACAGCAAGTAGCAGGAGGATCAGTGCTTTGAGAATGCCTGTCCTTTTCATAATGCGGATTTTTATTTCCTGAACGAATCCGTCCGTTTGTCATAGCCGTAAGGGCAGTGTTTACAACCGCTCTTGCAGCAATAACCGCGCTTCAAATGGTAGCTTTCAGTGAAAACGAGGTAACCATGCTCGTTATAATAAAAATCATCTGGTTGCAAACCACTATTTTTGGGCAGCGGACGGTCATCATTCATAGTCAAAGTTAAGAAAACGATTCCATGTCTTTATTCGAAACGTCAAATTCTGTGCTCCAGGAAGTGGATTTTAGGCATTTTTCGGAAACGCCTGTAAACTTGCTGGTTAAGCGCGACGACCTCATCGATCCCTTGGTCTCCGGCAACAAATGGCGCAAGCTGGAATACATTCTCGAGCTGGCGCAATACCAGCAGAAAGAAGGTTTGCTCACACTTGGCGGCGCTTATTCGAATCACTTGCTGGCGACTGCTGCGGCTTGTCACAAAGCGGGCTTGCGTTCCATGGGACTCGTTCGCGGCGATGAATTGACCGTTAACAGCAATCCGAACCTGCAAAAATGCCACGAGCTCGGAATGGAGCTGGTATTCCTCTCGCGTGAAGAATACGCCGAGCGCGACGAGCCCGAACGCTGCGAGATCTGGAAACACCGTTATCCTTCGCTATTGTTCGCTCCCGAAGGCGGCGCCTGTTACCACGGATTGATCGGGTGCCAGGAGCTGGCGAAAGAACTGGCAGNNTGGCAGCCGAAACAGATCACGTTTTCGTAGCACAGGGAACCACCACGACCAGTTGTGGCTTATTGTTAGGATTACCCGAAATAACCACGCTGCATGTGGTTCCGGTCCTGAAAGGCTTCGACTCCAAAGCCGAAATGCGCTCGCTGCTGTATCCGTTTCTGCTCGACCGCGAGCTGGTGGAAGAATACCTCGACCGCGTTATCGTCCACGATCAATACCATTTTGGAG
>DJFN01000229.1 GCA_002432085.1 Flavobacteriales bacterium UBA5871
AATGGAATGGTATCCTTCTTCTGGTTTTTGTCCACTTTCTTTACGATGTTGATATCCTTGATCTCGTATGCACCACGATACAGGTGAATATCGATATCCTCGACGTGCCCGTAGTATTCCTCCAGGTTCGCGAGCTTGTTGTTCACATAACGCAGGACGATGTACGGCAGGATCAGCCGGAAAATAACCAGCGCGGCTATGATCGACAGCCAGATGATCCACCGTTTTCTGCGACGTCGCTTTTTTTCTTCAGGTGTTCGGTTTTTCCCACGGGCGTTCTTTTTCGTTGCTTCTCTCTTTTCCATTGTTGCGTTCGTTAGGATATGTAAAAAATTGGAGCATGTAATGGAAATGCTTGTATGTGAGAGAGAAGTTATAAAAAAGGGAAGCCCGATCCCGATTATTAAACTAGTTTAACAACCGGCCGGGTGCCTGTTCAGCTCGCCTGGACGCTTGCTTTAACAGCGACGATTTTCTCGTGGTATTCCTTGCGAAGCTCCTCATCCAGAATGCCTTTCTCTTTGCTGAAGTTCTGTTCGAAAGAAGGCAACGAGAAGGTCTCGACGATTACCGCGGCGTGTTTTGGAAATCGTGTAATCCCATATTGCAAAGAGTTCTTTCCACCATATCCGCCCGGCGATGTGCTCATCAGGAACATAGGCTTGTTGCCGAATGCTTTTCCGTCGATGCGCGACGACCAGTCGAATACGTTTTTGAAGGCCGCCGTACAGTTTCCGTTGTGCTCTGCCATTGAAATAATGTAGAATTCGCCCCACGCAAGATCTTTAAGAAACCGGTGCGCCTGTTCCGGATAGCCTTCTTTTTCACGATCGACCGAGAAAACGGGCATGTCGTAGTCGTTCAGATCGAGCAAACGGATTTCGGCATCCGGGAAATGTGTCATGGTGTGTTCAACGAGCTGTTTGTTGATGGAGTGTTTGCTGGTGCTCGCTGCAAATGCGATGATTTTCATGTTTATGTGTTTTCGATTATGAGATGCGGGGTTCGGGAAGCGGAATAAACCCGGTTTCGCCCGGTATTTTAGGGAAAGTCTGTGCGATCCAGCGTTCTTTAGCCTGGTCGATCAATGTCTGTGTTGTTGCCACGAAGTTCCAGAAGATCAGTCGTTCTTTCGTAAAGGGCTCGCCACCGAAAATATAGATGGTGGCGTTTTCAGCCAGCTCGAACGAGCACATCTTCGTTTCTTTCGAAACAAGCAGCTGCTTTGGTCCGAAGGAATGTCCGTCACTTTCCAGTGCACCTTCGAGAATGTAAATGCCGCTTTCACCAAACAATTCGTTGCCGAGGTCGATGGTCTGGCGTGTCGTCGATTTCAGCTCGATTAAATACAGCGGACTGTAAACCGGAACCGGTGATTTATGACCGAGTGTTTCGCCTGCAATCAGCTTGAAATGAACCCCATTGGTTTCCCATTGCGGAATGGCATCTTCCGAAGCGTGAAAGAACTCGGGTTGCATTTCTTCCAAATGATCGGGGAGAGCGACCCAGATCTGCAGTCCATGAAGTGTTTTCGGTTTTCCGCGAAGTGCATCAGGCGTTCGTTCCGAGTGAACGATTCCGGAGCCGGCCGTCATCCAGTTGACTTGTCCCGGAGTGATCTCGACGGAAGTTCCCAGGCTGTCGCGGTGCATCATAGCGCCTTCGAACAGATAAGTCAGCGTTGATAAACCGATATGCGGGTGCGGACCGATATCCATGTTCTCCGATTCGGAAAGCGTTGCCGGTCCCATATGATCGATAAAAATGAACGGGCCAACCATGCGTTTACCGCGAAAGGGAAGCAATCGTCCGACCATGAAATTGCCAATGTTGGCAGGCCGTTCTTCGATGATGAGATCTATATTGGACATGGATCAAATGTAGGAATATTCTAAGAAAAGTGTTTCAAGGCAGCTCCCGCAGATCTCGTTAAGGGGTTCCCGCAGATTCCGCAGATGCTCGCAGATGTTTTTTGCAAGGTTTCTGTGGTGTTTTCATTCTGCACTATTCCCTATCATACATACACAGTACTGCAAACTATAACAATTACTCTGCGCTGATCTGCGGAATCTGCGGGAGACTATCGCTACAGGAGACTGGATTCATCATTCTAAAACAAAAAAGGCCGCCCGAAAGCAGCCTCTTTTACCTAATAAACAGAGAAAGTTATTTCACAACGCTGAATTTGATTGTTTTCGTTGTGTCGTTTGTACGGATAACAGTATAATAGAATCCTTGAGCAAACGTCGTTGCGTCGAACGCGATCTCGTGGCTTCCGGCTTCGAAGTTACCGTTGGCAACTGTTTCGATGATCTGGCCGTTCGCGTTCATGATCACGATCTCCAGTGCTGTTTCAGCCGACAGGTCGATAGCGATTATTGCCTTCTCGGAAAGCGGGTTCGGGTAAACGATCGCGTTGTTCAGTGCTTCCAGCTCGTCGATACCTACAGTGATGTCAACTGTGAAAGTCGTATCGTCTGAGCAGTCGCCGTTGATAGCAGTCAATGTTACTTCGTATGCGCCGCTTGCTGTGTAAGCATGAGTCGGGCTTGCCTGAGAAGAGCTGCTGAAGTCACCGAAATCCCATGAGTAAGAATCAGCGTCAACAGAAGCGTTGCTGAATACAACCACGTAATCTGTGATCGAAACGATGTTAGCGTTCGCCATTGGTTGGTCGTTCACTGTAACAACTACGTCGGCAGATTGACCTACACCGTCGCAAGCGTCAGCGTTGGTTGTTGTAACGTGGTACGTGCCAGCGGTAGAAACGGTGATGGATTGTGTCTCGGCACCGTTCGACCAGTCGTATGAGTCTGCTTCGGAAGCAGTCAGTGTTACTTCTTCGCCTTCGCACAGCTCAACTGAACCGGTGATCTGAATCGTCGGCTGTGGAGCGTTGGAAACGTTTACTGTTACAGCAGCGGAAGTAGCCTCGCAGCCTTCAGCGTTCTCAACGGTTACCGTATAAGAACCGGAAGCATTTACGGTGATGGTTTGTGTCGTAGGACCGTTCGACCATTCGTAAGCTGTTGCAGCAGGAGCTGTCAGATCAACGGAACCACCTGTACAGAAAGAAGTAGGGCCGTTTGGTGTGATTACCGGCGTAGCAGGAAGAGCATGTACTTCAACCGTGATCATCGTGCGTGGACCCTCTGTGCCTTCGGCATTTGCCTGGCTAACGTAGAAATTGAATGTTCCTGCTGTTGCAGTTGAAGGAACCGGTGCAGTAGCAGAGGATGTTCCGCCAATTGCCTGGGTATACCACTTCAAGGTGTTGCCTGATCCTGCAGTTGCAGAAAGAGCCGTAGCTGTTTCGCCTACACAGTATTCAACAGAAGCGGTTGCAGCCGGCGCTGTCAATACAAACGGAAGGATCGTAGCGTCAGTGAAGTCGTAGTTGCTCAGCAGCGGTGAAGAGCCTGCAGGACGGTAGTCAGGAGCGGTGTAGTTGTATGGTGTAACAAGAATACCTGTGGTAGCAGCCAGTGAATCGTTGAAGCTCGTTCCGAACCATCCGATGATGTTGAAAGAGCTTCCTGCGTTTTTCTGTGTCACTTTATTCGTTGTGGAACCGGCGATGAGGTTACGGGTGAATTTCAGTGATCCGGAAGTTGCGTTAGCTTCGGAAGCGGTTCCGTCGATGTGAACACCTGTTTTGAAATCCATGAACAGGGAGTTGTAGATTCTCAGAGCAGTGTTACGACGAAGACGCAGTGCGCGCTGGTAACCTGCGGCTACGGTAGCTCCTGTGTTGCCACGGAATGGTCCGATAGCCGTAATGTTGGAGAAAATAGCGCTTGTCTGTGGCGTTGCAGCAGATCCTGAAGCGTCGTTATCTGATTCGAAACCTTCGGAAGTGGAAACAGCCGGGTTATCAGCGATGTTCGGGTCACGGACGATCAAACCGAATTGTACATGGCCGCGGAAACCGAAATCCGTATCGAAATCGTCATCGAGGTTACGGTAAGAAACCAGGTGGTGTGCGTTAACCGTTCCGCCGAACCATTCGAATCCATCGTCGTTGCAGAAAGACACCTGGATGTGGTGGAGCGATGTGCCGCGACCTACGGAACCAAGCGTGATACCGTTGATTTCTTTATCTGTCTGATAAACATATCCCGGGAATTCGATACGAACATACTGGAGGCTTCCTGAGTTGTCCTCATCGTTTGGTGAAGCACCGCCGCCGAATTGTGTATCAGGAGAAGGAGCAATACCTTCGATGTTCGCGATACCTGTAGGCTGGTTGTTGGACGCGCGACCAAGGAGAATGATTCCGCCCCAGTCACCGGCAGCACGCGCACCGGCAGCCTGGTTGGAAGTGAAGACGATCGGAGCATTTTCCGTACCGTTCGCGATCAGTTTGGAACCTTGTGTGATGAACAGACCTGAACCTGCAACTGCTTTGTCGCCGAGGATAGTCGTTCCCGGCTCGATTGTCAGGGTTGCGCCGTTCTTTACATAAATCTGTCCCTGGAGCAGGTAAACGTTGTTCGCTGTCCAGGTTGTGTTGTTGGTGATGCTGGTTGATACCGTTACTGTTGGGGCACCATGCGGTGTGTTTTGCGGATCCCAGTCAGTCCAGTTGTCTGTCCACATCGCTTCCGGAGCAGGGGCAAACGCGCCACGGTAGCTGGTTGGAACAAAGAATGATTGACTTACAGCGATTGTGCTGAGGGAAGCAAAGATCGCCGACATGTACATTTTTTTCATTTCGTTATCATTTTTAGATGGGACAAAGTTCCGTTCGCAACCTTGTTTTGGAATTAGATCAAGGTTAAACTTGAAGGAAATCTATGTTAAGGTGATTTTAAGAACCCGAATGACTCTTCACATGGGCGTAAGATGCGCTAAATGGATTTTCTGAATCCTTTTAGTTTTCGGGAGGTTGTAGTTGAAAAACGCGTGCGGGTTAAGATTGGTTTAACAGTAGAAGCAGATGAAAGTGATCGGATTTTTTCCTGAAAAACGAAAAGGCACATCGGAATCCACCTTGGGCGGAGTACCGACATGCCTTTTACTATGAAGGATCGTTGTTTTAAAACTTGATGCTCAGGGAAGCTGAAATGGTTCTTCCGAAACGTGTCGACCACACAACGTCGTCTGAATTGTTCAGACCCGAACGGTTGTTCTTGTCGCCTACGAAAACGGTGTTGAACAAGCCTCCGAGACCTTTTGCCGACTCGTCGCTGCGGTTATTCTGGTAGAAATCCTGACGCTGAGCGAGGATATTTGACACGTTGAGCTTGAACTCGGCACGGTCGCCCCAGAATGTCTTCGTCAGCTGTACATCGACGAACGTACGGGCGTTTTCCCACAGATCCGGCTCGTTGATGTTTCCTACGATCGCGATACGACGACCAACACGGTTCACGTTTACGGACATTCCCCAGTTGTAGCGCGGATTGAGGTAATTCAGACCGGCGTTGAACACATACGGCGATTGCCCCTGCAGCGGACGTGTATCTTCGATCGCTCCTACGACATCCGATACGTCAACCACAGAGCGAATGATCGCCAGGTTGGAGTAAACGGTTACTTTATTGAACAGCGAGCTCGTGTCGGTGTCGAACAGGGTAGAGAGCAGCAAACGCGCTTCGAGCTCGATTCCGTAATTCTGTGCCTGGTCTACATTTTTGTAAGAGATCTCGCTCGTTACATCCGGACGGGAAACCTGCTCGATCGGATTCGTAAAGTGCTTGTAGAACAGTGTTGCCGAAACGATCTGGCCTTTGCCCGGGTAAAGCTCGTAGCGAGCATCTACGTTCTGGATTTTCGCACGTTGCAGGGAATCGTTTCCGGATACAACGAAGTTGGTGGTGAAATCGTAAAACGCAAATGGAGCAAGCTCGCGGTACTCAGGACGGTTCAGCGTTTGCGAGTAGCACAGGCGCAGGTTTTGCTTTTTGTTCAGTGAGTAAACCGCGTTCAGGGAAGGAAGAATGTCCAGCTTGCGGGTATCGAGATTGATCGGCGTGTTGTCCGCTTTATGAGCATTCAGTTGCTGAATGAAGTATTCGGCACGCACACCCCAGATCAGACGCAGACCTTTTTTGTCTTTATCGTCGACGCTGCGGCCGAAACGGTTGTCCATCATCAGGTAAGCAGCATGCAATTGCGATTGAGCGGTGTAAGAATCGGAGAATTTCGTTCCGTCTGTCAGCTTGAAGCCACCAACACCCGGATTTCCACCTTCGGCAGGCTTCAGCAGTCCCATATTCTCAGGAGCGAAAATCTTGTCTTCCGAAAGGTAAAGAAGCGATTCGTCGAATGTAACGTTTCCGCCCACGATACCGTATTTCGTATAACCGAGCTGACGAGCCTGGAAATCGCGGTTACGCAGCTGTGTCATTCCACCGAATTTAAATTCGGATTTCACTTTCTGCGCCAGTACGAACGGGTAAGTGAGATCGACTTTAGCGCTGGTGCTGTTCTCCTTGTTATCGGAGAAGAACATACCGCCGCCGTAGCTCGGACCTACGTTCGTGTAGGAAATATTCGCAACGTATTGCGTATCCAGTGGATTCGGATTGTCCGGATCGCTGATGGTTTTAAAGCGTGTGTAAATCGAACGGTTCAGGCTCGGAACGGTACGGTGAATGTTGCTGTAAGAAGCCAGCCAGTTCAGACGAAGCTTCGGCTTTTCGGAAGTACCGATGAGGTGCTCTNNCCGTTCAGCTGTCCGGAATAGATCGTGTTGGAAGTGAACCAGCGTGCGTTGGAACGCAGCAGCGTAGGGTTGTTATCCAGCGGGTTGATCTCGCCTGTGCGGTTGATCAGCTTATCGTCCGTATTGATGCTGTAAATGTTTTTGAAGCCGATGTTGTTGTTTTCGTTGAGCTTCAATGTGAAGTTCGCCAGTGCGCCGGCCAGAACGGATTCCACGTTGTTCTTGTCGAGGTATTCGTAATCGATCTGGGATTCCTGTGTATCGTCTGTTCCGTTGGTGAAACCGCGACGGATCGTTTCCGTGAAGTTGAACGAGCGGTTGTAAGTCAGGGAAGTGATGATCCCAACCTCGCGATCGCCGATTTTCGGATTGAAGCCTGTAGCGAATTGCAGGCTGTAGTTCGGGCTGAATTTTTTATCGACCAATCCCCAGGAAGTGGAGAAACGCTGAGCCAAAGCCGCCTGATCGTTGATATTTACAGGGAAGTTGCCCTGAGCAGGAATTTCGGATGACATAGCGCGTGAACCGTCGTCGATACCGAGCCAGTCCATTTTTCCACCGTCATAAGATTGTTGTTGCTTGAATGTGGTGATGGTATTGTAACCGCCACCGACAGAAAGCGAGTAGAATTTTTTATCCGGAATGCTTTTCGTCGTGATCTGGATCACACCACCTGCGAATTCGGCAGGCTGATCCGGCGTAGCAGTTTTAGTGATCACCAGCTGGTCGATCATGTTCGCCGGAAAGATGTCAAAAGAGAACGCTTTACGATCCGCTTCCGAGCTTGGCAAAACACCGCCATTCAGGTAAGCTGCGTTGTAACGGTCGTTCAAACCGCGGATTACGGCAAATTTATTGTCCTGGATACTGGCGCCGCTCACGACTTTCAACGCATCTGCCGTTGTTTTCACCGGCATCGTTTTCAGCGTTTGTGCCGAAACACCGTCGGAAACACTCGAAGAGTTCATTTGAGCGAGCAGGAGCGTGTTCACAGATTCCTGGTTGCGACGCGCCGTTACGGTAACGCCTTCCACATCTGTACCGGTTGTGTCCTGTACTTCTTCCATTGTCAGGTCGAGCAAAGTCACTTCTTGCGGCTTCACTTCGATTTCAGTCACGGTCTTCGATCCGTAAAATGGATCGCTGACACGAATAGCGTACGTTCCTTTTTGTAATTTTGAAAAGAGGAATTGACCGTCGAGATCTGTTGCAAGCTTTTCTTCTGTGCCCAGCAGCTCGACTGTGATACCCGGCATCGTTTCACCGGTTTCACCATCAATTACTTTTCCTTTAATAGCTCCGCTTGTTTTGTCCTGTCCGAGCAACGGAATGGCGAACAAACATGCGAACGCAATCATAATGACCTTCATAGCTTTTAATTTTGCCACAAAGGAACTGCCGTGAGATTACTACAAATTAAGTGTTGGATTAAGTACTTGTGAGTTGTTTATTAACGAAGTGTGAAGCGGCTTAATATTGAATTAACACAAAAACGAAAGCCTTGTGCTTAGTGATCTTCAGCTTTTTTACCGAACCAATTCGATCGTATATAAGGTGTTATTGATCAGGATTTGATCGCCGGATTTCTTTCCTAAAAGCTGTTGCGAGAGCGGCGCAGACGGACTGATGAAATAAACACGCTCCTGGTCTGCTTCAACGATGCCGATCGGAATGCCGATGTAGAACCAGCCGTGATCGGTCTGAACCAGCGAGCCGTTTCCTATCGTTTCAGTTTCGGGTTGCGTTTCGAGACCGGGAATCAACGCCAGCTGACGGCTCGTTTC
>DJFN01000017.1 GCA_002432085.1 Flavobacteriales bacterium UBA5871
CCCGATCGAGCTCGAGGGCACCTATCCGCTGCCCGAGGCACAGCTCGACCGCTTCATGTTCAACATCTGGGTCGATTACCCGTCTTATGTCGAAGAGCTGGCGATCGTTCGCAGCACGACTTCCGATACGAAGATCGAATTGAAGCAGATCGTTTCGGGTGAAAAGATCGCGCAGTACCAGGAATTGATCCGCCGCATCCCTGTGGCCGACAATGTATTGGAATATGCCGTGAAGCTGGTCGGAAAAACACGAAAAGACAGCGATCTGGCCCCTGCCATTACCAAAGATTTCATTTCCTGGGGAGCCGGTCCGCGCGCTTCGCAATACCTCATCGTAGGAGCGAAATGCCATGCCGCCCTCAACGGACGTTTTTCACCGGATATCGAAGATGTGAAAGCCGTAGCGGCACCTATTCTGCGCCACCGTATCGTGCGCAATTACCGCGCAGAAGCGGAAGGCTATACGACGGACAAACTCATTTCTCAGTTGCTGTGATTTCCTCCCTTGAGGGAGGATCAAGGAGGGTGGCTTACTGTAGATCCTTAAATTTCTCTGAAAAAAACACCTTATCGCGGTTCACGCGGTCTTCCAGTGCTTCACGGAATCCGGTGTAACTTCCTTCGGGAATGCAGTTCACCGGGAAAAACAGCTGCAGGTTTTCGAGGTATTCGAAATAAACGGTTTGCTGCTGCACTTCCACCCGACGCAGGCCGGAGAAATACAACACGCGTACTTCACGGTCGGACACCACAACAGCTTTGTGCGTAACACCCACGCGGAACCACGGAAAGGCTACCAGCAGGAACACCAGCTGATCGAGCATCAAAAGACCGTAAACCAATGTCAATGGCCACGCTTCCGGTGTGAGCCACCAGGAAATGAACACGAAAAAGGCTGCAAGCACGATTTCGAGAATGAGGTACAAACGCACCTGTTTCTTACGCTCGGGGCCGATCTCAGCGCACCAGATAAAGCGTTCCGGCTTGCGGGTCATACCAACACCAATCCAGCGAGTTACCGAACGACGCGCGATCAATAACAGCAGCAAGGCCGCAAAACAGAGAAAAACAGTTCCGCGGTAAGGCATCTGCCCCGCAGTTGTACGAAGAAAGTCGAGCGGAATATCGAACGCGACCAGGATAGCAAATGCCATGGCCGGAAACGAGATTACCAGCAAAAGGATGTTGATCGAACGGTTCATGCAATCAGAGATGTTTGATTTTCTCTTTGATCTCTTCGATTTTGCGTTGCGCCGCCTGGATCTTGTTCTCCACTTCCTTTTTCAGCGCGTCGGCGCCCTTGGAATTCGCAAAGAAGCCCAGGTTGTTTTCGTACTGCAGAATATCGGCCTTGAGCTTGTGCATTTTGTCGAACAGATCGGCGCGCTCTTTCGCCAGCATGCGGTCTGCATTCGGACTGGCTTTGAGCGTATCGAGACGTGCCTGGAACATCACACGCTCCTGCTCCGCTCCTTCGAGCTTGAGCTTTTCGTAGTGAGCGTTCAAAGCATCGCGGTAAGCGTTGTAGATCGCGTCTTTTTGCTTCATCGGAACGAAACCGATCGCACTGAATTCAGCTGAGAAAGCTTTCAGGGCCTCGATCGCTTCTTTTTTGTTCTCCGGAAGCTGGTAGGCCTTGATCTTCTCGATCAGCGCCTGCTTGGCCGCCAGGTTGCCTTCCAGTTCCTGGTCCTGCTCGGCGAAATGGTTTTGCTTGGCCGTGAAGAAGTGATCGCAAGCCGCGCGGAATTCTTTCCAGAGCTTCTGCTCGTTGCGCTGACCGGCATTTCCGATCGCTTTCCAGCGTTGCTGGATCTTCAGGATTTTATCCGTTGTCGTTTTCCAGTCCTGAGAGTCTTTCAAAGCGACCACTTCGTCGATCAGCTCCTGTTTCTTGTGAGCGAGGTCGTCGAACTGGTGACGCATGCCGTCAAAGAACGATTTCTTGGCATTGAAGAATTCGTCGCAGGAAGCACGGAAGGTCTTCCACAGCTCTTCGTTTTCCTTGCGCGGACCAAAGCCTACGCTTTTCCACTCAGCCTGTAAAGCAAGCAATTCTTCGGTCTTGCTTTCCCAGTCTTTGGCTGTTGTGAGCCCACTACCGAAATCCTTGATCAATTGTGCCGCTTTGTCAACGATGGTTTTCTTGCGTTCGAGGTTATCGTGCAGCTCCGTACGACGCTCGTCGTAGAAAGCGTGAATGCGATTGTAGATCGAACGTACGCTGTCCCAGTAAGCGTTTTTGAGATTTTCCCAATCGTCGTTGTTTACCGGACCGATCTCTTCCCACTCGTTTTGCAGGGCTTTGATGGCGTGCTCCACTTCTTTGATCTGCTCCACTTTCTCGAGCTGCTGGATGCGGTTGATCACATCGAGCTTGAGCTGGTGATTGCGGTGCAGATCGTGCTCGCGGAGCTCACGGTAAATTTTGAGGTGATAGAAGAAATCTTCCAGCAGGCGCGAGTATTCGGACTGAATTTCCTGGCGCTTTTCACGCGGGATGTCCCCTACCTGCTTCCACGCTTCGTGGATCTCTTTGTATTGTGCCAGCGCCGCACCGATGTTCTCCTCTTTCTGGATCACTTCGCGCAGACGCTCGATGAGTGCTTTTTTGCGACGAAGGTGCATTTCCTCTTCGTCTTTTTTATGGCGCTGGGCCGCATTTCTGCGATCCCTGTATTCAGCATAGATCTCGTAGAACTCTTCACGGATCGGATCGGCAGGCTGTTCCTCCGGCTCCTCCCCGCGTTCTTTCGCTTCCAGCTGCGCAACCTGAAATTTGCGCGTTTCTTCCAGCAGCAGATCGTCAAATCTGGTGCGAAGGTCGCTTACCTCGCGGCTCACCGCTAGCGGATCTTCCTGAGATGTCAGGGCCTTGAGTGCTTCGATA
>DJFN01000244.1:0-1496 GCA_002432085.1 Flavobacteriales bacterium UBA5871
GCTTTACGCCGAAGGTCAGCGTCGTTATATCGAAAGTCTTTCGTCGTATGCCCGCCAGTTCCTTGGCAAGCTCGATAAGCCCGAAACGGATTTCATCAAAGGCATTGCACCGGCGATCGCTATTCAGCAGAAAGTGATCTCCAACAATCCACGGTCGACCGTAGGGACGACAACCGAGATCTACGACTACCTGAAGATCCTTTATGCCCGTATCGGAAAGACCTTCTCGCCTGTCTCGGGTCGTGAAGTCAAAAAAGATACGGTGACCGATGTATTGGATTTCCTGGCAACACTGCCGGACGGCCGTCGTTTGCTGATCTGCTCGCCTTTTATTCATTTAGAGAAATACGGCAAAGAACGCAGTCTGACGCTTTTGCGCGATCAGGGCTACAGTCGTTTGCTGCTGAATCATGAAGTGGTGAACCTCGAAGATCTGAAACCGGCCGATCTGGATAGCGAAAAACCGATTTTCCTGGTAATCGATCGCGTCGTTACGAAGGAAATGGACGATGAAACACGCGGACGTTTGGCAGATTCCGTCGGACTGGCTTTTACCGAAGGCGGCGGCGAATGCTTGATCATGGACGTGGAAGCGAAAACCGAAACGCCTTTTTCGACCAAGTTCGAGCTCGACGGTATGAGCTTTGCCGATCCGGTTCCGCATTTGTTTACGTTCAACAATCCTTACGGAGCCTGTAAAACCTGTGAAGGCTACGGCTCAGTGATCGGTATCGATCCGAATCTCGTCATTCCGGATACGAGTCTCAGCGTTTACGAAGGTGCCGTTGCTCCGTGGAAAAGCGAAACGATGAACGAATTCCTGCAGCAGCTGATCCAGCATGCACGCAAGTTCGATTTTCCGATCCATCGACCGGTCGACGAGCTTACGAAAGAACAATACGAGCTTCTTTGGAGCGGGAACAAGTATTTTGACGGGATCAACGGCTTTATCCGCTATGTGGAAAGCCAGTCTTATAAAATTCAATACCGCGTGATGCTGTCGCGCTACCGTGGAAAAACGGTTTGTCCGGAATGCCACGGAACCCGTTTGCGTGCCGACGCCAATTACGTGAAGATCGGCGGAAAAAGCATTCGCGAGCTGGTTTTAATGCCTGTCGAGGAAGCACTTATCTTTTTCAAAGAATTGGAAGTTTCGGAGTACGATCGTCAGATCACGATGCGCGTTTTGCCTGAAATCACCCAACGTTTAGGCTTTTTGTGTGACGTCGGTCTTGGTTATCTGACATTGAACCGTGCGGCGAATACGCTTTCGGGTGGCGAATCGCAGCGTATCAACCTGGCCACGTCGCTTGGATCGAGCCTCGTTGGTTCGATGTATATTCTCGACGAGCCGAGCATTGGTCTGCATCCGCGCGATACGGAACGACTGATCAGTGTGTTGAAACGCCTGCGCGACATTGGAAATACGGTCCTTGTCGTTGAACACGAAGAAGACGTTATGCGCGCCGCCGATGAAATCATCGATATTGGTCCGG
>DJFN01000244.1:1577-1875 GCA_002432085.1 Flavobacteriales bacterium UBA5871
CGCCCGTGAGCACAACCTGAAAAATATCACGGTTGATTTCCCGCTGAATAGGATCGTGGCCGTTACGGGCGTGAGCGGATCGGGAAAATCGACACTTGTCAAAGAGATCCTCTACCCCGCTCTGCGCAAGCATTTCGGTCAATACGGCGACCAGCAGGGATTGTATAAAGCACTCGACGGCGATCTGAAAACGCTGCATGAAGTGGAGCTGATTGATCAGAATCCGATCGGGAAATCTTCGCGAAGCAACCCGGTGACTTATGTGAAAGCATTTGACGATATCCGTGAATTATTTGCC
>DJFN01000244.1:1885-2100 GCA_002432085.1 Flavobacteriales bacterium UBA5871
GTGAGCATGCAGTTCATGGCCGATGTTCACCTGCATTGCGAAGCCTGCAACGGAACGCGTTACAAACAGGAAGCGCTGGAAGTGACTTACCGCGACAAGAATATTTCCGACATTCTGACGATGGACATCACTACGGCGGTGGAATTCTTCAAAAACGGAAAAGACAAGCTGGAAGAAAAGATCCTGCAGAAAATACAGCCGCTGGAAGATGTTGG
>DJFN01000244.1:2166-2877 GCA_002432085.1 Flavobacteriales bacterium UBA5871
AGCGCAACGTGTGAAGCTGGCTTCTTTCCTGATCAAAGGCGCGCAGAATACGAAAAAGACGTTGTTCATCTTCGACGAGCCGACAACCGGTTTGCATTTTTACGACATCGAAAAGCTGATGATCGNNTTCAATCGCCTGGTCGACGACGGTCATTCCATTATCGTGATCGAACACAACATGGATGTGATCAAAGCCGCCGACTGGATTATCGATATCGGTCCTGAAGGCGGTGATAAAGGCGGCAATGTGGTATTTGAAGGCACGCCGGAAGCGTTGGCCCTGGAAGCGGATAATTACACAGCAAAGCATTTGAAAGGCAAGCTGGCCGAGCACATCGAGAAGTAAGAACGATTCACCTTCAGCACATTAGGAACGACCTTCCAAAAGCAAAACTCCATTAATGCATTAATGTAATATTGCATTTTTAGATTCGACGAACACCGCTTTTTAGTCGACGAAACTAACAAATGACTCATCTGAATGAAATAAATCGGAGCTTTGGCTTACCTTGGTTCCATTATGAGAACACACATTCACTTCACAACCTTTTTAACCGGTTTTATCCTGTTGGGAGCTTTATTTAGCTGTGCTGGAAATACAACGAGTCCGGCGGTAAAACCGCAACTGACGGCAGCAGAACCGAACGCTGAAAAAGAGGAAAATCCCGCTCCGGTAATGACCAAACAGTTTTTCGGCTGCAAAGCACACCG
>DJFN01000254.1:0-4513 GCA_002432085.1 Flavobacteriales bacterium UBA5871
CGGTCGTAGAGCTCCTGGCAGCCTTTCGGGCGCGGTCCCCAGACAGCAAGGTCGTTTCCTTCGGCGTCGCGGATGACGAGCTTCGGAATGGATTTGCTGCCGTTCGTGAGGTAATCGTTGATGCGGAACGGCTCCTGATCGCGCAGCTCGTATTCGGCCTCGATCAAGGGATTTTCCTGCGACATCAGGTGGATGAACGGCACAATGTGGGATGCGTCTCCACACCACGGCTCGGTGATGACGATCCATTTCATCGGACGGTCGATCGCTTTCAGTACCGTCTTCAGCTCTTCCGACAAAACGCCGTTTTTGAGCCAGCGACGGGAACGGGAAGCATTCAGCTTCGTGTAATTGAAATAATCCGGGTTGTCGTAAGGTGCTGCAGGCGCTGGATTGTTGAGGATCGTGTCGAATAACCGGTGGTATGCTTCAAAATTCATGGGACTGTATATTTGGATTGCAAAGATAGTCTATCAAATTGCCAGAAAAGTCGATCGATCAATCAATTATACGGTCAGGATTGTGATGCTAACGCCGTTGCCACAAATCGCGGATTAAAGTATTTTAAGTTAAACTATTTGAATTTCAGCAGCTTTAGTTTTTTTTAAATACCTGCTATCAGCACATTAGCTAATTTGGGTTTTGAATAACAAACACTCATCGTATGAAAAAGATTCAATTAACGGCTGCAGCTTGTTTCATTGCACTGACTGCCGCGTTTGCACAAACAGACATCGAGCGAACATTTACCATCGGACCGGCGGTCGGGTACGGTTCAACCTGGATTCCCAATGTTGGCTACAGCGACTTGTACAAATCATCCTGGAATGCCGGTGTAACGATGAATTACAGCCAATGGGAACACTTTGGTCTTGCGGGTGACGTATTGTATTCCCTGGAAGGCGGACGCTTCAAAACTTCAGGAGACGGTTCAGATGTTGATATCAGCCTGAGCTATCTTCGCATTCCGCTGAAAGTTGCTTACTTCTTCGGTGATATCGGTAACGCTTTCCGTCCGAAATTCACGATCGGTCCTTCTTTCGGATTCCTGATCGATGAATCGACAGATGTAGACGGAACACGTCCGGCGGAAAGTAACCTCATCAGCGATCACGAAACGGTCGATCTTGGCGGTACGGCTTCCCTCGGTTTCAACTACCGTCTCGGCGAGCGAATCTGGCTGAATGCCGATGCGTATTATTACCACGGATTCCTTCAGACGGATAACTCATCAAATTTAAGTCATTACAATTCCAACTACGGTTTGCGACTCGGCGTTGCATTCGGAATTTAATTCTTCAATGGACAGTTGACAATGGACAATTGACAATTAATTCGTTGTCCATTGTCAACTGTCCATTGTTAATTTATTTGACGTCGAAGATGAGCTCGGAGATTTGTTCCGGCTGAAAATAGGTGTTGGCGATGTGGTGTAATTCGTCGCGGGTGAGCTTATCGATGCTCTCGTAAATTTCCTGGATCGTATCGATCTGGTTGAACAACAGGAGACTTTTTCCTAATCCCTGCATCAATCCCACGTTATTGTCGAGCGACAAAGCAATGTGGCCTTTGAGCTGCTCTTTCGCCTGCTGAAGCTGCTTTTCCGTAAGCGGAACTTCGCGCAGTTTTTTCAATTCCTTGTAAACGACCTTCAGCGTTTTATCGACGTATTTCTGGTCGGTACCGAAGTAAATGTACCAGTAGCCCAGATCCGCATACGGCGTATAGGACGCGTCGATGTTATAGCTATAGCCGTATTTTTCCCTCACCGAAAGAATGAGTCGGGAATTCATCGCCGGACCGCCGAGAATATTCACCAGCAGTGTCATCCCACGACGCGTTTCATCGCTGTAGCCCGGGGCCATTCCACCCAGCACGACATGCGCCTGGTAATTGGCTTCACTGAAACGCTCACGGAACGGCACGTAGTTCGAAAATCCCTGTGGCTGGACCTGCGTTTTCCCATCGACCATCAGCGAAAAATGCTTCTCCAGCGTACGCATCAGCGTATCGAACGGAATATCGCCAACGAAGGAAATGACCGTGTTTCCGGCAAAGAAGAATGCGTCGATATAATCCCGTAAATGCTTTCGGGTAAAGGATTGAACGGTGTCGCGCGTACCCAGAATGTTGTTGCCCAGCGGGTGATTCGGGAACATCAGCGCTTCGAAATCGTCGAAGATCTTTTCGCCCGGATTGTCGAGGTAAGAATTGAACTCGTCGAGCACGATCTCTTTTTCCTTTTCGATCTCTTTCTCCGGAAACGTGCTGTTGTTCACGATATCGGCCAGCAATTCGGCAGAGCGGTTCAGGTGGTTCTTGACGAACGAAGCATAGATACAGATCTCTTCTTTCGTGGTGTAAGCGTTGAGCTCACCTCCTACCGAATCGAGCCGGGAAAGAATGTGTGAAGATTTTCGCTTAACGGTTCCTTTAAAAAAGCAATGCTCGAGGAAATGCGCCAGTCCTTCCTGGTTTTTTCCCTCGTAGCGCGAGCCGGCGAGAATGGTCACGCCGAGATGCGCTACCGGCGACGCAGCGTGCAGGTAAACGACCCGGATACCATTCGACAACGTCCGGATCTGGGGTTGCAGCTCAATGGTACTCACGGATTCTTTCGGTATATGTGCCAGCTTTCGCCTGCTTTTTCAAATACTATGCGGTCGTGGAGTCGCGACGGACGTCCCTGCCAGAATTCAACGCGATGCGGAACCACGCTGTACCCGCCCCAATGTTCCGGGCGCGGCACTTCAGCAGGATATTTTGCCGAAAGCTCCGTTAATCGCTGCTCAAGCTCCGAACGGTTTTCCAGGCGATCGCTTTGGTGCGAGGCCCATGCTCCGAGCTTGCTTCCTCTCGGACGCGACTGGAAATAAGCATCGCTGCGTTCAGCCGAAACTTTTTCTGCCGTTCCGTAAATGCTGATCTGCCGTTCCAGCTCAGGCCAGAAAAACAACAGGTGAACATTTGGATTGGCTTCGATCTGACGGCCTTTGTCGCTGTGATAGTTGGTGTAGAATATAAAACCGCCTTCCGACAGCTCTTTCAGGTACACGATGCGCGAAGCAGGATAATTATCCGGACCAATGGTCGACAGGCTCATCGCGTTCGCCTCGTTGCATTTCTCCGTAGCTTCTTCCAACCATTGAGAAAACAAACGGAACGGCTCGTTACCGACGTGCTCTTCCAGCCTGCCCTTATCGAACTGGTGGTGGTCGTTGCGTGNNAAGTTATCCATTTACTCCTCTTCTTCTCCGAAATTATCTTCGATCACGCTGTCTTCGTCGTCCGAATCGTCAACATCCGATCCTGCGGCGCTGAAAACGGTCTTGCGGCCCATCATGTGCTCGGCCACTTCCTGCTTCACCTGCTTCTCAAGAGCAACGGCTGCGCGGTCTTCGCCTTCGTCACCGAACGGGAAAATATCCACGATCGGAGAAACGGAGATCATCGGGATCTGGAAATCGATCATCAGTCCGCCGAGGCTTTCTTTCAAACGCTCGTAAGCTTCCTTCACGGAATGAGCGGAAACGAGGAAATTCTGCGTCACTTTTTTCGCTTTGGCATCTTCGCCACCATCCGCCTGACTTTCGTAGCTGATCTTGCACTTGAACCACACGTCGGAATCTTCGTAGTGGAAAATGTCGTGAATGTCTGTACGCGAAATACCGGTCACGATGAACTCGCCGCGGATCAGCGACCCGAGCTCTTCGTAGATACGCGCTTCGGCATCTGTAAAGGTCATTGCCGCCAGCAGGTAAGGTTCGGAAACACGCTTGAACGTGCCGTTATCCAATTGCTTGGTATATTTTACTTTGACTGTAAACCAACTGTTCATGGAATTCTGTTTATGAAGTTGCAAAGGTAGTCGAAATCGGGGATTCGATTGCATGAATGGGAAGAATTCTAAATCGGTTCTTGAGTCCGCGAAGTACTGTGTAATTTTCCCCACGAATGCACGAATTGACGCACTAAATGTGTTATTCTTTTCGAATCTTCACTAGTTGTCAGCTGGCTGACAACCTGCAAAACACAAACAACAAAAAATTCGTGCCAATTCGCTAATTCGCGGGAAGCTGCCTGGTGGGAAGCTATTGTGCCGGTGCGTCTGGCGTTTGCTGGACCCAGATGAGCTGCAAAGTGTCGAATCCAAGCGCGGCGGCTTTGTCCATGTAAGCCGTTTTCACCTCTTCCGGCATTGTTTTTTCGCGGGAAAGGAACCAGAGGTATTCGCGGCTTTCTCCGGCCACGAGCGCGTATTTGTAGTTTTCGTCGATCGCGATTACGTTATAACCGGAATAGAACGGTCCGAAGAACGAAACTTTCAGTGCCGCAGCTCCCGAGTCATCCGCGAGCTTGGCTTTTNNTTATGGTATTGTAGCCACGATTCTCGACACGGATTTTACCGTTATCGAGCAGCGTGTAATTCGCCGACACATTGTCCAAACCTCTTTCGAAGCGGTAATCGAACCGGGCAATCTCATACCACTGTCCCATGTACTTCTGCGGCTCG
>DJFN01000254.1:4635-4772 GCA_002432085.1 Flavobacteriales bacterium UBA5871
GCAATATTAGTTTTTGGTTTTAGTTTGAGTTGATATCACTGAACCGATTTTCCATTCGTGCGACCGCAAGGCGGATCATCAACTCTGAATTCTACAAGGTACTTCCATTCGTGCACTTGTCTGCTCTACCTGTCGGT
>DJFN01000009.1 GCA_002432085.1 Flavobacteriales bacterium UBA5871
TTTATCAAACAACGCTCGCTGTGCCCGGGAGCTTCCTTTGGCGCATTCCATCACCAATGTTCTGTCATCCATAGCACTTGCTGATTCATTAGACCCGTAACTTAGGAAAAAGGTTGCATCGGGGGAAACAAGGAAGCAATAAAAAAGGTAAATTCGCTACATANNTAAAAACGAATGAAGTGCTCTCTCCGCGGCCTTGCTGCCACCCTGCTGATCGGTTTTTCCCTGTCGGCGCAGCAGCTTCCGCTTAAAACAGGAACGTATTCCGCTCAATTACAGCTGAATCAGGCGACCTCTTTGCCTGTCCGGTTAACTGTCGAGGAGAAGGACAAACAGCGCCTGCTGGTGATTCACAATGCCGAAGAACGCATCGAGCTGAAAGTCAGCAAGCGCGAAGGCGATACGCTCATCGTTCCCTTCCCGAATTTCGATTCCGAGCTGCGTTTCGTAACACGCAAAAAACGCTTCATCAAAGGATTTTGGGTCAATTACAACAAAACCGGGAATTACCGCATTCCGTTCGAAGCGGCCATGATAAAAAATCCGGAAGCCATCACCGCCCTACCGGATGCCAATCTTTCGGGCAACTGGGAAACGTGGTTCAGCCCGGGAACAGACGACCAGGAACCCGCCGTGGGAATTTTTCACCAGGACGGCAGCCGACTCACCGGAACATTTTTAACCGAAACCGGCGACTACCGTTTCCTCGAAGGAATCGTGGAGAAAAGCTCGTTTTACCTTTCCTGCTTCGACGGCTCACACGCCTTCCTGATCACAGGATCGATCTCCGGATCGGCTCTGCAAGGCACTTTTTTCAGCGGAAAACATTACCAGACGAACTGGGTTTCGAGTCGCAACGACGCCTTTCAGCTGCACGATCCCGATTCGCTCACACAGCTGAAGACCGATAACAGCCGCATCAGCTTTACACTCAAAGACATCGAAGGCAACAACTATTCTTTCCCGAATCCGGACGTTTTCAATAAAGTCGTGATCATCCAGATCATGGGAACGTGGTGCCCGAACTGCCTCGACGAAACGAAGTATTATAAGGAGCTCTATGAGCGCTACCACGACAAAGGACTTGAAATCATTTCCATCGGTTACGAAGCAGCCGAAACGTTCGAAGAACAAGCCGCCAAGATCCTGCGACTCAAAAACCGGCACGACCTGGCGTTCAAATTCCTCGTCGGTGGAAAAGCCAATAAAACGCTGGCTTCCGAACAATTCGCCATGCTCAACGAAGTGATCTCTTTCCCCACCACGATCTTCATCGGAAAAGACGGCCTTGTAAAACGCATCCACACCGGCTTCAACGGACCGGGCACCGGAGCTTACTACACGGAATACGTGGAAAAGACCAATGCGTTGATCGAATCTTTACTGGTGGAGTGACTTCCACGGAACTCCACGCTCACACCCAAACTCACACTGAAAGCAGACTGAGACACCGGCGACTGAAGACGGGTCGACTAATCAATAGTCCGGTCTCGGACGTTCCGTCTCATTTGCCAGCAACCATGCCGTTGCAAACACCAGACGCGCAACACGCTCGACTTTGGAAAAAATGATCTTCTCGATATCATCCGTCGCCTGGTGGTAATCTTCGTGAATGCCGCTGAAGTAAAAGATGCTTGGAATGCCGTTTTTCGCAAAATTATAATGATCTGAGCGGTAATAGAACTGATTTGGATCGCTCAGGCTGTTGAATTTGTAATCGAGCAATAGCTGCGTATACGTCTTATTCGCGTTCTCATTGGTGTTATGCAGATCGGTGCTGATCATGTTCGAGCCAATGATATAAATGTAGTCGCTGCTGTTTTCGTGGGCGATATCGTTCCGGCCGATCATGTCGATGTTCAGGTCGGCGATCGTATTTTCCAGCGGAATCACCGGATGGCTCACATAATAGGATGAACCCAACAGTCCTTTTTCTTCACCCGAAACGGTCATGATCAGAATGGACCTGCGCGGACCGTTTCCTTCACGACGCGCTTTCATAAATGCTTCGGCAATTTCCAGCAAAGCCACCGTCCCGGTTCCGTCGTCGTCGGCGCCATTGAATACCACGCCGTTATCGATTCCAATATGGTCGTAGTGCGCCGTGATCACCACGATCTCTTTCGCCAGAATAGGATCGCTTCCCGGAATGTAGCCCAGTACGTTGGAGCTCGTCAGCACCTGCTCGTCTTTGTTGATCCAGCCGGTAAACGTGTTGACAACCGTCGCTTTCTTTTTGATTTTCTTTTTCCCGTTGCCCTGCAGATAGCGGAACGGCTTTTTCAGCGCTCCGTCCAGAGCTCCTGCACGGATCACGAAGATCGGCTGTTCTGCCACAGGAGTATCGGTTTTGAGACGCATCGCTTTCGAAGTCGCGTAATGTTCCAGGTACTCGTATAAGGTCTCATAGTTCGGCGTTACCAGGATAATCGCTTTCGCTTTCTTCCCGATCCGGCGCAGCATGTCCAGTTCTGCGCGGATGTCCATGCCGGCGATCGGATGGATCAGTACACCGTTTTCGATCCCGAATCGTTCGTAATCTTCCAACGTATGAATTTCCAGGTTGTCGAACGAAGCCTGCTGCTTGGCACCGAAGTAAACGAAATCAGTTTTGAACGCCAGCGATTTCCCGCCGAATTTCAGCTCACCACCCGGCGTAGTTTCCACAACGTCGAAAAACTGTTCGTAACCACTCATGCCCGGCGCTTTCGAACAACCGTCTTCCTTAAACGATTGCTGAATATAAGCCGCTGCCAGCTGCTGACCTTTTTTGCCCGTTTCCCGACCTTCGTATTCGTCGCTGGCCAGCACGGTCAGATGCTTCCGCAGATCGGCCGTATCGATATAGGCACTGTACTGCGCAATGAGGTCTTTTTTCTGTGCCGAAACGCCCGTAGCAATCAGCAACGCCGCAGCGAGTAGTTTTTTGGACATATATATAAGGAATGAATCCCGGTCTCCCCCTTTGGAGGGGATGAAGGGTGAGGATTTAGCATTAGCCTTTATCGAAGGCCGTTACGAATTAACAGTCAACCGGTATTTTCTCAATCCGTCGCTGGTGACGCCCGCCTTCGAAAGCCGTTCCGAAAAACGCCGTAACCATTTCCATCGCCTGTTCTTCGGTAATGAAACGCGCCGGCAGTGTGAGGATATTCGCATCGTTGTGCTCGCGCGCCAGAACCGCAATTTCTCTGTTCCAGCAAAGCGCACCGCGAACGCCCTGGTGTTTATTTACCGTCATGTTGATGCCGTTGCCGCTCCCGCAGATAACGATACCGAGTGTTCCGGGATGATTTTCAACGTGTGTGGCTACCGGGTGACCGAAATCGGCGTAGTCGATGCTGTCTTCCGAATAACAACCGTAATCGTGCGGTTCGTAACCAAGCGATTTGAGGTGTTCAATGACTGCAGCTTTCAACTGGAAACCGGCGTGATCCGCCCCGATAGGAATCGTTTTCGACATGTTCTGACGTTTTTCTTTCAAAGGTATCGCTTATCAACAAAACCACCAAGATATGCACATCACTTCCGGGAGCTCCGGCTCAATCGCTTGAAAATCAGGAGTACCATATGAACAGTTATCCACGCTTATATTCCATTGATTGTCAATAAGCGTTGACAATTACTCATAACAAAAGCTTGCGAAATCCGGTATTCCGTTATATATGTCTTAATTATTGGATTGACCATGGAAAGTTTACGTTTTTTTCCGGCGACTTTCCCACAGGTTTTTAAGATTTGTTAACGTAGTCGGTCGGTCGGTTTTTATCCACATAACACGCAATTAACACAACTGTGGATAACCGGTTAATCTGTCTTTAAATCAGGCTTATTCTGCCGGCATTTGTGTTGATAAGTAGGTCCCGAAATGCGATAACTCGTTTGTCAAAAGATTTTACCGGATTGTTCTACAGCTATTCACAGCCTTAATAGTAATAGTAAAAATTTTTAAAATTTATTTCTTTATTATTTTTTATTGAGGATGAAGGCGAAAGCAACTGATCCTTGCGAAAATGAAAAGCAGGTTGTACTTTAGTTCGGTGAGAGAGCACTATGCACTGAAATTTGACAGTAGGAAACAGCGTTTTTTTCCTACCTTTGATGAACGAAAGCGTACCCTATGATAAAGGCCAATGTATTGGTTGTCGAAGACGAATTCATCGTTTCAAAAGATATTCAATCGAGCTTGAAAAAGCTCGGCTACAATGTCATAGGTGCGGCTCCTTCCGGTGAAAAAGCACTGGAAATTCTGGCAGTTGAGCAACCCGATATCGTTTTGATGGACATCATGCTGAAAGGCGAAATGAATGGTATTCAGACTGCTGAGATCGTTCGTTCGGATTATGCCATTCCGGTGATCTATCTCACCGCTTATGCCGACGAAGCAACGCTTTCCAAAGCTAAAGTCACAGAGCCGTATGGCTACATCCTGAAGCCGTTCAAGGAAATCGATCTGCACACGTCGATCGAGATGGCGCTTTACAAGCACAAGAAAGAACAGGAAGTGGAACGCGAGCGCGATATGCTCTATTCCCTGGTCGAAAACAAGGAACGTGAGACTCAGCACGATTTCATCTTCGTAAAGTCCAACAGCAAGCTCGTAAAGCTCAATATGAGCGATATTTTCTTCATCGAAGCGCTGAAGGATTACGTGGTGATCAATACCAACGATACACGTTACACGATCCATTCAACGATGAAAGACATCGAGTCGAAGCTGGGTGCCGAACAATTCATTCGCGTACACCGTTCGTTTATCGTTCGCATGGACAAGATCTCCTCGATCGACTTCCCGAATCTGCAGCTGGAGAACGATCGTAAGCTCATTCCGATAGGTGGTTCGTACCGCGACGAGCTGACCAATCGCATCAAAATGCTGTAACTAATTATCAATTATACAATTATCAGTTATTAAGCCTTGATAATTGTGCAATTGCTCATTGATAATTCCATGAAATACTTTCAGCTTACTGCCGCTGTTTTTGTCTCCATCCTTTTACTGATGCAATGCTCGGCTTCAGCCTCTTCGGACCGTTCGGATATGGAAGAAGTTATGATGCAGGCTGCCGAAGATTCGCTTCGTTCCGATTTTGATTCTACCCGTCTCACAACAATGCTGCCGGCACAGATCAAACAGCTTAAGAGCTTTATCAAACAAAAAGGCATCTACGATAATAAAGTCGCTTTCCTGATCGACATGCGGATTCCGTCGAAATACTACCGGTTGTTCGTCGTGAATCTGAAAAACGATTCCATCATGGACCGCGCTTTGGTAGCACACGGCTCTGGATCCGAGCTCGAAGGAACCGACAGCCTGCAGTTCAGCAATACGCCCAATTCCTATATGACTTCCCTGGGAACGTATAAGATCGGCGCTGCCTACATCGGGAATTTCGGAAGGTCGTTCAAATTGCATGGACTCGATCCTACCAACAGCAAAGCTTTGGCAAGAGCTGTCGTGTTGCACCGCTACAGCTGCGTTCCCGACGAAGAACAGGCTTATCCGATTTGCAACAGTCTCGGTTGTCCGATGGTTTCCGAAACGTTTTTCCCTGTACTGGAAAAATACATTGATGCTGCTGCAAAGCCGGTGTTGATGGAAATCTATTATTGAATTAGAAAATCCTCCCCAATATCCTTCAGCTAAAGCTGCTGTAGCAGCTGGCTTCAGTCTTCACAAGCTGCGCTTGCTCTTCCCTCCAAAGGAGGAAATAAGAAACAAAAAACGGAACTCATTTCT
>DJFN01000260.1:0-10114 GCA_002432085.1 Flavobacteriales bacterium UBA5871
AAAAGCGCACCCGGATGTCTTCAACCTGTTGCTGCAGGCCCTCGACGACGGACACATGACCGACGGACTCGGTCGCAAGATCGACTTCAAGAATACGATCCTCATCATGACCTCCAACATCGGTGCGCGTCAGCTTGCTGATTTCGGAAACGGTGTAGGTTTCGGAACGAAAGCACGTGAAGAAGCACGCGAAGAGAATACGAAAAGTGTGATCCAGAATGCACTCCGCAAAGCGTTTGCACCTGAATTCCTCAACCGTATCGACGACATGATCATCTTCCATCCGTTGTCACGCGAGAGCATCCACAAGATCATCGATCTGGAGCTGGTGAAGCTGTTCAACCGCATCAAAGATCTCGGTTACACTGCCAATATGACGGAGAAAGCGAAAGACTTCATCGTTGATAAAGGCTACGACGAGAAATTCGGTGCGCGTCCGCTCAAGCGCGCGATCCAGAAGTACATCGAGGATCCGCTTGCAGAAGAGATCATCAAAGCGAACCTGCAGATGGGGGATAACATCATGCTGGATATCGACGAAAAAGAACCGCAGCTGCGCATTTCCATCGAAAAAGGATCTGCCAAGCCGGCGAAGAAATAAGCAGGATTTCCAATCAATAAAAGGCTCTCGGTTTCGGGAGCCTTTTTTAATTCGGCATTATCGAAGCATTTCCAGCAAAGCCGTCAGCAAACCGATAGCGAGACACAGCGGCGAATAATAACGCGTGTCATTCTTCCCGAAAGTCGTATGTTTAATCTGCTTGAAAAAACCGACATACCGGAAATCCCCGATGGCACGCAGTGTGAAAATTCCGCAAATGATCCACAAGCCGTATTGTTGTAGCCAGGAAGGCAATGCAAAAGCGATCATTCCTGTATTGATCAGAACGAGCAGACCAACGGCAGCCAGTCCGATCGCTACGATCAGGCACGGAAGCAAACCGGGCATCATCACGTGCTGACCATCGTCTTTTGCAGGCAAAACGGCTGAACCACCCCATTTTCCACCAAATCCCCAGTAGATGTGAAGAGAAGAAAGGAATAAAAAGACAGCGAAAAGAAGAACGGAAATGAATTGGATCATAATGCTTGCGTGAATAAGGACTCGTTTGCCAAAATTAGCATCGGTTCGACCTTAAACAAGCTTTTGAAGAAGAACAAAACGCAAAAACGCGGATCAGGTTAGATGTTCTGGGGAATCTCTCCTGGCTCCGCGCTCTGTTTATGATCCGCCACCATAGCGGATCGTTTATAAGGCAGCTTTGTTGTGTCAGTTATTGTCCGTGTGTATCCAGTTGTGGACCAGCTGGTCATGCTCGTCGTAGAAGCGCTGCATGGCTTCATCGGCTTTGGACGGCTGTCCCGGAATCCGTTGCTCGATCTCTTCGAAAGCCGTCTGAATGCTGTCAAGGATAGACGAATTCATCAGGATCAGCGAAGTCGATGTGTCGAACTTATAACCGTGAAAAACATCGATGATCTTTTTCCGGTCTTCGAGCTCACGCGGAAGCAGCTTGTCCTTTTTGGAAAGCTCGTTGAAGAAGGGTAGTAATTTTGCGCTCAATTCGATAAAGTGACGCAGCACGATAGTTGCATCGTTTACCTGTTGAATGGCTCTGCTGCTCATAATGCGCTTCTTGATCAGCTTCTTTTCCATGTGCAAGAGTGTTTTGAACCTATTAATAAGACGCCTGAACCGGCTTTTCGGTTGGAATACATACGCCTGGTTTACCAAAATGGGTTTTTTACTGATTAAACAGTAGTGAACAGCGAGTGGTGAACAGTTGGTAGTGGAACCGCGACTGGTGACCTGCCGACTGGAAACTGTCTGACCGGAGACCGAATAATTGTGAATTGTCCCTTGTCAATTGTCAATTGTGGTCTACATTTGCAAAAAAAATAACAATGAAGATCCTCAACGGTAAAGAAACGGCGGAAACGATCAAGAAAGAGCTGCGGGAGCTTGTGAAACAACGCAAGTCGGAAGGACGCAAAATTCCTCATCTGGCGGCGATTCTGGTCGGTAACGACGGTGGTTCCATCACGTATGTCAACTCCAAAGTGAAAGCCTGCGAGGAGATCGGTTTCGAAAGTACGCTGATCCGATACGACGACTCTGTTTCCGAAGAAGTGCTTCTGAATAAGGTAAAAGCGCTCAACGAAGACAAAAGCATCGACGGTTTTATCGTTCAGCTGCCGTTGCCGGAGCACATCGATGAAATGAAAGTAACGCTGACCATCGATCCGAAAAAGGATGTCGACGGTTTCCATCCGATCAACGTTGGAAATATGATGCTGAACATTCCGGGATTCGTTCCTGCAACACCGGCCGGAATTGTGGAGCTGCTGCGTCGTTATGACATCGAAACTTCCGGAAAGAATTGTGTGGTAGTCGGACGGAGCAACATCGTTGGAACACCGCTGAGTCTCTTGCTGGGGAAAAACACCAATCCGGGCAACTGTACCGTAACGCTGGTGCATTCGCGTTCGGAAAACATTAAGGATATCTGTAAGAATGCCGATATTCTCGTTGCTGCTGTCGGCATTCCGGGCTTTATTACAGCCGATATGGTGAAAGAAGGCGCTGTTGTGGTAGATGTCGGTACGACGCGTGTCGATGACGCGACCCGTGAACGTGGCTGGCGACTGGCCGGTGACGTGAAATTCGACGAAGTAGCGCCAAAGTGTTCCTACATTTCTCCGGTTCCGGGTGGAGTAGGACCGATGACGATTGCATCGCTGATGATCAACACACTCAAGGCGATGGAATTGAAAGGAAAATAAACTATATTAGTTCAAAAATAAACAAACACCTATGAAAAAAATCGTACCAATTGTTGCTATCGCTGCATTGGCAGCCATCGTAACCAGCTGTTCTACAAGTAATGACGTTGTGGGAGGTGTCTTCCAGAAACGTAAATACAACAAAGGATTTTACTGGAACCGTTCGGGTGGCACTGCTTCATCCGAAGAGAACAATCTCGCACAGCAAAAGAAGGAAGAAACGATTAGAACGGCTAACGAAGAAACCGTTGCAGCGCTGGATAAAAAAGAGATTTCTTCAAGCGAAACAGCTTTGCAGCCAGCTTCTTACAGCCATCAGTCAAACACAGCTGCTGCTGAAAAAGCACCGGCTACCGAGACTACAAATGCGGTAAAAGAAGACCGTAAAGTACCTGCGCAGCCACAAAAGGCACCTGAGCAGACGAAGAAGGAAACGGTGTTAAAAAAGAATAAATCTGTCAAGGACGTTTTGCGTAAAAAACAGTACATCGACAACAACAATTCGATGGACGATATGCAGATCCTGGCGATCATCTTCGCGATCCTGCTTCCACCGGTTGGCGTAGCGATCTACGAAGGCATCACCGTTCGCTTCTGGATTTCCCTGATCCTCACATTGCTGTTCTTCCTTCCGGGAATGATCTACGCATTGCTCGTAGTGTGCGGCGTGATCTGATAAAGAATTAAAAGATAAAACGAGAGGGGCTTCGGCCCCTTTTTTGATTTCAGGACTTCAGGATTTCAGGACTTCAAGACAGCAGGATATCAAGACTTCAGGATAATTGAAGACTGCCGACCGGTGACCGTCCGACTGGAAGACTTTAAAGCCGTTCCAGCGGTGTCTTCACTCCGTCAACCAGCGAATAACACGCCAGCTTATCGCGGAAAACAGAGGATTTGAACAGCGAGCGGTTTAGCAGCATTCGCACACATTCCTGGATACCTTCCACGATGGACGGATGCGGGTGAATAAGCTCGGAAATCACATGGATCGGCATATCGAGCTTGATCAGCAAACCGATGGCCTGAATGGCGCTCGAAGCGTGTTCACCGACGGCGCGCATGCCGAGGATCTTCATTTCGGCGTCGTTGGTCACGATGATCTTGAAGAAGCCCTGTGTTTTGCGCATGGCGATCGCCCGGGCAATGACCGAGTAATCGAGCTTTACGATCTTCACCGGAATATTTTTTTCCAGGCAGGTTTGCTCGTTCACGCCAACGGCCGCTACTTCGGGCTGAAGGAACATAATCGTACAAACGTTGTCGTAGTTCTGGCGTTCTTTCGTCTGACCAAAAGCCAGCTCGACCGCGTGGCGTGCTTCGATCTCGCCCATATTCACCAGAGCGATCCGTCCTGAAACATCGCCAACGGCGTAAATGTGCGGAATATTCGTTACCGTGTCGTCGTCGCCGATGTGCAGACCGCGCTTCGACATTTTAACGCCGGCAGCAGGCAAGTCCAGCTCTTCCACATTCGGAACGCGACCAATGGATAACAGCGCTTTTTCAGCCTGAATCACTTCGCGTCGGCCATCCGGATAGGAAATTTCGTATTCAACGCTTTCCCCGAGGTTATCGAGTCGTTCCAGCTGCGCGTTATGGTGAATCGTAACGCCTTTTTGCTCGAAATTGTAGCTTACGATGTTGGAAATATCTTCGTCTTCGAATGGCAGGATGCGGTCCTGGCGATCGATCAGGTAAACTTTTGTTCTTCCGAAATTGGAGAAAATCGTAGCATATTCACAACCGATCACACCGGCCCCGACGATCACCAGGCTTTTCGGATAAGCCTTCAGGTTTTCGATACCGTCGCTGGTCAATATCGTGTGTTCGTCGACGTGAATGTTCGGCTCTTTCCGCGGACGACTTCCTGTCGCGATAACGATCTTCTCGCCGTAAATGACTTTCGTATAGCCGTCGTGCGTGATTTCGATCTCGTGCTCGTTAAGGAATTTGCCAACGCCTCGCTCGTAAGTGAGCAATCGCTGCATGGTTTCCGTCTGAAGCAGCTTCAAATGGCAGGAATACTGGAATTTGCGCTCGAAAACGGCTTCGTCGACCGTTTTGGCGATATCGTCCCACGGAAGGTAGAATTTCTCGCGTCCTTTCTCGAGGATCATGTCGTTTACGCTGGCCACCTTCTGTGACATTTCCCACAGGGTTTTGGACGACAAGGCGCCATTGTAGACACCAGCGCCGCCAACGCGCTCTTTTTCGATCAGGCAAACCCGTTTCCCGAAATCAATGCCGCGCATTGCTGCAGCATAGCCGGCGGGACCACCACCGATTACAACCAGATCAAATTTTTCCGATTCCATTCGGGAACGAATATAACAATTAGCGGCAAACATGCACTAATTTTGCAGTATGAAATACCAGTCGCTGCTGCAGCATGCTGTTGCTGAAAAAGAAGTGTACCAGAAACTGGCAACCCGGTTAAAAAAAGCCAATGCGCGCAATCTGGACAAAGCCTTTCACCAGGCTCACGACCGCGTATTCAAAAAAATGGATTGCCTGCAGTGCGCCAATTGCTGTAAAACCACGAGCCCGATCTTCCGCGATGTCGACATCCGAAGGATCGCCAAAAAGCTGCGATTGTCTGAAACGGCGTTCATTCAGCAATACCTGAGGATGGACAACGAAGGGGATTACGTGCTCACAACGGCGCCGTGTCCTTTTCTCGGTTCGGATAATTACTGCTCGATCTACGAAGATCGTCCGCTGGCTTGTCGCGAGTACCCGCATACGGATCGCAAGAATATGTTCCAGATCCTCAACCTGACACGCAAAAACATGGAAGTTTGTCCGGCGGTTACTCACATCATGCAGGAAATTCTACGCGATTTTTAACAAATTTTACAACCATTCGGTATATTTAGCGTCTAGTATATATTGCTGAAACCCACAACATGCTAAGAACGCTTCTCCTATTATTGTCAGTAGCGGTAACAGGTTTTTGTCTCGCTCAACGTGGCAAGAACAACAATTACACCGTAACTTCTGCCGGAACGCAACTAAACGTTTATACCACTTTAACGCTGAATGCGGCTGCCAATGCGACGACAATTGCTGTCGGAAACAACACACTCACCAACAGTTTTCTGACCAATCCGCTCGAGCCCGGAGACCTTATTCTGATCGTTCAGATGCAGGGAGCAGGAATTGATGTGGATTATCAATATGCGACCGCATCCA
This sequence comes from Flavobacteriales bacterium UBA5871, assembly GCA_002432085.1. Classification (GTDB taxonomy): domain Bacteria; phylum Bacteroidota; class Bacteroidia; order Flavobacteriales_D; family Crocinitomicaceae; genus Fluviicola. The sequence goes on from DJFN01000260.1 coordinate 5,980, forward strand.
GCGGGTTTACAACAGCTTCCGGGCATTCGTTCGACTGGTGGGATTACAAGCATTTATGGGGACAGGTTACAGCATACAACAACTGTGGGAAATACGAGTTCGCTGAAGTCAAATCCATCGGCTCGGGAACAATCGATCTTCAATGCGGATTGAAAAACGCTTATACAGCAGCCGGAAAAGTGCAGGTGATTCGCGTACCGCGTCTGCAAAACCTGGTATTAAACGCTAATACGTCCATCGTTCCACCAGCGTGGAATGGAAGCACAGGAGGTGTGGTAGCGCTGGAAGTAAACGGGAACGTTACTTTCAATAACAATGCAAAAATCAGCGTAACCGGAACCGGTTTCCGCGGTGGCGCTTTGTCGGCAGGCGGAAGCTCTATTTCTTCCGGACCGACTTCTGATAACTTCACAGGGTCCCAGGTGGCAACCAACGGTGCGGAAAGAGGAGAAAGCATCGGTGGTTTTACAACCGAATACTCGGCGATGTTCTCCCGTTACGGAAACGGTGCTGCGGCTAACGGCGGCGGCGGCGGAAACAACCAGAATGCCGGTGGCGGCGGCGGTGCCAATATCTCGAATTCAGCAACACCGTACACAGGGAAAGGCGTTCCGGCAGCCGGCTATGCAGCTGCGTGGAACCTCGAAGCGCCCGGTATGGCAACATCCAGCAGCCCGGGTGGTGGGCGTGGAGGTTATTCCTATTCACAATCCGATCAGAATGCGTTGGCAGTCGGGCCAAATAACGCCGCATGGAACGTCGATTACCGCCGTGATGAAGGCGGTTTTGGCGGTCATCCGCTGACGTATGATGCAACCCGAGCATTTATGGGCGGTGGCGGCGGTGCCGGTCATCAGAACCAGAGCGAAGGCGGTGCAGGTGGTACCGGAGGTGGTATTGCCTTTCTGACCGTTTACGGAAGCATCACAGGCGCAACAAATGCAGGTGTTGAGGCTAACGGCGCTGTTGGATATGGTGCCAATCATACCAATGCGGCTGCAGGCATCGGTCAGAAAAAAGGACATGACGGAGCCGGTGGAGCTGGCGGCGGTGGTGCGATCATCATCAGCTGTGGAACGGCATTACCAGCCAACTTAACGCTTTCAGCAAATGGGGGAGCCGGTGGAAATCAGAACCTCAGCCTTGGGCAATTTGTAACAGCCAGTGAAGCAGACGGTCCCGGAGGTGGTGGCGCAGGTGGAATGATTGCGTTTACATCCGGTACGCCTGTTCAAACAGTAGCGGGTGGTGCCAATGGTGTGACCAACTCTGCACATCTTGCTGAATTCCCACCAAATGGTGCTACAGCCGGATCACCGGGTGTTTCAGGACTTCCACAAAACTTTTTCGACCTCAATGTATCGAATGCAACGATCTGTACAGGAAACTCGGCAACGCTCACAGCTACGGTTGCCGGAACATTGCCGCCGGGAACGGGAATTGCCTGGTACACGACACCGTACGGTGGAACGCCGATCGATAACGATGCTTCTTATACAACACCTGTATTGACCGGCTCGACGACGTACTGGGTGGGAACCTGTCCGGGAACTTTCCGCAAGCCGGTTACCGTTACAGTTGGCGGACCTACGATCACCGGAACGGCTTCCATTACGCATGTAACCTGTACGACTTCAGGCTCGATCACCGGATTGTCGACCAGCGGAGGTGTGAACCCGATCACGATCGAATGGAATGGTGTCGTAACGCCGACGATGAACCTTACAAACGCTTCTGCAGGTACATACAACGTCGTAGTTACGGACGATGCGGGCTGTACAGCAACAGCAGGCCCGTTTACGATCAACTCAACCGGTGGACCGACCATCAACACGACCAACATGGTGGTAACGGACGAGAACTGCCTCGGCAACAACGGCTCGATCACTGGCATCACGACTACAGGAAACGTTGTTTCCGTTTCCTGGAACGGTGGCACTTATTCGACATTGAACATCAATAACCTGCCGGCAGGAAATTATTCGCTGCTGGTAACCGATAACCTGGGCTGTACGGCAACTGCGGGACCAATTGTTGTGAACCAGACGGCCGGACCTTCCATTTCAACGACCGGAATGGTCATCAATGACGAAACCTGTAGCAATTCGAACGGTTCCATTACAGGTATCGTTGCAACAGGTAACAGCCTCACGTATGACTGGAGCGGAACCACAACTGCAGATGAAGATCTGACAGGTGTTCCGGCCGGAAGCTATACGCTGACCGTTGAAGACAATCTCGGCTGTACAGCCACAGCAGGACCGTTCACGGTAGCTAATGAAGCCGGTCCGACATTGTCTACAACAGCTATGGTCATCACCGACGAGCATTGCGGACAGGCAGACGGTTCCATTACAGGCATTCAGATCAACGGAGGAACAACACNNTTACACGATTTCCTGGAATGGCGGAGCTTATAACACGCTTGATATTTCCAGCCTGGCCGCAGGAAACTACAACCTCCTGGTATCGGATGCCAATGGCTGTGACGTGACTTCAGGTCCGCATGTGGTAACCAATGTTGCGGGACCTTCAATCGATGCAACGAATATGGTCATCACTGCTGAATCCTGCACAGGGAACGATGGTTCCATTACCGGGATTATTGCCAGCGGAACAGGATTGACCTATCAATGGAACCTGAACGCGAGCCCAACTGCCGATCTGACCGGGCAGCCAGCCGGAAACTATGGATTATTGGTGACGGATGCGTTCGGTTGTACGGCGCTTTCCGGACCGCATGTTATTCCGGGAGCCGTTCCGATGAGCCTGAACGTTAACAACGTGGTGGTCACAGACGTTACCTGTCCGGCGAACAGCGGCTCTATTACCGGACTCGTAGTTGTAGGTGGTGTGAATCCACAGATTGAATGGTCGAATACGGAAACGACGGCAGATATTACCGACCTCACAGCAGGAACGTATACCGTAACGGTGACAGACGATCAAGGCTGTACGCTCACAGACAACTTCACTGTTGGTACAGTAGCACCGCCGGTCATTGTGCTTTCAACATCAACGATTACAGGTGAACATTGCGGACAAAGCGACGGCTCCGTTACCGGAATTACGGNNCCGTATACTTTTCAATGGGACAGCAACCCGGCATCGACCAACCCGGATCTGATGAATGCAACAGCTGGCGATCACGATATTCTACTTACAGATGGCAACGGTTGTACGCATACGGAAACCGTTACCGTTCCGGCTATCGGCGGACCAACGATCGATGAAACACAGCTGGTTGTCAGCCCGGATAATTGCAACCAGGGCGATGGTGAGATCGACGGTCTGATCATCAACGGAAGCGGACCTTTCACGATTTCCTGGACGAATACGACTGCTACAGCGGCTGATGTTAACAACCTTAGCGCTGGAACCTATACAATGACCGTTGAAGACAACTTCGGCTGTACGGCGACTTCTTCCGGAATTACCGTTCCGGCTGTTGGCGGGCCTGTTGCTGATTTCACGTATTCACCGTCACTGCCTGGGCCGGGCGAAGCGGTTACTTTCACCGATGCGTCAACAGGTCCGACGGTTGTTACCTGGAGCTGGGATGTAGACGGAGTAAATGATATAGGCGACGATCCGACATTGGTTCATGCATTTGTGACCGAAGAAGATCATACGGTTACTTTGACCGTTACATCGGCTGCGGGATGCGTGAGCACAGTAACGAAGACGATTTCCGTACTGGGAACGATCGTGATCCCGAACGTTATTACCCGTAACGGCGATGGCGTGAATGATGTTTTCGAGATCAAAAACCTCAAACCGGGCTCCGAGCTCATCATTCAGAACCGCTGGGGGAATGTTGTTTACCATGTCGATAGTTATCTAAACGATTGGAAAGGAATCGATTCTGCAGGCGAGGAGCTTGTGGAAGGCGTTTACACTTACCAATTGATCAATGCAGAAGGTAAAGTATGGCAAGGATTCGTGCATTTGCTCAATCGCTAGGATCGTTTAAAAATCTTGTCGTACATTTATCGGGTCACCTGTAACCATGCAGACCGGTATTGCTCATAACGAAACCAAACAATTGCTCAACAGCCGATTACAAGAGTTGAATGAAAGCGGATTCAAATCCGTTTTGCTGGCCCATTTTGGCGAGATCAACCAGGATTTGATT
>DJFN01000260.1:10122-13290 GCA_002432085.1 Flavobacteriales bacterium UBA5871
GTTTCGGCCGGTGATCGCAAGCCATTAATCAAGCGCGTTTTTTCCATTCTCATCGAAGGATTGCAGAATATTCTCATTCACGGTGAGCGTATGGACGACGATCAGCTTGCGCTCGTGATAGTGGCTTCGAACGAGGATAATTACCGCATTGTACTGGGGAATTTCGCCCTGGCAGCCGATAAGCAAAAGCTGGTGAATTACCTCGACAAGCTCAACAGCATGGACGAGGAAGACGTGAAAGCGTACTACCTCGAAATTCTCAATAACGGTTTGATTTCCACAAAAGGCGGTGCCGGATTGGGTTTCATCACCATGCGCATGAAATCCAAATCGCAATTGCGCTACACCTTCGGCGAGGTCAACGATACGCTGATGTTCTTCACCATTGGCACGGATCTTGACAGAAAAGCCATATGAAACAAGCGCTCGTACTCTTTATGCTGGTCTTCGCAACGACCGGCTTTTCACAGGTAAAATGCTACAAAGGAAATGTCCGCATGCTTTCGGACCTTTGCTATCGTATCGATGCCGGCGGTCAGTTGTACCGCCAGACAAGCACTTTCCGTGAAGTCGAATACCTGTTTGTGAACGGATCGGTGATTTACTTCGGCCGCAAAAGCGACATGATGAATCCGTTGTACACTATCCAGGACAACAAGATCTACAAAGGCAACTCCACGATGAGCACGGATTTGCTCTACACCCTTCACGAGAACGGCATTTACGCAGGAACATCCACAATGTCTTCAGATTGCCTGTTTACGATTAAGGAAGGCGTGGTCTACAAAGGCGATTCCGATTCGGTGTTCGACATCCTGCTTTCCTGCGATAAAAAAGACCTCACCACAAATGAGCTCATGCTGCTGATGGCGGCCATTCTTCCGTATTGATACCGGATTGAACGGAAGAACGTACCTTTGTTCGTATGTCCGTTCGCGTTGCTTATGCTCCCGTATATGTCCATCCGGTTCCGGAAAATCACCGGTTTCCGATGGAGAAATACCATTTGCTGCACCGACAGCTTCTGTTTGAAGGAACGATCGCACCCTCCGAATTCTTCGAGCCGGAAATCATCCAAACGGAGCACGTACTGGCCGTTCACACATCCGAATACTTCGATAAGCTCTTACAGTTGCAATGTACGCCTCGAGAGCAGCGCGTTTCCGGATTCATTCATTCCGAAGAATTGATCCGGCGCGAGCTTACCATCATGGAAGGCACGCGTCTTTGCGCAGAATGGGCTCTGTCAGGCGGAATGGCACTAAACATCGCCGGAGGAACGCACCACGCCTATACCGACAGGGGAGAAGGCTTTTGCTTGCTAAACGACCAGGCGATTGCGGCCCAATGGCTGTTGGATCAGAAACTGGCGAAAAACATTCTGATTATCGATCTGGACGTGCACCAGGGAAATGGAACGGCTGAGATCTTCAGCAACAATCCGCAGGTGTTTACCTTTAGTATGCACGGCGCGTCGAACTATCCGCTGAAAAAGGAATTGTCCGATTGCGACATCGCCGTACCGGACGGAACCGGCGACATGGTTTACTTAAACCTGTTGAGAGAACAACTGGTCTATCTGCTGGAAACGATGAAGCCCGATTTTATCTTCTACCAATCCGGCGTGGATGTACTCGCCACCGACACGTTAGGAAAGCTCAGCCTGACATTAGACGGCTGCAAAGAGCGTGATCGCATCGTTATTCAGGAGGCCAAAGATCGCAATCTACCCATCGTTTGCAGCATGGGCGGCGGCTACAGCAAGGACATTCGCATCATTCTTGAGGCGCACGCGAATACGTTCCGTTTAGCGCATTATTTCTTTGGTTAAGCTCCCTGATTTCAGGGATACGGAATTACCGAAAACAGGTGAAATACAACTGCTTGTGAAGCGAGAGATTTGTTGAAGGTTATGAACCTTAAATCTTACGCTATGAAAACTTATGTAGTAGGAACTTTGATTTCCTTTTTTACAATTGGCAGTTTATATGCACAGAAAACCAATGAGAAGCCGATACCCTTCTTAGTTGAATTCAAAGTTCCTGACACTCTACTGAAACGTATACCTGAAATAGACAATTTTTATCAGTTTGAAGTTAAGATTGTAGGAGTACAAGGTCAAAAAATGCTTGAAAATGTTACGGTTAAAGTTGTAGCTGATAATGAAAAGTCTAGTTTGTTGGAAAAAACCTTCGGGCAAGATTTTTCACCTCGGAAATTAGGTCTGATAAGCAAGGATACCATTCTCTTGCAGTTTTACTTCAAGTTAAAAAAGGAAGCTGCTCCTATGGGAGAAGAAAAAGCTGTGCTAAAGATAGTTTTGGTTGATTCCACAGGAAAAACAATTGAACAGGATCCATCAATCAAGTCTGTAATGACAATTCGCATTCCGGGAAATAGTCAGCTAAATGATTACAGCTATCTGGCTTATATCGGGACAAATTTTGACCTGGTTGATGGTATCAAAGCGAAACATTTGTTCTTTGCTACGAATATCTTCCTGCATCCGCGACCAATGCCGTGGAGTTGGGGATTGAGTCTTGGCATATATGGAAATCGAACTTTCATGGTATCCGATTCCATTACGGGAATCCGAAAGATTTATCAAAGTGTCGGATCAGGTGATACTGTTACGGATTATTATGTAAATACAAATGCTCTTAGAACCCAGGTGTCTGATAACATCGGCGCGACCTTTTCTCCGTTAATAAAGTTGGGATGTCTCAGCTCGGCCGACAATATCATCAGGGTTTATTTGGCCCCGACAGCAGAATTTATCTGGAGAAGAGTTCAAATGGATATGAAATATGATGCGGGAACACCTTCTGACACATCGGTTCGTCAAGTATCAACACCTTTCTATGGAACGTTAACGCCTCCTGATCAACTCCGAATTTCTTACAACGAATATGTTTTCAATTTCGGTGGTGGTGTTTTTATTACACATGAGACGGATAAAATCTCGGTAAGAGTAGGAGCTTTTGTCGGTTACCAACACCGTTATATCCCTGAAGTTACTTCATCCCACTCAACTCAATTAGTTGACCCTGTTTATTCTTCAATTAAAGGAGTCTGTTTTGGAGGCAGAATGTGGGTTACAGACAATGCTTCGGGTATAACTATACAAGCTGAAATTACCAATACACGGCACAATCCACGGCCTTACTA
>DJFN01000115.1:0-7748 GCA_002432085.1 Flavobacteriales bacterium UBA5871
CCGCCTGAAAGGGCTGAAGCTGAACGTGGCCAAGGTGAAGAGCATCAAGCGCCTGCTGGAAAAACCCGGTAAGAAAACAATGAAACAGATCGCCGAGCAGTTCGATATCAGCGAAATGCAGTTGTACCGCATCAAAAGCGGTGAGAACTGGGCGCATGTAACGCTGGATTAATGCCTGAGTCATCAGGAATGGTCATATTTTTTGATGTTGTCTGACGAAGGCCCCCGGCACCGGGGGCCTTCTCATTTTTACAGGGTTTGCAGGAACGGGGGTTTTACCGTACCTTACTCTTCCAAATCAGTAGACTATGTCAGGCAAGAAAATCGCCATCATCGGCGGCGGCAACCTCGGGTCCGCCATCGCGGAAGGCCTCCTAAAAAGCGGTTTCTCCAAAGCGGGGGAAATCACCGTCACCAAGCGCAACGTCGCTACCCTGGCCGCATTGCGCGAGCAGGGCGTTCATGTTGAATCCGATAACGCAAAAGCCATCCGCGAAGCAGACGTGGTGGTAGTGGCCCTCAAACCATATAACGTTAAAGAAGTCCTCACCGAACTCCGCGCCAGCTTCGACGCCGAAAAACAACTCCTCATCTCGGTCGTTACCGGCGTCCTCCTCGATGACCTCGAAAGAATCACCCTTCCCGGCCTGCCCATCTTCCGGGCCATGCCCAACACCGCCATCGCGATCCAGGAATCCATCACCTGCATCTGCGGCCGCAACGTCACCGAAGAGCAAACCGCTTTCGTGAAAGAAATGTTCGACCAGCTGGGCGTTACCGTCGCCATCGACGAAAAGCTCATGGACGCCGCCACCGTGCTCGGCGCCTGCGGCATCGCCTACGCCCTCCGCTTCATCCGCGCTTCCATCCAGGGCGGTATCGAAATCGGCTTCGACGCCGCCACCGCCAACCTCATCGCCGCCCAAACCGTTAAAGGCGCCGCGGAACTGCTCATCAAAGGCAACCACCACCCGGAAGCGGAAATCGATAAGGTAACCACGCCCAAAGGCTGCACCATCGCCGGCCTCAACGAAATGGAACACCAGGGCTTCAGCTCCTCCCTCATCAAAGGCATCACCAGCTCGTATAACAAAATCATCAAAGGATAATTCCTTTTAAATACTTGCATGTAAATAACAAGGCCGGGATAAGATTATCCCGGCCATTTAGTTAAACCTACAACTGTTACACTGTTTGTAACACTATTATCACTTATGCAAGTATTTTATCAGTTCATCATGGAAGCGGCTTCCATCTCACGACCCTGCAGTTCCTGCACGGTAGGCGCCACCATCCGCTGGCGGATGTAACGCTTTTTGGAAATACGTCCCATACCGAACTTCGCCATCACCTTGTCTACCACATAGTAAATCACGGGCACCACGATCAGCGTGAGGAACATCGAAGTGATCAAACCACCGATGATAACCCATGCCAGGCCGTTCTTGGTGGAAGCCACACCGCCCGTTGCCAGCGCGATCGGCAGCATGCCTATCACCATAGCGATGGTGGTCATGAGGATCGGGCGGAGACGCGCCTTGTTCGCATGTATCAGCGCATTATAAGTGCTCTGGCCTTCTTCCTTCATCTGGTTGGTAAAATCCACCAGGATGATCGCGTTCTTCGCCACCAGGCCTATCAGCATGATCATACCCAGGATGGTGAAGATGTTCAGCGTGTTGTTGGTCAACGCCAGCGCCAGCAAGGCACCGATGATCGCCAGCGGGATCGAGAACATCACCACGAAAGGATAGATGTAGTTGTCGTACAGCGCCACCATGATCAGGTACACCAGGATCAATCCGATTCCCATCGCCGTTCCAAGCGCGCCGAAAGATTCGTTCTGACGCTTGATTTCACCGCCCCACGTCATCCGAACGTCTTTCGCCAATGGAACGCTGTCGAGGTATTTTTGGATCTCGGTTGCTACTGTACCCGGAGCGGAGCCCAGTACATACGAACGAACGGTTGTCGAGCTGACGCGGTTCTTGCGCTCCAGAACGCCATTACCGTTATCGACCGTCACATCGGCGAATTCGGAGAGCTGAACGGTTTTTCCGTCGTTGGTCGTAAAGGTCATCGCTCTTACGTCGTCTACGTCGCGGCGGTCGAATTTATCGAACATCACGCGGATGTCGTATTCCGTGCCGTCTTCGTCGTAGCGCGCGTCGTCGTTACCGCTCAATGCCATTTGCAATTGCATACCCACCGTTGCGATCGGCAATCCGAGCTGACCCATTTTCTCGCGGTCGAGCTCGATGCGAACTTCCGGCGTGATGTCGTCGGTAGAGATCGTCGGGTCTTTCGCGCCCGGGATCATCAGGATGTGCTGCTTGAGTCGCTGTGATTCCTGTGCGAGCAGTTTCGGGTTGTCCGACGACAGGAAGATCTCGATCGGCGCTTCTTCCGATTCGACCATCCCGATGTTGATAGTCTTCACTTCGATTCCGGCGTGCTGTGCTTCAATCTTTTTACGGATCTCGGTCATATACTTCTCGGTCGGAATACGTTTCTGAACGTTCGGTTTCAGCTTCACGGTGAGCTCTGAACGGGCCTCATTCCCGAAGGAAGTCGCTCCCAGACCGGCACTTGGTCCGCCGACGTTGGCAAAGACCATCTGCACGTCTTTCTGGGCAAGGATCATGCGTTCGATCTCATACGTGATCGCGTTGTTTTCGGCGAACGTGGTACTCTTATCGTATTTCAGCTTGATCATGAATTTTCCCTGATCGCCCTGGGCCACGAATTCCTGACCAACGATACCAAGTCCCATGACTTGTCCGGCACCCATGAACAACGCCAGAACGGCTACGCCGGTAATGATCTTGTGGCGCAATACCCAGCCTACGAGCTTCACGTAGTTGTCAGTAAAGATCTCGAGGCGACGCTCGAACCAGATCAGCGGCTTGTGCAGCCAGTTTCTCGGATTCAGAACGGTGTCTTTCGCAAAGCGGGATGCCAGCCACGGTGTGAGCGTAAAGCAGACGAAGAGGGAAAGCAAGGTCGATACCACGACAACAATCGAGAACTGCTGCAGGATATCTGAAATCGTTCCTTCCACGAAAACCACCGGCGAGAATACCACGACGTCTACGAGTGTGATCGCAAGGGCCGTGAAACCGATTTCGTTTCGACCGTCGAGTGCGGCGCGCCGTTTGCCTTTGCCCATTTTCATGTGGCGATAGATGTTTTCGAGTACCACAATGGAGTCATCCACGAGGATACCGATCACGAGCGACATCGCCAGCAAGGTCATGAGATTCAGCGTATAGCCGAGCAGGTACATCACGATGAAAGTCGAGATGAGTGACGCCGGAATCGAGATCAATACGATGAACGCGTTCCGCAAGCTGTGCAGGAAAAGGAGCATTACGGCGGCTACGAGCAATACCGCGAGCTCAAGATCGTGCAATACCGCATCCACGGATTCGATCGTTGGCAGGGAAGTATCGGTTGCTACGGTGAAATGCAGGTCTTCTTTCTTGTATTTATCTTCGAGCGCTTTGAATTTCAGCCGCGTATCGGCGGCCATATCCACGGCATTCGCATCGGATTGTTTCTTGATACGCAAACCGATACCGTTCACGCCATTGTAGCGGCTGATGCTGGTTTGATCGGCAATATCGTCGACCACTTCGGCTACGTCTTTCAAACGCAGGGTCGATGAACCGGAAGAGGTCAGAATAAGGTTCGAAAGGTCTTCAACGGACTGGAATTTTCCGGCCAGACGAACGGTCATCTGTTCGTCGTCGTTTTTCACTTTACCGGTCGGGAATTCCACGTTAGCCGCCTGAACTGCCTGGGCGATCTGTGCGAGACTGATGCCATAGGCTTTCATTTTGTCCTTGTCGACGTTCACGCGCACTTCGCGTTTTTCACCGCCGATCACCTGTACTTCGGCCACACCCTTGGTTTGCTTGATTTGCGGCAGGATCTCGTCGTCCATGAGCTGCATGAACTCGCGGTCTTCCATTCCGGAAGCTACGGCGCTGACCTGCAACACCGGTGCGGCATTCGGCTCGATCTTCGCAATGGCGGGCGTTTCCACACCGTCGGGGAATTTATTCAGGATGTTGTCGATTTTGCGCTGCACGTCTTCCATCGCCACGTCGAGATCAACGGAATGCTTGAATTCGAGCATNNGACCATCGATGCGTTGTCGAGGGAAAAGGTGCTGACTTCCGAAATTCCTTCGAGTCCGCTGAAAGCATCTTCGAGCGGCTTGGAAACCTGGCTTTCCACGGTTGCCGGAGCTGCGCCCGGATACGGCGTGGTAACGGTCAGGATGGGAGGGGAGAAATCAGGCAAAAGTTCGTAGCTCAGCTGGTTGTAGCTGATGAGCCCGCCGCCGATCAGGATCGTGAAGATCACGATGATCAGCGATGGCCGTTTGATGGCAATTTCTGTAAGTGTCATGATCGTTCGTTTACTTCGTTTTGGTCGTTACAGGCGCGTTGTTCTGCAGGTTGATCTGTCCTTTGGTCACAATGACATCGTTTTTCGTCAGACCTGCAACCACCTGGATGAACTCGCCGTCGCTGGTTCCCGCCGTAAATGGCGTCAGGACAGCTTTTCCGTTGCGGATCACGTACACATGCGGCTCTTTCGAGGAACCAACCAGTGCCTTGCGTGGAATGGCAAGTGAAGTCACGCTTTTGGAGCTTTTCAGTTTCACGGAGCCGTACATGCCGGCCATGATCTGGTTGTCTTTGGTGTTTTTTACCGTGATTTGCACCTTGAAGTTGTGCGCTTTATCGGCCTGAACGTTGATGTTCGTTACTTTGCCCGGGAAAGCGGTGTTGCCGTAGATGTCCACAAACACATTCACCTGCTGGCCAAGCTTGAACTTGAGGATGTCGCGCTCCGGAACGGAAACAGTCAGTTTCAGGGAAGAAATATCGGTCAGCTCGATGAGCGGTGAGCCCGGTCCGATCACAGAACCCAGGTCGACCATTTTCTTGGTTACGACACCGGAAAACGGTGCTGTGATAGACGTGCTGCGCAGCTGTTTCTGCAATTGCTTTTTCTGAACCTGTGCGGAACGCAATCCGAGCTTGGTTTTTTCCACCTGCACACCGGCAACGGCGTTTTCTTTCTGAAGGTTCGAATAGCGCTGATCGTCGTTGGTTTGTCCTTCGATATTGATCTCCGCATTTTCGATCTGCAGACGCAGCATTTCGTCGTCGATCTTGGCGATCAGCTGTCCCTGCGAAACGCGGTCGCCTTCTTCGATTGCGAGGCGAATGATCTTCCCGGAAGCATCCGATCCGATGGTGTTCTGACGGAAAGGCTCGAAGGTCCCGAGGAACGACAGCGCGTCTTCGAAGGTGTGCGTTTCCGGGTGGCCCGATTCTACGTAGACAGCGGCTTTGGCGTCGTGTACGTAGAGTTTTTTCTCGACCTTGTTTTTATTGGATGCGAGCTTCATGGCTGCCAGTGCGACCAGTCCCGCGACGATAACGATGATAATGATTACGCGTTTCATAAGCTTATTTTATATTTCCGATTGACTTCAAATAATCCAGTTCTGCGAGGCGAAGCTGTACATAAGCCGCCACGACATTTGTTTGTGCCTGTTGCAAGGCGTTTTCGACCTGAATGAGATCGTTCGAGCCGATGATTCCTTCCCGGAACTGCGCTTCCGACTGCTGGTAAACGCGCTCGGCGAGCATGAGCTGTTCCTGGGAAATGGCCAGCGATCCTTTCTGAATATCGACCTGTTTACGGGCGTTTTCAGTTTGCATATCCATTTGCTGGGTCACGAGCTCCTGCTGGTTGGCGATCTTCTCCGCATTGATGGCGTTCACCCGCTGCTTGTTGTATTTTTCCAGGCCGTCGAACAGCGTCCAGTCGAGTCGCAGACCTACGAAAGCGCCTTCGATGCCGGTGCGGAAATCGTCTTCCGGTTTCAGGTTGTACGTGTAATTATAGGCGGCATACAAGGAAAGACTCGGCAGGTAAGCCATGTTCGTTCCTTTATGTTCTTCCTCGTTCATACGCTTTTGCGCTTCGAGCAATTCCAGCTCCGGGCGGGAAATGGTTTCGCTGTCTACAAGAATGGATTTTTCGACCATCGCATCCGGTGCGAGCTGTAACGGCGCGCTGTCTTCCACACCGATGAGTATCTTCAGCAAACGCTCCAGCTGGTCTTTCGAAGCTTTAAGCATTTCACGCGTATTGACGAGTGTAAGGCGATTGATTTTCAGCTTGTCCAGTTCCGTTTCAACCACCATTTTCTGACGAACCAGTGCATCCATGTTCGCGATCAGCTTGTCCATGTTGGCGATGTTTTCCTCCACGAAGGCATATTGTTTATTGATCGCCTGCAGGTTGAAATACGTTCCGGCAACCTGGTAACGCACATCCTGCTCAGCCAGTCGCTGCTGGATTTCCACTACCTGGGAATTGATCTCGAGGGCGTTCAGTCCGTAGTTTACCTGCGGATTGTAGAGCACCTGGGTCAATTGCAAGGTATTGCTGAGGTTGTACGGAACACCAAATTGTACGGTAGCGTAAGATCCCGGAGGACCGCCGAAAAATTCTGCCGGAACGACCTGTCCGGGAATAATCGCGTTGTACTTGTAGTCGCCGGTAAAGGTCAGCTTGGGCAATCGGGCCGACATATACGCTTTGATCTGCTTGTCGTTGGCGGCGACATCCAGCCGGGCATTTCGGACCGTCAGGTTTGCCGAATCGGCCATCCGCAGACAGGTTTCCAGGTCGAGTTCCTGGGCGACTGCGGAGAATCCGCTCAGCAAGACCGCAAACACCATGATTTGTTTCTTCATTGCGTCGATTTTAAATTATTGTTTAACAGGGAACAGATATCCCATCATCATTTCCGTTACATACTGCTTGTGGAGCAACAATTGCTGCTCGAATTGTTCATCGGTGAGCTTGTGCATGCCTTTGATCAGCGGACTCGCCAGGAAAGGAAACTGACAGTTCGCCATCATGATAATCATGGTGCTGATAATATCGATTTTGCGCATGCGTCCTTCTTCCTGAGCTTTGAGTGCTTCATCGAATACACCGGTTGCCGCGATACGCTCAACCATGTTCATATTATTGATCTCGCAGGCGTCTTCCCGACGGATCTCACTCATGATAAATACAGGCATTTCGGGGTGTCGGGAAAGAAATTCGTACTCGCGCTCGATGAAGATCCGGACTTTATTTTCGAGTGGCATATCGCTTTCGAATATATCCATCATCGAGAGCAGAAAGTCTTCCAGTGTTGATCGGAAAATCAGCTGGAACAACTGGCTTTTCGATCGGAAATAATAGTTCACCAGGGCTACGTTCATACCTGCCTCACGTGCAATTTCACGCGAAGAACAGCCATCGAACCCTTTGGCCATGAACACGCGGCGCGCCGCTTCCTTGATTTTCTCTTCCGTAGAAGAATCTTTTGGGGTTTTTGTCATTTCAGGGCCAAAATTAAACAAGAATTTAAACACTTGTTTAAAACAGTTGAATAATTTTCAATGAAAATTGAAAATCGTTGGTTTTTAAAGGAATATAGCCTCTCTCGAAAGAAGAATCGAAAGAGGCTTTTAAGCAGATCAGAGTAAAACAATGCCGTCTTCCAGGCAGCTTTCGCGTAAAGACTCAGGCCAGATGCCTGAAGCGGATTACACAAAAGCTTTGCTACGAATTTTAGTAAACCGAATGAATTATCAGAAATCCATCCTTTTGTGTAGGCTCCGACTTTATGTCGGGATGCTTTCAACTATCCGCCGCGGCGG
>DJFN01000115.1:7773-8840 GCA_002432085.1 Flavobacteriales bacterium UBA5871
TATACCACGAAAAAGCAAACCCAACCAGCAACGATTGCGAAGGCTTGTTCAGATCTTCAGGTGTGAATCCGCCGTTGGTTTCCATGCCTAAATGGAATGGCTTGAAATCGTAGCCGTCGATGCAATAGCCTATGATCCAGCGGTAAGCAACGGCTTCGTCGGAGGCGAGGATGAGTGAGAATGTCGGCTGGATATACATCGCGGTCAGTTTTTCAATGCCGCTTTCACGTGTGAGGCCCGTGATGAAATAATGCCTGGCCAATCCGCCTTTGACACCGAATTCGAGTCCGAAACGCTCCGATTGCCAGCTTGTCCAGCCCGCTTCGAGGAAACCGCCCACGACGTGNNCGGACCGGCCGCCACGTACCATGAATCCGTGATTTTGTATTGCAATTTCGGCTGCAAAGTGAGCAAGCCGTTCAGGTATTGACGATAAGCGGGATTGGATCGCCCCGAAGGCAGGGCCGCTTCGATGGTGACATACAATTTGTCATTGCGGATCAGCTGCGCAACAGCAGACGTTCCCGACAGCAAAACCAGGCAAAGAAGGGTGAATTGTAGCTTCAGCGACCGCGTCATAATTTCAAAACTAGCCATTTCAATCAGAACGGAAAATAAGGGCAAAGATTGTCCGTTTGGTTACCTGACTAACGAACGAAGCATCGCTTGCGTTGTCTGCCGGTTGATAAAAAGCCCAAAGAAATGTTTAATTTTAACGTATGATCACAGCGATACGCAAGGAAGACTTGGCGCAGTTCGGAAACCTCGAGCTACTGGCCAAACAGGTGGTGGAGGGATTCATCACAGGGCTGCATAAAAGTCCATTCCATGGGTTTTCTTNNCGTCCAAGACGGACCGGCACTACATCAAGGAATACGAAGAAGAAACCAACCTGCGCTGTCAGCTGGTGATCGACACTTCATCGAGTATGCTGTATCGTGGCAGGAATACGCTGTCCAAGCTGGAATTTTCCATGCTGGCCGCGGCTTCGATCGCCGAGCTGCTGAAACGTCAGCGCGATGCCGTCGGACTTTCATTGTTCGATACGGACCTGCGAACGCATACGC
>DJFN01000023.1 GCA_002432085.1 Flavobacteriales bacterium UBA5871
CGCTGCATGGTCGACGGCTTGCGGAATTCGACATTGATCAGTCCGGCCATCGATTCATAGCCGTTCACCACGGTTCCCGTTCCTTTCGTGATCTGGATGGATTCCACCCACGTTCCCGGAACGGTGTTCATCCCGAAGGAGCCTTCGAGACCGGTCAGAAACGGAATATTCTCCATTTGCATCTGCGTATAAACGCCGTCGAGTCCGAGCATCTGGATTTTCTTGGCGCCCGAGATCGCGTCGGTGATGTTCACATCGACGGTGGCGTTTGTTTCAAACGATTCCGAGAGGTTGCAGCAAGCGGCTTTTTTCAGCTCGCCTTCGCCCAGCTCTTCCACATAAAGGGTTTTGAGCCGGTTCACGGTGTGCGTGCTGCGTTTGTATTCGATCACGAATTCGTCGAGCATCGTCTCGGCGATCAGCGTAATTTCCAGACCGGTAAAACGGTCTTCCCGCGTTACGATCACCGTATCGGAATGATAGCCGAAAGCGGAAATGATCATCGTATCGGGTAGTTCTTTCGGAAGGATCAGTTCAAACCTTCCCTGTTCGTCGGTAAAAGTGCCGACGCGTGCTTTTTTCAATTGGATCTGTGCCTGTTCGAGTGGTTCCCGCTTTCCGCTTTCTTCCGTCCCGAATACAATTCCCTGGACCTGAGCAAAAACGAATTGGTTCACCAGTAAAAACAGACCTGCTATAAGAATGTGTTTCATAAAGACTGTTTTGTGAATGAAAGAGAGGTCCATCGTAACTCACAACAATGGACGATCAATCGTTTTTCACAGTCTCCAGATGCAGATTTGATGCAGAATTTCCCTTCCGCTGCGAGGTGGCGGATCGGTATTGGTGGCGAATAATACTTCCTGATCTTCCGAGAAAAGAACGGTATAAGGAAGGTATTTATGGATGTCGGTAAATGGCTGCGTAATAATCGCTGCCTGCGTTTGCCAGTGCTCGAAGAAATCGAACTTCATGGCCAGGTGCTTCGCTTCTTCGGAGCAGCAACGGTCTTTTACCAGTTGTTTCGGAGCTTCGCAGCAGGAAATATGCTGTTTTTCCGGTGTCGCGGCTTTCATGTCGTCGCAGTGGTCCGAAGCGCTGAACAGCGTGTGGATGGTCACTTTTTCCTCGAGACACGTATGCGTAAACAACGGAACCCCGACGCTTCCGGAGAAGACGAGCAGTAATAATGCTATGGAGGCCAATCGACGCATAATCCATCGTAAAGATAGACTTTATTTAAATGCGATCTGTTTGAAATGAAGCAATTGCTTGTAATCCTGTTATCGGTCTCCAGTCTCCGGTCGGCCGGTCTCCAATCTTTTTTGTTTAGTAACCCGACCGGAGACTGAATGACTGGAGACTGTAAGACCTAAAACCCTTATCTTCGTCGCATGGAAGCGCACAAGAAAGCGGTGGCAACGGCCGTCTTCAGTATCGTCGGAAATTTCCTGCTGGCCATTATAAAAGGGTTGGTCGGTTTTTTCGGCAATTCCTATGCGCTCATCGCCGACGCGATCGAATCCACCACCGATGTTTTTTCTTCGTTGCTCGTTCTGCTCGGGCTGAAATACGCCAATCGTCCGCCGGACGAAAATCATCCGTACGGTCACGGGAAAGTGGAGCCGCTGGTAACGTTCGCCGTTGTCGGTTTTCTCTGCATAGCCGCTACGGTGATCATCGTGGAAAGCATCGACCGCATTCTGACGCCGCACAAAGCTCCGGCAGCCTATACGCTTTGGTTCCTCGCCGGGATCATCATTTCGAAGGAATTGTTCTACCGCTTCGTTTCGCGCAGGGGAAAGGAGCTCAACAGTACGTCGCTTAAAGCCGACGCCTGGCATCACCGCAGCGATGCTTTGACCTCTCTTTGCGCCTTTATTGGAATCCTGATTGCCGTTTGGCTGGGTGATGAATACGCCGCTGCCGATGACTGGGCCGCACTCATTGCCGCCGGAATCATCTTCTTCAATGCGTACCTGATCTTCCGTCCGGCATTGGGCGAAGTGATGGATGAAAACAACCACGCCGAGCTGATAGTCCGCATTCGCGAGCACGCCAAAGAGATCGACGAGGTGCTCGATACGGAGAAATGCTACGTCCGAAAATCGGGCATGCGTTACTGGGTCGATCTGCACATTGCCGTAAACGGCCAGCTAACCGTAGATGAAGGCCACACCATTGCCCACCGCCTGAAAGCCCATCTGATGACGTCCATGCCGGAAATAGAGGATGTGTTGGTACACGTAGAGCCCGCTTAAAGGCAGTTAGAAGTTGTAGAGTTAGAAGTTGGAAGTTGGTCCGAATCACGAATAACTTTCTCCATCAACCTCAAACTCCCAAACTAGAACTCGCAGCTCATAACTTCAAACTTCCAACTACTGAACTTCCAACTAATACGTATCTTTGCACTACGAAAATACAGACATCATGACACAAATTCCCATTACCGTATACGTTGAGATGACGCCGAACCCGAATACAATGAAGTTCGTTGCCAATAAATACATGCTGATCAACGGTGAATCGGTGGAATTCGCTTCCCAGGGCGAGGCCAAAGGTTATTCTCCGCTGGCTGAAGAGCTTTTCAATTTCCCGTTCGTGAAAAGCGTTTTTATCGCCGTAAATTTTGTGACCATTACCAAAAACGATAGCATTTCGTGGGACTTCGTAACCATGGAGCTGCGCGAATTCATCAAAGAATGGCTGGCTAACGGCAAGGACGTATTGATCCAGATGCCGGCACCGAAAGCTCCGGCCGAAGACAAGCCGGTGAAAACGTACGAAGCTTCTGAATACGATGACGCGATCCGCGGCTTGCTTGACGAATACGTTCGTCCTGCGGTGGAGAACGATGGCGGTGCGATCGATTTCGTGGGCTTCGAAGACGGCATTGTGAC
>DJFN01000256.1 GCA_002432085.1 Flavobacteriales bacterium UBA5871
GTCGTCACGTACGTCTGTTCGTAGATGCAGCCGATAAAGCCGAGGCGACAGAAAAAGTGGAGCTGGCCTGCAAAAAACTGCTGGCGAACCAGATCATGGAAAGCTACACGTATCACGTCGAGGAAGCGTAAAAACGTTTTCCCATGAAAGTTGCCGGAATCAATCATGTTGGTTACGGTGTTTCCCGTAAGAATTCCACGACATTCCAGGCCGTGAATCCCGCTACGGGTGAAACTTTGCCCACTCTTTTTTACGAAGCAACAGCCGAAGAGACCGATGATGCGATTCGGCTCGCAGCGGATGCCTTTCCGGTTTACGCGCAATGGCCGGTGCAAGAGCGTATTGCTTTTCTGCACGACGTGACCTGTGAGCTCGAAGCCCAAAGCGAATCGCTCATCGAAGCTTTTACGACCGAAAGCGGACTGCCGCGTGATCGTGCCGAAACCGAATTGAAACGAACCGCTTTCCAGCTGGTTTCCTATTCCAATGCGTTGTTGAACGGCTCGGTATTGCAACCCGTTATCGATCCGGCCGATCCCGATCGCAAGCCGCTTCCCAAGCCCGATCTGCGGAAAGTCAATACGGCTATCGGTCCTGTTGTGGTGTTCGGTGCCAGCAATTTCCCGTTTGCGTATTCGACCATTGGCGGCGACAGCGCTTCGGCATTGGCGGCCGGCTGTCCGGTGATCGTTAAAGGTCATCCGATGCATCCGCATACAAGCGAATTGGTAGCCGGAATCGTGATCGAAACGGCAAAGCGTCACAACCTGCCCGAAGGCGTTTTCTCCCATCTGCATGCCAAAGGATTTGCCGTTGCGGAGCAGCTGGTGAAAGACGAGCGAATCAAAGCCGTTGGTTTTACGGGCAGCTTTAAAGGCGGAATGGCACTCCACAAAATGGCACAGGAACGCGAAGAGCCGATCCCGGTTTTTGCCGAAATGGGCAGCGTGAATCCAATCGTGGTTTTGCCGGAAGCTTTGCAGCATGCAGGTGGAACGATCGCTGAAAAACTGACACCATCTGTCGGACAAAACGCCGGACAGTTTTGTACAAGTCCCGGTTTGCTATTCCTGATCGAAAGTGAGCACGCAAATACGTTCACCGAAGATCTGATTTCCCGACTGGTCGCTTTCCCGGTGCAAACGATGCTGCATCCCGGCATCAAAGATCAGTATGAAAAAGCCCGTGATCAGCAGCGCGAAGGCGCCGATTTGCTTGTAAATCCCGAATCGCTGGAAACGACAGCTATTTATCCGGCTGTTTTTGCCATTTCCGGAGCCGAATTCCTGCAAAACGACCATCGACAGGAAGAAGTCTTCGGTTCGTTTATACTACTTATCCGCTGCAAAGACGAATCCGAAATGCGTGCTTGTGTGTCGAAGCTGCGCGGACAATTAACGGCTTCGGTTTTCGCAGAATCTTCCGAATACGACCTCGCTAACCATTATATACAGCTGCTCGAACGGAAAGTCGGCCGCGTGATTATTAACGGTGTTCCGACCGGCGTCGAAGTCAGCCCGGCGATGGTCCACGGCNNGAGGAACCTTTCCAGCAGCTACCGACAGCCGCTTTACATCTGTCGGTACCCATGCCGTTTTGCGCTTCCTGCGACCGGTGACTTATCAGAATTGCCCTGACGAGCTCCTTCCCGAATCGTTAAAAAGAATTAATCCGCTCGGAATTTTACGTTTTGTTAACGATAACTGGTCTTCAGCCTCTTGTTGAAGGTCTCCTAAACCCCTTATTTTGTCCGGAAGTAAAATTGCTTGTCCGACAGCAGTTTGAAACGATTATTATATTTGTAACCAAATTTTCGAGAGTTATGTCAGAAGTAGGAGTTCCCCAAAAGAGAAATGTTAGTACCCCATTGATTATCATTAGTTTGTTGCTACTTGTAGCATTCGGTGTGATGACTTATTTGTGGTCATCCAAAAACAGCGAGCTCAAGGCATGCGACGCCCACAGCAAGGAGTTGCAGGCAGATATCGATGAGATGAATAAAATGATGTCAGGTGTTATGGGCACCGATATGACAAACGACCTGAGAAAAGACTTCGAGCAGATGCTTGAAACGTATGATGCGCTGATCAAGAAAGACGCGAGCCAAAGTGATAGTCTGACCGTTCAGAAAGTGAAAATCCAGGGCTTGCTCGACGAGCTGAACAACAATAAAAAGAAAAGCGCTCAGGATATCGCCCGTCTGCGTCGTGAAAACGAAACACTGCGCCAGATTATGATCGGCTATGTGAAACAGATCGACGAATTGAACACGCTGAACCTCAAGCTTGAGTCAGATCTGGATGAAACAACCAACAAGCTGACAACGACAGAAGGCGAGCGTGATCAGTACAAGCAAGAATCCGAAGCAAGTGCCGAGCAGGTTCGTAAAGGTTCCAAGCTGAATGCTTACGGTATCACATCTACCGGTCTGCGTATGAAGCTGAACAACACGGTTGAGCCGACTACGAAAGCGAAATCTACCGTACAGATCCNNAAAATGCGATCGCAACTGCCGGTGAGAAAACCGTTTATATGTCTGTGACCGATCCGGAAGGACGCGTGATGCAACGTTCCAGCTCAAATATCGTCCAAACAGAAAGCGGAGCTGTTCCTTACTCGGATAAGAAAGAGATCAACTATACAAACAAAGCAGTCGATGTTTCCATCTACTACAACCTGGACGGCGCTGAGCCTACGAAAGGTACATACAAGGTGAAACTTTACTGCGATGGACAGCTGATCGGAAGCGACAGCTTTACATTGAAATAAAAGAAAACGAATAGCGAAATTCGCAGGGAATCCGCTTGTCATCCGGCAGGCGGATTTTTCTGCGNNAAATGACAAATATTTTTATTGCAAACCTGGACTGGGAAATTACTTCCAGCGATTTGCAGGCGACGTTCTCTGCGTTTGGTGAAGTGCACCTAGCCCATGTAGTATTCGATGCGAAGACAAAAAAATCGAAAGGCTACGGTTATGTAGAAATGGTGAGTGCCGAAGAAGCAATCAAAGCGATCCAGGCGCTGAACGGATTCGAAGTGAACGGTAGAAAACTGGATGTTAAGATCGCATCGCCAAAAGCTAATCGACCAAAACCGGAAGAAAAACCGAAAAAACCGTTCAACAAAAGCGGCGGCTTCGGTGGACAGAAACGCTTTAACAACCCGGGCGGAAATCGTCCGAACAGCGGTGGAGGCTACCGAGGAGGAAACTCTGGCGGCGGCTACGGGAACCGTTCTGAAGGTGGCGGAGGATACCGCTCATCTGAAGGAGGTGGAGGCTACCGCTCAAACGATGGCGGGCAACGTTCTGAAGGCGGTGGCTACGGCAATCGCTCCGAAGGAGGCTACTCAGGAAACAGAGACCGTTCTGAAGGAGGCTACAACTCCGGGAACCGCTACGACAACAACAATTCCGGCGATCGTCCGAGAAGACCACGAAAACCAATGGAATAAGTATACTTATACTCTGATACATGTCTGATGCTATTGAACAGGGACACGTTGACGTAAACGTGGACCAGCGCGGCGTGGCTACTATTGAGTTCGGCCACCCGTTAAGCAATTCCCTTCCGGGGAAAATCCTGCGCAAGCTTGCTGAAACCATTACTGAAACAGGCAATCGCGAAGATGTCAAAGTCATTGTGCTGCGCTCTGCCGGAAACAAAGCATTCTGTGCCGGTGCCAGCTTCGATGAGCTCATTTCGATCACCGATCTCGATGCCGGAAAGATCTTCTTCTCCGGTTTTGCTATGGTGATCAACGCCTGTCGAAAATGCCCGAAACTGATCATTGGTCGCGTGCAGGGAAAAGCCGTTGGTGGCGGTGTTGGTATCGCTTCGGCGGTCGATTACTGCTTTGCAACCCGCGCAGCCGATGTGAAGCTGTCGGAGCTTGCCGTCGGAATCGGTCCGTTTGTGGTTGGTCCGGCGGTTGAGCGCAAAATCGGTCTTTCGGCTATGAGCCAGCTGGCGATCAACGCTACGGAATGGCAATCGGCCGAATGGGCTTACAGCAACGGCCTTTACGCAAGCCTCACAGGCTCTGAAGACGATATGGACGAGGAAATCGAACGATTGGTTTCGAAGCTCGCATCTTCCAGCCCTGAAGCAATGGCCCAGCTGAAGAAAATCTTCTGGCAGGGAACCGAAAACTGGGACACATTGCTGTCCGATCGCGCGGTGATCAGCGGAACGCTGGTGCTGTCCGATTTCACAGTCAATGCGATCAACGCATTCAAAAAGAACTAAAGCGTTACGTAATCATACGAGAGGGCGTTACCGGTGACGGTGGCGCCTTTTTCGTTTCGTATCTTTGAGATCATGGAGCCGGATTTTCCTGTCAGAAAGATCATTCACATCGACATGGACGCGTTTTATGCGTCTGTGGAACAGCTCGACAATCCGGAGCTGCGGGGAAAACCCGTGGCCGTTGGCGGAGGCCGGGAAAGGGGTGTGGTGGCGGCCGCCAGTTACGAAGCCCGGAAATACGGTGTGCGTTCGGCTATGCCGAGTATGATCGCTGCGAGAAAATGTCCCGGTTTGATCTTTGTAAAAGCGCGTTTCGATCGCTACAAGGAAATCTCCCGACAGATCAGAGAGATCTTTCACGAATACACGGATTTGGTGGAGCCGCTTTCACTCGACGAGGCTTTTCTCGATGTAACGGTCAACAAGAAAAACCATCCGTCGGCAACGCTATTGGCTTACGAAATCCGGGCGCGTATCAAGGAAACAACCGGTTTGAATGCCTCTGCGGGTATTTCGATCAATAAGTTCATGGCCAAGATCGCTTCCGACATCAACAAGCCGAACGGACAGAAAACCATTCCGCCGGAAGAAGTGATTCCCTTCCTGGAAACGTTGCCGGTTGGTCGTTTTTTCGGTGTGGGCGAAGTGACGGCCAAAAAAATGAACCGGTATAAAATCTATACCGGAAGAGATCTAAAAGAGCGCTCGCTCGAAAACCTGACCGCATTATTCGGCAAATCGGGAAAACACTTCTACGACATCGTTCGCGGGATTCATCGCAGTGAAGTCAAGCCTGATCGCATCCGGAAATCCGTTGGCGCCGAGCGGACATTCAATAACGACCTTGATTCGGCCCCGTTCATGCTCGAACAGCTTGAAG
>DJFN01000191.1 GCA_002432085.1 Flavobacteriales bacterium UBA5871
GCAACCATCGCCAGTTTTACGATATCAGCAGCAGATCCCTGTATCGGTGCGTTAACGGCATTTCGTTCTGCAAAACCTCTTACAACTGCATTTGCCGAATTGATATCCGGCAGGTAACGGCGGCGCTGCATGATAGTTTCCACGTACCCGTTCTCACGGGCATCTTTCACCGCTTTGTCCATGTAAGTTTTGATCGTTGAATATTGCGCAAAGTATGAATCAATGATCTGTTTTGCTTCGGTTCTGCTGATCCCAAGGTTTTGGGATAGTCCGAATGCCGACTGTCCGTAAATGATTCCGAAGTTCACTGCTTTTGCTGCACTACGCTGGTCTTTGGTGACTTCTTCCAATGGCGTGTGGAACACTTTCGCGGCTGTTGCACGGTGAATATCGGTGCCGTCACTGAAAGCCTGGATCATGGACTGGTCGTTGCTCAGTGCTGCAATTACGCGCAATTCGATCTGGGAGTAATCAGCCGACATCAGCTTGTGATCGGCGTCGCGCGCAATGAATGCACGACGGATCTCTTTCCCGCGCTCGGTGCGGATCGGAATGTTCTGCAAGTTCGGATTGTTGGAGCTCAGACGACCGGTTGCGGTCACGGTTTGCATAAAGCTCGTGTGCACACGTCCGTCTACGCGGTCCATCATTGTCGGCAGCGGATCCACGTAAGTCGATTTGAGCTTTTTCATCTGGCGGTAATCGAGGATCATCGGGATGATGGCGTGATCGTTCTTGTGCTGCTGCAGAATGTCTTCCGAAGTGGCATACTGACCGGTCTTCGTCTTCTTAGCCTTGGAAGAGATTTTCATGTGATCGAACAGTACTTCACCGAGCTGTTTCGGTGAATCGACGTTGAACGGAATGCCCGCTTCTTCCTTGATTTTCACCTCCAGATCGATGATTTCCGCTTCGAGCTGGGCCGAGTAGTTTTTCAAATGGTCGACATCGATCGCGATACCTTCTTTTTCCATGTCGGCAAGTACACGCACAAGCGGCATTTCCATCTTGTGGAACAATTCTGATAAGTGTTCTTTGCCAATTTGCGGTGCGAACAATTGCTTCAGCTGGAAGGTAATATCAGCGTCTTCACAGGCGTAATCGCAGATCGCTTCTGGAGCCAGATCGCCCATATTTCCCTGTCCTTTTCCTTTTTTGCCGATAAGCGTTTCGATGCTGATCGGCTGGTAGTTCAGGTAGTATTGCGACAGGAAATCCATACCTTGTTTCGATTCCGGCTGAATGAGGTAGTGCGCGATCATGGTGTCGAACAGCGGACCGGCCAGCTCAAGATCGTAACGCAGTAAGACCTGCATGTCGTACTTCATGTTGTGAGCGATCTTCTCGATAGTCGTCGATTGGAAGAACGGTGCAAATTCATGAACGATCTGTTTCGCCTGATCGAAATCGCGTGGAACGGCAACATAATAGGCTTCACGGGCCTGGAACGAGAACGACATACCCACCAGGTCGGCGTGCAATGCTTCGATATCGGTTGTTTCGGTGTCGAAACAAACTTCTTTCTGTTCAAGCAGTTTTTTTACCAGCGCGGCGCGTTCTTCCGGCAGCGTTACCAGGTGATAGCTCGGTTTTTCCGTAGCAATGGTTTTATAGCCGGAAGTCGGCTGTGCTTTCTGCACTTCCACCAGGTTTTGCGTACCGAACAGGTCGAGCTGACCATCTGCGGAAACAGCGGCCGTTACGACAATATCTTCGCCGGTAATGCGCTTGGCAAGGTTGCGGAATTCCAGCTCGGTAAAGATCTCCTTGACTTTTTCGAGGTCCGGTTCGTCCAGATTCAAATCGAGCGGATCGAACGGAACCGGCACATCGGTAATGATCGTTGCCAGCGCTTTGGAAAGCAAACCTTGCTCCTTGAAGTTGATGATGTTTTCCTTCATTTTTCCCTTCAGGTCGTCGGTGTGCTCGAACAGGTTTTCCATCGAGCCATAATCCTGGATGAGCTTCTTGGCGGTTTTCTCGCCTATGCCCGGAATTCCCGGAATATTATCGACCGCATCGCCCCAGAGACCAAGGATATCGATTACCTGCAACGGATTTTCAACTTCGAATTTCTCACAGACTTCCTTCACGCCCATGATCGTAGCAGGATCGCCGCCACGGCCCGGTTTGTAAATGAAGATTTTGTCGCTGACGAGCTGCCCGAAATCTTTGTCCGGTGTCATCATATAGGTTAGAAAACCTTCCTTTTCGGCACATTTGGCCAGCGTTCCGATGATATCGTCGGCTTCGTAGCCTTCCAGCAATAAAATCGGAATGTGGAACGCACTGATGATGCGTTTGATCGGCTCGATCATCGAACGGATATCTTCCGGCATTTCCTGGCGGTTGGCCTTGTAGAATTCGAAATCCGTCATGCGATTGGTGGCACCGCCGGGCGCGTCGAAAACCACAGCAATGTGTGTGGGCTGTTCTTTCTGCAGAATATCGAGCAGAGCTGTCGTGAATCCGAAAGCAGCCGATGTGTTCTGGCCTTTGGAATTAACGCGCGGATTCTTTGCAAAAGCAAAGTAGGCGCGGTAAATAAGCGCAAAGGCGTCCAGCAGGAATAGTTTTTTGTCGACAACAGGCGTAAGCATAACCAAAGAATATGAAGGATACAAGTTTACGCAATTTCCGTATAGATCGGCCAGTGTGCCGGATGTTTCCTGCCGGCTTCGGGAACTACTGACGAATGAACTCCGTCTTTTCCTTGCCCCATTCTTCTTTGGTCATAGAGCTTTCAACTTGAGTACGCAGTGTTTCCGTAGAAGAAACAGCATCAACGCCGCCGTCAAGCAACGAAACGTCGTGAATGATTAGCTTGTTTTTGCCTTCGAGCTGGTAGTGGTAATGGTGNNTACCTGGTAGTGGTAATGGTAGTATTTTTCCTCGTTTTCGGGCTTTACAAAGAAAAAGGTCTGTCCGCCGACTTTCGTAACCCAGCCGGTCAGGTTATCGGTCTCAAGAGAATACATTTCGCCGCGCTCGATCACTTCGACCGTATAGCTATTCGCATCTTTTTTGCTGATCTTCAGTTGGATCACTTCGCCTTCCTGACCTTCGGCTACTTTCCAGGTGCCGACCAATCCGGGATCTATGGCTTCTGTTCCGACGTTACCAAGCGAATAATCGAGGCCGATCGGACAGCCGTAAAAAGTCATGACGATAAAAGCCAGCAAAACAAAGGATAGGATGCGTTTCATAAAGAAATGGTTTTTAACGAACTAATATAGGTGTTCTTTAGAGAACCGCCTGAATAGCTAGTGGATTTGAACATTTATCGTCTGATAATTCCACTGAAGCCCGTTCGTTACGCCTTCGGTCATTGCTTAGCTTTGTAATGTGAAGCGCTTCCTGATCGTCTTTTTTAGCTACGGACTGGTTTTTTGCCTGGGTTATCTGACCATCGGGATCATAGCGCATTACTATAAGCCGAAGATGAAAATGCTGCCGGCGTTCATCGAAGATGCGTTGCCCGGAAATCCCGAGCCGCTGGCGTTGGAAAGCCAGATGTTGGACGGCATGGAATATATCGTCCTTCACCCGGAAAACCAGGATACGAACGCCAAAATCCTGTTCGGTGATCAGTACGCCGATTCCTGTGGCATCTTTTGTTTTAGAGGAAACGCCCAGCGCAATCGTCCGACGCGCGGAACATTGGAAGACCGGCCAACATCGATCCAGCTCGATTGGGAATTTGCTACCGGCTACGATACACGTTTGTCGGAATTCGGCGTCTGGGGCGGCGGAACAGGTTGGACAGGTCAGCCGCTCGTGATCCAATGGCCCGAAGAAGCACGGAAACAGCTGTACGGTCTGAAACCCGAATTTGCAAACAACGATCAGTTCCGCGAAATCATCGTGGGCTCGCTCTGTGGCGATATCTACTTCCTTGATTTTATTACCGGCGTTCCGACACGACCTCATTTGAGCATCCACAACCCGATCAAAGGAACGGTTTCCGTCGATCCGCGCATGAATGGATTGCTCGTTGTAGGGCAGGGTATTCCGAACGGCGACCGCTTTGGTTCCTACATCTTCAATATGTTTACGGGCAAGGAAGTGCTGTATCGCAGAGGCATGGATCCCGAATCGCGTCGTTTGTGGGGAGCTTTCGACAGCAATCCGCTGATCGATCCGGTTTCGGGATATTGGTTCCATCCGGCTGAAAACGGACAGATCTACAAAGCGCTCATTAAAAAAGACGGAACGATCTACAAACCGGCGAAATTTCACTATAGCGTGGCCGAACATCCGCATGCCGGGTTGGAAGCGAGCTTTGGCGCGTATAAAAACCTCGGATTTTTCGGCGATAACAGCGGGAATATCTTCTGCCTCAACCTCATGAACCTGCGTCCGATCTGGCTGCTCGACAATTTCGACGATACCGACGCGAGCATGGTGATCGACTGCGACAAGAAAGGCCATCCGTTTTTGTATGTCGGAAATGAAGTCGACAAGCAGGGCCCGAAAGGAAAAGCCTATATGCGGAAAATCGATGCGCTGACCGGAAAAGAGATATGGCGCGTGGAACANNTAGCAACGCTGTTACCCGGAAAAGAAAAAGCGTCCGATCTCGTTTATGGCATTTTTTCCCGAACCAGTGACCAGCTCAACGGCGAATTCGTAGCTGTCGACAAGCGAACGGGCAAAGAACGGTTCAGCATTCCGATGAAGCATTACAGCTGGGCCTCGCCGATCGATCTTTACGACGAACAAGGAAACTGCTACATCTTTTTCACGGACGTTTTCGGAGGCATTTACCTGATCGACGGCCTCACGGGCAAGATCATCGTGCA
>DJFN01000211.1 GCA_002432085.1 Flavobacteriales bacterium UBA5871
ATTCGAGGATGCGTTCCTTGACCTTTTCCAGCCCGAAATGATCGCGTTCGAGAATTTTCGTGGCGCGCTGCAGGTCGAGATTATCGTCGGAATATTCGTTCCACGGCAGGTCGAGCAGCGTATCGAGGTAATTCAGCTGAACGGTGTATTCGGCTCCCTGCGGATTCATGCGACGCAGCTTTTCGAGCTCTTTACGGAACAGCTTTTCGACTTTCTGGTCCCAAAGCTTGAGTGCCGCACGCGATTCCATGTCCTGCAGGTCCTGTTCCTGCGGATTATCGCCGAGCTCATCCTGGATAGTACGGATCTGCTGATTCAGGAAGTATTCGCGCTGCTGACGGTCCATGTCCAGACGCACTTTCGACTGGATCTCGTTGCGCATTTCGAGCAGCTGAGTCTCGAGCGTCAGGTGTTCCATCACCATGGTAGCGCGTTTCCGGAAATCCAGCTCTTCCAGCATTTCCTGCTTCTTCTGCACGTCGGCGTTCATGTTCGATGAAATGAAATTCACCATAAACGTCGGGCTTTCGATATTCCCGATCGCAAAAGCGGCTTCGGAAGGAATATTCGGACT
The DNA here is from genome assembly GCA_002432085.1 of Flavobacteriales bacterium UBA5871. Taxonomy (GTDB): domain Bacteria; phylum Bacteroidota; class Bacteroidia; order Flavobacteriales_D; family Crocinitomicaceae; genus Fluviicola. The sequence continues at coordinate 575 of DJFN01000211.1, forward strand.
GTCGCGGATGATCTGCAACGCCAGATCCTTGATCGTACGGAAAATGAGCTCCATTTCCGTGTCGTTCTTTTGCGGCATCGTTTCGGTCAGAAAACGCACTTTCGCACGCATATAAGGCTCGGTCTGATACGGCTCTGTGATCTCGAAGCGACGTTTTCCCTGGATGATCACGGTTGAGCTGCCATCGGGCATTTTCAGCATGCGCACGATCTGCGCTACCGTTCCGATACGGTGCAAATCCTTGAATTCAGGCGCTTCTTCCTCCTGATCGATCTGTGAAACCACACCGATGATCTTATCACCTTTGTTGGCTTCCTGGATTAAACGGATGGATTTATCGCGACCGACTGTGATCGGGATCATCACGCCGGGAAATAATACGTTGTTACGCAAAGGGAGAATCGGAAGGTCTTCCTTGAAAACCTCACGGTTCATGGAATCTTCTTCATCCTGTGACATCAGTGGCAGGAAATCGGCATTTTCGTCGATTCCGGCAGACACGATGATTGTGTTATCGAATGGGTCTTTCATAATTGTTTGCGTCAATTTGTCAGTATGCTCATTTGCTTTTCCGCTCATTTGCGGAAAAACAGGCTCAAATCGCTGCGGCGTGTAAATTGTCAAGAGTTGTGCCATGGACGCCCGGCCTGTAAAAATGACGCATTCCGTGACAGCCAACTGTCTTTTTTCCTATTGTTGCAGTAACTTTTCCGATTCGCACCCGTCATACGCACGAAAAAACGATACTTATGCAACTACAAAAATGGGCAATCGCCCTTCTTCTCTCGGGATTCGCTTTCTCTTCCTGTAAGATGATCAAAACGGTCAAAATCATGAACAAAGGCTCTGTCGCGAAAGAAGAATTTTCCGTTTCCGTTCCTTTCGAATACAGAATGGGCCTGATGATCATCGACGTGACGGTGAACGGCAAAAAATGCAAATTCCTGGTCGATACCGGCGCTCCGAACCTCGTCTCGAAAGAGCTGGCGGCCGAATTGCAGCTGGAAACCAAAGTGACACAGGAAGCCGGCGATTCGCAGGGCGGAAAAGGCAACCTTGATTTTGTAGTATTGGACAGCGTTTCCATCGGCGGACTCGAATTCCTGAATACAGGCGCGGCAGTGGCCGATCTGAAACAATCCAAAGAGATCGCCTGCCTGGGCATAGACGGTTTTATTGGCGCCAACCTGATGAAACAAGCGATCTGGGAAATCGATTACGACAAGCAGGTGTTCACGATCGTTTCTTCCCGCGAGAAACTGGCTATTCCGAACGAAGGTGTGATTCTTCTGCCGTTCAAGCCGGCAACCAGCGGAACGCCGAAAGTTACTTTGCATTATAACAATACGGAAGTCGGAAATGTGACGTTCGACACGGGCGCTAACGGTGATTTTTCCTCCAATAACGATCGGCTCAAAGCATTGAAAAAGGACACTATCCCGGTTAAAACACGCATCGGATTCGGTAGAAACGCGTCCGGTTTGTATGGCAACAATAGCTCTGACACGATCACATTCGCCCAAACGGATATCGGTATCGGCAATGCAACTTTCCCGGATCAGGTGGTGAGATTTCAGGCGACTCAGGCGACGCTTATGGGGAATGAGTTCCTGAAGAATTTCCGGGTGATCATTGATTGGGGTGAGCGCGAAATCCTGCTGTTGCAGAACAAACAACCGATCACGGATAAAAAAGACGGTTTTGGACTCGCGCCTGTTCGCTCGAATGACCGTCTGACCGTTGGGTTTGTCGTTCTCGGCTCCGATGCAGGTCAACAAGGCATTCAGGTTGGCGATACGATTGCAAAGATCAATGATACAGAGTACCTGCCGCTGATGGATGAAAACTGGTGTGATCTGTTGTATCAGAAACTGGGCGGTGAAAATGCGGAAACGGTGGCCATCGAAATTATCCGGAATGGCGAACGAAAGCGGTATACGCTACGAAAACAAGCTCTGTTTGAATGAATGACCACTTATGGAAGACGCGACCTACTGTGTGGGCTTTCCCGCGAATTAGCGAATTTTCGCGAAGGGAGATTTTGCTGTGTTTGCCTGTTAGTGCAGTATGTTTTGTATAGTAACTAATCAGCATTCGGATAAATTTACCCTTAAATTCGTGTGAATTCGCTAATTCGCGGGGAAAATAAAAAAGGGCGCAATTTCTTGCGCCTTTCGTATTTCTATCAGGTAAAGCTTATTTGGAAGCCATCTCTACGAATTCGTCGTAGGCAACTTCTTTGTTGTTCAGCTTTACGGTGTTTTTGAAGTAAGTTGTGAGCTTCGCTTCAGCCAGCATGTCGTAGATACGGTTGGCTTCTTCGCGGTTCGCCAGTGCCTGAGCAGCCTGTGCGTTCAGCTCTTTTTCTTCCGGAGCCGGCAGACCGTATTGTGCATACTGGTTCACAAGCAGACCTTTGGTGAATTCGATCGCTTCTTTCTGGTCGNNTTTCAGGTCTTTCGCGTAGCTATCGTATTCTGCGTCGATTTGCTCCGGCGTGATCGGCTTCTCGTTAGAAAGACGGATCCAGCGCTTGAGGAAATCATCCGGCAATGCCACGTCGGTTTTCTCAACGAGCTCACGGTATACGGAGCGCGTCAGCAAACGGTCGGAATCGTTGGCGAACATCTGCTCGAGATCCGCTTTGATGCGCTCGCGCAGCTCTTTTTCGCTTTTCACGTTGCCTTCACCGAAGAGCTTGTCGAACAGCTCC
>DJFN01000215.1 GCA_002432085.1 Flavobacteriales bacterium UBA5871
TCCATCTGCGGCATTTTGATGTCGCAAAAGATCATATCGAACAAACCGTTTTTGGCTTTCTCCAATCCTTCCATACCGTTTTCGGCTTCCTCCACATGGAAGTTCTCGAATTCAAGAATTTCACGCAATGCGCGGCGGATTGCACGCTCGTCGTCTACGATCAGAATTTTGGCCATGGATTTTTTTTCGAAAGATAATTATAATGCACAATTCAGAATGCATAATTCAGAATGAGCGGCACCTAAATTGTGCATTCTGTCCGCCTTCGGCGGACTGCATTCAAATTTTGTCCCACTTTTTCTTCTCCTCTTTCAATACGCCTTCTTTCAGCGCGAAAGGTGAAACCACGATGTCCTTGATGTTGAATTTCTCGAGGATCCATTTGGTTTTCAGCGCGGCGATCGGTGCCATTCTCCGGCGGATCGGAATGATGTACGGATGATTTTCCCGCTCTTCGAAACGCGAGTGAATGAGCCAATCGAGGATGTGGTCCAGCTCGGGACGCTTCAATCGAATAGTGTGCGTGGTTTTCGGAAAGCGTTTTTTGTGGATCATTTCGTAAAAGGTCTCGAAGCTTCCCGAAGCGCCAACGAGCGTCGTGCAGGTGTCGAATCCATCCAGCTCACCTGCATTTTCCTCGAACCAATTCGTCACGAGCTTCTGATCGGCTTCGGTATACGGATCGGAAAGATCGAAGAGCTGAACAGCCCGTGAAACTCCGATGTTCAGGCTACAGGATTGCAAAGGCTCGTTGCCGTGACCGCGAATGAATTCCGTGCTTCCGCCACCGATGTCCATGATCAGGGACGGTTCAGCAAAATCGTAGAGCCAGCGCACGCCGTCGTAGATCAATTGCGCTTCACGCAGGCCTTCAATGATCTCGATACGAACACCATAAAGCTTTTTCACTTTGTCGACGAGCTCTTTTCCGTTGCTGGCATCGCGCAAAGCCGACGTTCCTATCGCTCTTACGCAGAAAACCTGGTGTTTGACGCAGATGTGCATAAACGATTCGAAAGCTTTCAATGCGCGCTGCATAGCTTCCGGAGCAATAAATCCCTGGTTGATGCCGCCCATGCCGAGCGCCACACCTTCCTTGCTGTTGTGAATGACTTTAAAGCCGTTCTCGTGCACATCCGCAACGAGCACATTAAAGGTATTCGTCCCCAGATCGATAACCGCAACACGCATGTTTACTTCATTTTAAGCCATTGGATGATCTGACGTAAACGGACCGCGTGACCGAATTGAAGGAGTCCGTTTTTGTAGAGTCTTCCGGCAATGGCCAGAACAACAAATGCGCTGAGGAGCAGAATAATCAATGAAATATAGAGCGTATAGCCTTGTCCTTCGCCGTAACCGGTTGCAAGCTTCACCATCACCACAACCGGCGATGTGAACGGAAAATAATGGTAGAATGTCGTTAACGAGCTGTCCGGATTGTTAAGTGCGTAATAACCTGCATACAAGGCAAACAGCAGCAAAGCGATCAATGGAAGCAGGAATTGCTGCCCGTCGGATTCGGAACCCGTAACGGCGCCCAAAGCAGCGAAAAACGCTCCGTAAAACAAATAGCCAACGGTAAAGAACAGGAAGAAGTACAGCAGCATGTTCGTATACTGGATACGCGAGAACACCAGCTCTACGAACTCGTTGTAATCCTGCGAAGCGTTGGCAGCGGTGATATTGGAAGCGTCGTACAAATCGACGAAGATCGTTTCGCGCATGAAATACAGACCTATAGCAATAACCGTGAGCCAGAGCAGGAATTGCAAAAAGGCGGCGAGCCCGATTCCGATGATTTTGCCGAGCATGAGCGTACGCGGATGAACGGTCGACACGAGCAGCTCTACAATTCGATTGCTTTTTTCCCGGGAAACGGAGCGCAGAATGGTCATGCCGAACAGGAAGATGAACACGAAAATGACTGCTCCGAAGAACAAACCTACCCAGCCGCCGAGATCGCTCGCGCTGTCGGTTGGATCGTAAACATTGTGGAAATTGAGTGTCAGCGGTTGCTTGATCTTCCGGAAATCGGCTTGTGACAGGTCCGTAAATTCTTCCGCCAGAATTTCTTCGAGTCGTCGCTCTACGTGGTAACGCAGGTTGATCGACATATTCATGGAAGGTTTTTCGCGGTAGAAAACGAATCCGACTTTGTTAGTCAGTACTTTCTCGTTGACCTCAATCAGTGCGTCGAACGATTTGTATTGCGGATCATTGGCAAATTCCTCGATCTCGACATATTTGGCGATAAAAGAATATTCGACAGCCCGATCCTTATTGGACATGATCTTGTTGTCCATTATTTCTTTCGGATCGGCGATCAGTACTTTCCATTGCTGCTGCTCGTTTCCGCCGAGGACAAACAAGAGGTAGGTCATCGACAACACCAGCAACGGACCGATCAGGGCCATGACCAGGAACGAACGGCTGCCGATGCGTTCCCACAATTCTCTTTGTGCAATGATCCAGCTGTTTCTCATGCTTCTGTTGTTCCTGTTTGTTTTTCTGAAACGGCTTCAATGAATAATTCCTGCATCGATGGCAATACTTCCCACGCCGCTTCGATCTTTACCTGTCCGATCAATGTTCGCAGCAGGTCCTCGAAGTTGTTGTCGCCACGCATTTTAACACGGGCCACGAAGCGGTCATCGCCTAAAATTTCTTTGTCTATGAGCTCAAATCCGGTCCATAAGGCATTGACAAAAGCGATCATCGAGCCGCGGAACTTCACAGCGTATTCGCCCGTTTTGGCCGATTCCTGCAAAGCCGTTACGCTGCCTTCCATGATCTTTTTCGACTGATGGATCAGTGCCACGCGGTCGCAGATCTCTTCCACGCTTTTCATATTGTGGGTCGAAATGAGGATCGTTTTGCCTTTCGCTTTCATTTCGATGAGCTCCTGCTTGATCAGCTCGACATTCACCGGATCGAAGCCCGAAAACGGCTCATCGAGAATGAGCAGCTCCGGCTCGTGGAGCACCGCACAAATGAATTGTACTTTCTGCGCCATTCCTTTGGAAAGCTCATCGATGCGTTTTTTCCGCCAATCCTGGATATCGAAGCGCTCAAGCCAGTATTGCAGCGCCTGACGCGCATCGTTTTTCGTCATACCGCGCAGCATTCCGAGGAACAGCGCATGTGCTTCAACCGTCATATTGCGGTACAAACCGCGTTCTTCCGGCAGATAACCGATACTGAGCAGGTGTTTTTGCTGAAGCAGATCGCCTTTGAAACGAACGTGTCCGGAATCCGGTTCCACGATGCGATTGATGACGCGGATCAGCGTTGTTTTCCCTGCACCGTTCGGTCCGAGCAGCCCGAAGATCTCACCGGTACGCAGCGACAGGGATACGTTATCCAGTGCTGCCTTGCGCTGAAAGCGTTTGGTGAGTTGTTGTACTTCGAGCATTTGGTAAGATTTTGGATAAAGTTAGCAGAAACTTGAAAAGTTCAGTTATTGAGTTGGTGAGTTGGCAGTTTATGAGTTGAGGCTTTACTTTTTTGTTCTGATAATGAAACAATCGCGCATCGTTACCTGAACAACTCAAAAACTCTCCAACTCAATAACTTGTCAACTTCCTAACAAACGCTGTTTCCACCCCGCCCATTTATAAATTTTCGCGAAAGCCAGCACCAGCAACGGATAGCAGATGAATAAGGTAACGAACATATCCCAGCCGACCGCGGGCTTTGATGTATCGAGGAAAAGCGCATCGGTGTGGAAGACCTGCCATTTGTTGGTAACCAGGAGAATTCCGAAGAAGTTGTTGACCGTGTGAAAGCCCCAGGAAAGCTCGATGCCGTCGTCCATGAGCGTTATAAATGACGCGAAGATTCCGGCCATTACATAAAACACCATCGCGAACCAGCCCAGTGCTGTGACTTCAGGATTGAAGGAATGCAGCATGCCGAATAACAAGCCGTTGAACACAATCACTACGATTCCACGGGAAGTAGCGCGACCAAACAGCTGTAAGAGATAACCACGAAACATAAGCTCTTCAAAGCCTGTTTGCAGCGGCACGATGAAAAGACAGATCAAAAAGAGTGTGAAAAATGCTTCCGGCTCATAGTTCCATACCAGGTTCTCAGCGCCCTGCACGAAGCCTATGACAAACAGGATTCCCATCATCAGACCCGTTAGTGCAAATCCCGTGAGAAAGCGCTTAAAATCAAAGACTTTTCGGGAAGTGAAATACGATCGGATCGGACGATAGTGAACGAATTTGAAAGCGATGAGCAGCATTCCAAAGCCAATCATGAACGGCACCAGGTTGAAAGTGAAGAACAGGTTGGTTCCCAATACCGCTTCGTAGTCGGCAGGTGTCATCACATTCAGCTGTTCGGCAGTAAAGCCTTTCATTGACATGAACAGTAGCAGCGGCATATTACCAAAACCGAGCATACCGGAAATAACGAGAAAAAAAGTCGTGAGATAGGCCCACCACTGCTGTTTGCCCGAAGTCTGACGGAAGAAGAACGCTTTCATAAACTAAAACTAACAAAAAAGGCTGCGTGATTAACCAGCGCAGCCCTTTCAAACAAGTAAACTTTTTAATTATCCGTGGAACATATCTTTCACGCGCTTGAAAAAGCCTTTCTCCCCTTTTTCGGGTGCCGGAGCAAAGTTCTCGCTGCTGCGCAGTTTTTCAAGGATCTCGCGTTCTTCTTTGGATATTTTCTTCGGTGTCCAGACGTTGATGTGTACGAACAAATCGCCGTGTCCATAACCCTGGAGA
>DJFN01000124.1 GCA_002432085.1 Flavobacteriales bacterium UBA5871
GCTGACAACGCTCAATGAACTAAGCATCATGGCAGCCCCGGCGATCATCGGATTGAGCAAAAATCCATGCACAGGATAGAGCGCTCCGGCAGCGATCGGAATACCGATCACGTTGTAGATAAATGCCCAGAAGAGGTTCTGTTTGATGGCTGCTACAGTTTGCTTTGAGAGCTGGAATGCGATCGGGATTTTCATGAGATCCGACGAAATGATCACCATCCGGGCAACGTCCATCGCAATGTCGCTGCCTTTGCCCATGGCGATGCTGACATCTGCCTGCGTCAGAGCGTTGCTATCGTTGATACCATCGCCGACCATTGCCACAATTTTTCCTTCTGATTGCAGTTGCTGAACAAAGGCCGACTTATCGCCGGGCAATACTTCTGCTTTGAAATGAGCGATCCCGGCTTTCTTCGCAATAGCTTTTGCCGTTTGTTGATTGTCACCGGTGAGCATGTACACTTCGATACCCGATTCCTGGAGCTGACGCACCGCCTCGATGGATGTTTCCTTGATCTCATCGGAAATAGCGATTACGGCTAGCGCCTGTTTGTCATCGGAAAAGAAAATCACTGTTTTTGCCTCAGACAGCCACCTATTGGCAGTGTCCAGCAGCTTAGTGGCAATGGTGACCTCGTTCTGATTCAGCAGGGCTTTGTTCCCGACGAACCATGTTTTTCCAGTTACTTCTGCCTTTGCACCGAACCCGGTAATGCTTTCAAAGTGGTGCACATGCACTGTTTCACTTTGTGCCAGGTGTTTGATCACCGATTCAGCAAGCGGATGTTCGGATTGCTTCTCTATGCTGTAAAGAACGGATTGCGTGCTGTTGTCGTTTTTCAGCCATTCGATGCCGGTTACCTTCGGTTTCCCTTCGGTGATGGTTCCGGTTTTGTCGAGTACGACAGCGTTCACTTTCCGGCCCAGCTCGAGGCTTTCGGCGTCTTTGATCAATATCCCGTTCTCGGCACCTTTTCCGACGCCGACCATAATGGCTGTTGGCGTCGCCAGTCCAAGCGCACACGGACATGCAATCACAAGTACGGTAACGAGGGAAAGAATTCCCTGTGTCCATCCATTGTCGCCACCGAGCGTTACCCAAAGAACTAGCGTCAGCACTGCAATCCCCAGTACGACCGGAACAAAAATTCCCGCGATCTTATCAACGAGCTTTTGTACCGGGGCTTTACTTCCTTGTGCGTCCTGAACCATTTTAATGATCTGGCCCAACATCGTTGCATCGCCGACCTTTTCTGTTTTGAAATGAAAACTTCCCTTCTGATTGATCGTTCCGGCAAAGACTTTGGAGCCTTCAGTCTTTTCAACCGCAAGCGGCTCACCGCTTAACATACTTTCGTCAACGAACGATTTCCCGGAAATGACCGTTCCGTCTACCGCGATCTTTTCACCCGGTTTTACAACGATCGTATCGCCGATGGCAACGTTGACAATTGGAATTTCTTCCGACTCACCTTTGTTCAGGATCGTTACCGTTTTCGGCTGCAGCCCGATCAGCTTCTTCAGGGCGGACGAAGTGTTGCCTTTTGCTTTTTCCTCGAGCAGTTTCCCTAGCAGAATGAATGCGATCACGACGGTTGCTGCTTCGAAATAGACGTGAGCATGCAATCCTTTGCTGTGCCACACTTCCATGAACAGCGTGTTGAAGACACTGAACAGGTATGCGATCCCGGTGCTCAGCGCTACGAGCGTGTCCATATTCGCCGAGCGGTGCTTTGCCTGCTTCCAGGCGTTGACGAAGAAATCCTTACCCAGCCAAACGATCACCGGTGTTGAGAAAGCCCACATGATGTAGTTGGCATAAGGCATGTGCATGAAGAACATACCGATAGCAACTACGGGAACCGACAATAAGATGGCTCCAACCGTTTTACGCTTCAGCTTGCGGAACTTCTGCTGATGCAGCTCTTCGAGCGTGTCGTGAGCGGATTCCGTTTCGTCGATCATGAGTTCGTAACCGATCGAACGCATGGCTGCCTGAAGCGCTTTCGGGTTCGTGATCGTCGGGATGTATTCGACAGCCGCCCTATTATTGGCGTAGTTTACCGATACACCGGCAACACCTTTCGTGTTTTCGAGGATGGTCTGCGCGCTGATCGCACACGAAGCGCAGGTCATGTTCAGAACCGGAAAGCTCTTTTTCACGGTCGTCACGCCGTAGCCGAGATCACGGATTGCTTTCACAGCATTCGGCAGGATATTGTACGCTTTGGTTTCGTTAATGATCGCGCGGTTGTTGTTCAGCTCTACTTTGTGTGTGGTTACACCTTCCAGCTGTTTCAGCCCGTTGTCAACGATCATTGCGCAGTGCTCGCTTTCGACTCCTTCGAGTGGAATAACGAGCGTATCGCGGTCTGTTGTTTCCATAATTTCCAATTTATACCACAAAGGTTCATTGGAAATGATAGTTATACCTTATGCTTTTTTCTGATAGACTTATGACTTTTACAGTTGGTCGAGCGGTTTGCGCTTGGAGGCTTTGACTTTTTTGAAGTGACTCGGCGTCAATCCAACGACCTTCTTGAACTGCGTGCTCAGATAGGCATCGCTGCTGTAGCCCATCAGGTCGGCGATTTCGCTCAGCGACAGCTCGTCGTACACCAGCAGTTCTTTCACGCGCTCGATGCGCTGGGCAATGTAAAACTTTTCGATCGTTGTGCCTTCAACCTCGGAAAACAGGTTGCTGAGGTATTTGTATTCCATGGGAATGTGTTGCACGAGGTAGTCTGAAACATTCATGTTGAGCTGTTCGTCCGAATGATGGACCAGCTCTACCACGAGGTTTTTCACACGTTCGATAAGTCTGCTCTTCTTATCGTCGATTAGCTCAAAACCCAGGGACTTGAAACGGTCGTTTACCACTTGCTTTTGTTCATCTGTCAGGTCTTCTTTCAATTCGACTTCTCCCAGATCGACCATAAGCGGCTGAAGCCCGAGCTGTTCGAGCTCGGACTTCACCGCCGACTTACATCGGTTACAAACCATGTTCTTTATATAGATCTTCATCGGCTTTATTTGATCGTCTCAGTTGTTTTTCCACACGTCAGCATAGAGCTTCCGTAGTACGGGTTTTTCACTGCGTTTTCCTTGCTCAGCCAGTCCGCGCCGCCATTGTACATCGGGCAGTGCTGGTAATAAAGGGTTTGATCCGCTTTGATCGTTTTTGAAACGGTATACATATCTTTTGACAGCAAAACAAAGTGTTCGCGCTGCTTCCCGATGTCTTTAGTTCCACCGACCTGTTCGGCATGTGTCAGCAAGTCTTTTTCGATCTTCATCCACGCAGCATGCTCTTCAGCGGACATCGCTTGCATATCGACCGCTTTGATCGCTTTTGCCAATGCATTTGCTTTTGCAGAAGCCGTCGCGGCGTCATCTTTTACCAGTGCATCTTTTGTCGCAAAGTAAGCAGCATAGACCTCAGCCAGCGGATTTTTCTCTGCTTCCGGTTCCTGGCTGATTTCCGTCACAGGTTCTTTAACCGGCTCCGTTACAACTACGTCTTTTTTCAGGCGATCATAATGGCAGCACTCCGGAAGCTTCGCATAAGCATCGTCCGGCGAAAGGAACTTTTCATTGTCGTATCCGGCATACGCGATGCGCTTCAGTACTTCGTCAGCAGTTGTTTGTTGGCTGTCGTATGTCAGCTTGAGTACTTTGGTGTCCTTGTCCCATTCGGCTTCGGAAATGCCTTTTTTGTTGGCAGCCGTTTCAATGGTGTTTTTACACATATCGCAATTGCCAGCGACTTTGAACGTTTCGGTTTTTGCGTTCCTGATCGGAGCCGCGCAGCTTCCCAGCGATACCAGCAGAAGCATGCTCAATAACAATTGTTTCATAACCGTCATTTTTGATGTTGTGTTTATTCTCCAAAGTTCCGAAGAATGAGCAGATAGCAAGTTATGATATTTGCTGATTAACTTGTGACTTTTACTGAAAGTAGAGGGTGATTCGTCCTCAAGTAAAAAACGAAATTAGCTTTAAAGCTATTGAATGATGGCATCGAAGGTTAGTATTCCGATAATAGCGATTGATAATTAGTATTTTGTGCCGTTGCGACCCTGATTAAGGAAATATCTAACTTTTTGGTAGAGGATTTGGGACGAATTCCCGAACTTGAAGTTATTTCATGTGTCAAACGAAAACAGAAACGTTAAAACGTTGAATTTCCGATGGCGTTGGAAGTGCTTAGTTAATGATTCTATTAATATGTTTCATGAAACTCTTACTTTCCAATACGAAGGCAATTGTCCAACCCAAAACCATGAAAAGAAATAACAAAGAACCTATATAGAACATCTTGTTTTCAGTAATTCCTTTGTAGGTTAAAAAAGCAAAAACCAATAAAGCAAGAGTCAAAATAATCCAATACAGATTACCTGGAACAACTTCCAATTTTAGGTCTCCTTTGTCGCGATTATATTGACCTTTGATTTTCACATATCCTATCACCACTCCATTAATTAAGGCAAGGTTTGTATAAAAGCCATTTAACAAGCCATTCTCGGTAATCCCTTCAAAAGTTTTTGCAAAATGATCATCCTTTCTAATCGAAGTTAGAATAGATTTTACCTGTTCGGGTTTATTTATTATGTCCAGAGTTCTTTTCAACAATGATTTTAAGTTGTGGTTTATACATGACTTATCTATTGATAAATATAAGTATTCCTCAAACTCTTAAATGTCATATAACCATGATATTCTAATAGATTACACCAAAATCAACTTAGACAAAGACAGAGGTTGAGCTAATTAAACAAAAAGTCAATCCTGACAGAGCTCGAACCCGAAGAATCAATTCGGTTTTTGTCTTAATCCCAGAGCTAGAGCGGGTTTTAGCAGGAACAAAAATGGGAGAACCGATCCAATTTGATCAATTCTCCCATTTGGTGATCCCTTTGAGATTTAAAATGGATTAGCTCTTCCGCACTCGATTCTCACATTCGCGCTGAAAAGAAAGAGAGCATTGGCCGGAATTTTCAGTGTGGGCCTGCCTGTTGGCAGTCAGGTGTGAGAGCGGGTATTGAGGAAAAAGGAAAGCGAATCACTACGTAATCCGCTTTTCTTTTGTGATCCTGATTAGAGAAGTTTCGGTTTTTGATGCGGGATCTAAAAAGATTGTCATGACTTTTTATGAAAATACTTCTCTGAATATTCCGTCAATAAAGAATCCATATCAAGTTTATGAGTTATTAAAAATTCTTGAATTGTATTTTCTAGAACCGAATCTAACGAGTAAATTTTGAATTCTTTAAAAAAACTTTTGACGTTTTCTCTCAAGAATTTTAGTTTACCTCTCCTCATAATCTCTACAGAATGTGTAAAATGTGCATGATAAGATAAATCCTTAGTAGGATGAATCAAAATTCGTTTTACTGGAGCGTCTCCGTATTCGGATTCAAACCATGCACAATGTGTATTCATTTGACCACATTCTCCTTTAGTTATTTCTATTCTTTCTATTAATACTTCACTTTTACATTCAAAAATGAAATATTGATTTTTTACGCCGCACCATAGATTATCGGGACCTTTTTTAATTTCTTTGTCTGGTCTTTGACTGAGAAACCCAAGCATCGTTCCCAAATCTTTTAAGGCTAACTCGAATTTATCCGCGCCCGAATTGAAATGTAAATCGGATAGAACACCATCTACCGTAAGCATCAGCTCTTCATAAGTTGCATGTTTGTTAACCCAATTCTTGATTCTATTGATTCTACTTTGATCTATATAATCTAATTTCTTGTAGATTATTCCTTCTTTCGGCTTTAAAAGTTCATTGTTTTTTAGGAATGCACTTTTTTGAATCGAGTTAGCTTCAATTTTACTAAGTTGATATTTGTACCTAGCTAGTATCTGAAGATACCAACCTTTCTCATTGTCATCGGAACAATGTTCATCAACTATTTTTTGAATTAGGTTACAGGCTTTTTCATAATCGCCTAAATAATTTTGAACGGCTGCCTCTCTTTCAAGAATTAGAATATCATATAATCCGGTATTCATTCCTGGCAATTTAATTTTATTCATCTCTTCCCTATAGAACTCTTTCCAACCTTCATCACGCTGCAAACATTGATTTATTAAAGAAATTACAACTTCTATAGGATCATCTTTCGCTTCTACTTCAGCTGACGCCATCTGTGCTATTTCCATTCCAATTTCAATTTGTTTTTTCGTTTGTGAAGAGAAATATTTATTGGTTTGAGAACTTTTAATAAATCTCACTAAATCACCTCCTATTAACAAAATGGCGCTGTAATCTTTTTCTCCACGAACGCTTCGACCTAAGCCCTGTTCGATTCTTTGAGCTATTCTTATGTTCAACAAATCACTGTTTAGCCTATTAATTTCTTCGTATCGTTCAGCCAAGGAATAGAAAAAAGGTTTACTGTCGAAGAGCAAAATCCTGCAACTTGAGTCTGGTAGATCAATTCCGTCATACCTATTTGCTATTGCAACGGTTTTCGCATAATTTCCTGTTTTCAACTCATTCACTACTTTTACGATATCAGAGGACTTTGCTGCTATCGAGCCATATTGTAAATACTGTTCAGATTGTTGGAATGATGACGTTAAGGCTACAACCCCAAAATTCCTTTTATTATTGGGTGTCGCATAAACACTTACAATTTTTTCCCTGTCTAATGAATCATCAATAAGGGAGGGAATTATGATCATCTTCTCACCTGACCAAATTTGCTCCGGATTAACTAATGGATTTTTGACCGATTCTGGATTAAAACCTAAACCTTTAATAAAAAACGAATCATCCTGGGTGGTGGCGGACATTAAAGTACGTTGCTTAGCCTTACTGAAAGAAGAGAACTTATCGATCGGGACATGGATGGGGGTAATTTCAAAAGCTTTTCCAGATACGAACCCTTGACAATTCTTTATATCATCCTTAATAATAGGCCAAGTGAACATTACCGACTCATCGTCTTTATGCTCAGACAAAATTTTTAATATTTGATCAGATTTGTCGATCCACGTCCAATACGGGATAGGCAAGAATGAATTATTGTCAGAATTGAGAATTTCAAGGAAAGTCCCTTCTCCCTGGTCAGACAATTCATCATTAAATAGTTCAATTATTTTTGAATATAGCTTTGTTCCGGTTCCAGCTGTGATTGTAAATGAGTCCTTAATCGAGTCTATGCAAGCATGTGAATCATCAAGAATTAAGTTTTCAACGTGAACGAAATTATTTCCAATCCCAAATTTGGATTTACCATTAAAAACTTTTTGCACATGGGTCACTAAGATTTTCTCACTATCAATAAATTCGTTAGGTATTGACCCATCATCTTCTATTATGCAATATGGTACACCAAATTTTTTGGCATCATTACAAACTTGATCAACCAAATATTTATTTGGACATACATATAGACACGGACCACTACCAGAGTTGAGTTTGGACAGTAATATTAGCAGACCTATCAAGGTTTTACCTTCTCCCGTATGTAATTTTATTATTAAATCCCGCTGATCCTTTTTTGCTGTAAACCAATCGCTAAGGATTCTAGCCTGAGCTGGCCTTAATGGCCCCGCTATACTACTTCTATCTAAAGAATCATATAACTCTACAGGATTGGTTTTTTTCTCTATTTCTGTTTTATTCAGCCTTTTCTTGAAATCTACCATTATGTTAAGTGTTAGTGTCAATCTATAATGACAATTCAAATCAACCGTGTAAATACGGTATTTTCAAGAATTATGCAAACAAGCTTAGCAACAGTGTGAGCGCGAAAGTGAGTATTGAGGAAAAAGAAAAGAGCATTTTACTCGGGTAAAATGCTCTTTTCTTTTTTGTGATCCCGTTTGGATTCGAACCAAAGACCGCCTGCTTAGAAGGCAGGTGCTCTATCCAGCTGAGCTACGGGACCTAATATCTTTCTTCAGTCACTTTCGGTAGGTGCTTCCCGACTGTAAACGACGGAATTGAGCTACGTGACCTCGTCAGGATTCAAACCTGAAACCTTCAATAAAAAAAAAGGGGGATGATCACTCATCCCCCTCGTCGGGGCGGCAGGATTCGAACCTGCGACCTCCTGGTCCCAAACCAGGCGCGATGACCGGACTACGCTACGCCCCGAACAAAATGCCCTATTTCAAAAGTTTGCCGGACGTTTCCGACCCTTTTTCGGAGTGCAAAGATAGTAGCTTTTTCCATCTGTGCAACTCTTGTGTTCCAATTTTCGAAACTTAAATCCTAAGTGACTCACACTCACAACTCACGCTCGAAACTGTATCTGCGGTGAGGGCGGGATTCGAACCCGCGGTACGGTTACCCGTACGTCAGTTTAGCAAACTGGTGGTTTCAGCCTCTCACCCACCTCACCTTTGTTATTCTGTCCAAAGAACTAGGGCGCAAAAATAACAAATGCCCGGTTCATTCAAAGAAAAAAGATGAAAAAATACCGGTATCTACAGTTTCAGATAACTTTCGATTCGGAAACTATCTCTGTTTCAGGTGGAATAGGAGCATTCTGGTGTTTCTGCTCTTTCAATTTATGTCATTTCTATCACAAAAAGCCTCATAAGTCAATTATTTCTGTTCTTTTGAATAGTCGACAGCTTTCTCTATATATGATTAACTACAAACAAGAAATCGAAGATCTCTATTTCCACGATAGCTCTATAGAATCTATTCAATTTGAAGAAGGGGATTTATTTGACAGAAAACTGACTGTCCTGATCGATTATTACAACTGGGAAGGCAATTCGGAAGATGCTGAAAACTGGACTGCAAAAACGCTAAAACTGGTGATTTGTCATTGTGTCCACCTTCAGATCAACGCTCCCAATCTCATGGAAGATACTTTTGAGATTATGTCTGAAGAATACGATCTCGAATATGATGCTTTTATCAAGAAAGCACTTGACGAGCAAAGCAAATCGTACTTCAATTACTTAAGATCAAAACCGTTGGAAAATTTCCTGTCGCTTAAATTCACTACCCGAAATTTTGCCAATTCATTATTCAACGAGCCGGCGGGATTTATCTGGATCGCTGGGTTTAACGTCTCACACGAATGGATTGACGAAAAGACTACAGGAAAGAAACACATCACAGCTGGATAAAACCACCTAAAATTAGGAGAGACTAAATGTCGAAGACAGCTCATTTTCCTAACCGACGATGAGCTCTTTCAACTAATCGCTGATTCGTCTCTACTAGAGTATAGGTCTTTGATCAGTTTTGAAAAACCAGTTCCTTTAACGCCGCGCGTTGCGCTTTCAATTGAAGAAAAACCTGTTTCCGGCTGCGGGCAAATCGGCTGAATTGCTGCTTGAAAAACAAATGCTTCATGTAGCGAAGGAAAAAATGGGCGAACAATCCGCTTAGTGGTAACGCGGCGATGTAGCCTAACAATAACAGCAGCGATGGATCGAACAGCCAGTTGAACGCAATGGCCCAGCCCGTATAAACGATCGGGTAGAGAAACATGCTTAGCAAAACCGATAGCGGGGCGTGGTATTCCACTTCCTTCGTAATACGCGGCACCAGCCAGCCGATGAAGTAATAGGGCAAGGCACTGTGAACGAATCCGAAAAGGAAAAGCGGGATCGTCAGCAATAAGAATAAATAGGATTGCAACGTCTGACGGAGGTAAAGCGTGCTCCGGTAGGGACGGTCGAGAAAATGCGGACGAATACCAAAGAAATGCAGCTGACGTGTTAGCTCATTGGCTTGTTCACGTAGCTCATCGAGCTTCCACGGAGCCGTTACAGAAATTTCGTCCAGACGGTCGAGCACTGTTTTCAGAATTCCGATCGATTGACGTACACCTTTTTCTTCCGCATAGCGCGATTCGAACAAAAACGTGAGCTGCTGAACGAGCTGGTCTTTCACGTCGTCGCTCATGGTCACAAATACGCGCGATAGCTCACTCCTAAAGCGCTCCGTAAGTTTTTTGGCAGTCAATCCCTGGTTAACGTGGTATTCTTCCAGAAAAGGATCGACGGAGATTGGCTTGCCCACATGCACCATCACACTTCCACGAAACCGGTCGGCACTCACATAGTTCAGTCCTACAGGCACCACCAGCAAATCCATGCGCCCATTCGTTCGTTTCTCCACTTCCAGCGCAATACGGGCCGTACCGGTTTTCAGCTCCCGCAGCTTGCGTTCGAGATAGCTCGTTCCTTCCGGAAAGATTGCCAGCACACCGCCGCGCTCGAGTAGCTCATAGCACGCTTCGAACGAATCTTTATTGGCAACGCCGGCAACGGCACCATCGCTTTTGCGGTTGATCGGGATCATACCCAATGCACTGAGCATTTTTCGCTTGAAAGGAGAATTGAAAAACGTCGCTTTCGCCATATAATTGACACGTCGACGATTGATATAGCCGAGAATCCAGGCATCCATCAGCGTGTTCGGGTGATTCGCGATCAGGATCATCGGCCCGTCGTGCTCCAGGTTTTCCCGGTTCAGCACACGAATTTCCCGGTAATAGATCCGGATACTCAACGAGATGATCAGCTTTAG
Organism: Flavobacteriales bacterium UBA5871; assembly: GCA_002432085.1. Classification (GTDB taxonomy): domain Bacteria; phylum Bacteroidota; class Bacteroidia; order Flavobacteriales_D; family Crocinitomicaceae; genus Fluviicola. Next base: position 10,520 of record DJFN01000124.1, read on the forward strand.
GAATCGGTACAGCATGTGGTAAAAATACTATACAATTCAGAATGCATAATTCAGNNTAGGACAGGTCGCGACCTGTCCTACTGCGTTATTCTTCCTTTCAATGTTCGTATCTTTGCAATAAGATGAAAACCCGCATCGCACTCAACGGAAACGACGGCAGCTGGCGGATCGGCATCGGTGAACGAAGCCGGTTTGAAAGCTACATTGCCTTCGATTGGAGTGGGTTCGATCGTTTCATTGAAGACCACTGCGATCAGACTGTTTTTCTTTCGCTTTCCTACGAATTGCGCAAGGTGATCTATCCCGGACAGGAACCGGTGAGCGAACGTTTTCCACTGATTGCCGCGTGGGTGCCGGAAAGCTTCTACTTTATAGAAGATGATCAAGTCGTTCTGGCTGAAGGAAGCAATAATCCCGAAAACCATCGGCTGGCCGAAGCGTGTTTGAAGCCGGATGAACAAACGGTAGAAGTAGAGTGGAAGCCGCGTCAGTCGAAAGCAGATTACCTCGAGCAGATCCGTGTTTTGCAGGAACAGATCCGGTTGGGAAATCTCTACGAGATCAACTATTGCCAGGAAATGGTAGCGGAAAATGTGCAGTGCGAAACCTTCACAGGCGTTTATCATGCATTGAATGATATCAGCCGCGCACCCTTTTCCTTACTCTATGAATCGGATGACTGGATGATCGCCTCGGCAAGTCCGGAGCGTTTTTTGCGTAAAACCGGAAATCGGCTGATCTCGCAACCCATTAAAGGAACGGCTCGCAGACACAACGATCCGGTAACGGATGAAGCGATCCGCAACGAATTGCAAACCAATTTGAAAGACCGGACCGAAAACGTCATGATCGTCGACCTCGTGCGCAATGATCTTTCACGTGTGGCGGCCAAAGGAAGCGTTCAGGTCGATGAATTGTTCGGCGTTTATACTTTCCCGACCGTACACCAGCTTATTTCGACGGTTTCCTGCGAATTGAAGGAAAACATGCCTTTTTCGGAAATCATCAAAGCACTGTTCCCGATGGGATCCATGACTGGTGCACCGAAAGTTGCGGCGATGGAATGGGCGGAGAAAACCGAGCGATTTACACGTGGCATCTATTCCGGAAGCATGGGCTATATTGCACCGAACGGCGATTTCGATCTGAATGTCATGATCCGTTCGCTGGTGCTGGATCGGAAACAAAATCGCCTGAACTGCGGCGTCGGTGGGGCGATCACCATTCTTTCCGATCCGGAAGCCGAATACGAAGAATGCCGCATCAAAGTCGGTCGCATCCTCGAAACCATCGGAAAATGTCAGTGGTAGCGACCGCAATCCGGAAAGTCGACTGGTCGAAACGGAAACTGCTTGTAGCCTGCAGCGGCGGTGTCGATAGCATGGTGTTGCTGCATGCTTTGGTTGCGAACGGACAACAACCCGAAATCCTGCACGTCAATTACCAGTTGCGCGGCAATGAAAGCGATGCCGATGAAGAATTGGTACGTCGTACTGCCCAAAAGCTCGGATTGGTTGTGCATATTCATCGTTGCCCGGTTGAATGGACGAAACGGAAAGGCGTGAATCTGCAAGCCGCGGCCCGGACCTTTCGTCGTGAATTGTTTAAAGAATGGGTCGATCGTTCCGAACAGCACGCCGTTGTTCTGGCCCATCACCTCGATGATCAGGTCGAGACCTTTTTTCTCCAATACTTCCGGGGAAGCGGTTTGTTCGGACTCGGGGGAATGCATCCGGAAAAAGACGGCATTATTCGTCCGTTCCTGGCATTGCCCAAATCCTCATTGATCGCCTACGCGGAAGAGAATAACATCGTCTGGCGCGAAGATCAAAGCAACCAAAGCAGCAATTACCTGCGAAACGTTTTCCGGAATACGCTGTTGCCGGCGTTGAAACAGGAGCATCCGCAGCTGGAAGAAAACGGTCGCATTCTTATGGAACAGCTGCGCAACTTGCAGCAAACGGTTCGTCAGCAGACAGCTGAACAAGTACGATCGTGGAAAGAACACCAACAACTCCCGGTCGAAACCTGGCAGCAATTCACTTCGGAACAGAAGCTGGCTTTTGTTTATGGATCGGGCTGGCCTTCGTGGTCGGTCGAGCGTCTGGACCAGCTGGCTGAAGGTCCGGATGGAAAAAGGGTAGAGATCGGCGATACGACGGTCATCAAAGAGAACAAACATTTCCGGACTTTGCTTTCAACTAAAAAACATTGGGAATTCAAGATTGAAGAAATTGGAATCTTACCGGAGTTTTGGGATAAGCATTCGCTCTACCTTGATGCCGCAGTAATTGACCGCTCGAAACTGGAGCATCGAAGCTGGCAGCAGAGCGATCGCATCCGTTCGTTGGGAATGAAAGGCAGTCAGCTCGTCTCCGATGTACTCAAAGATGCCGGAATTCCACTGTCACAGCGGAATAACTATCCTGTATTGATTTATGAAAACGAGATCCTGTGGATTCCCGGAATCAAGATCGGACGAAAAGGACTGGCCGATTCCGGTTCGAAAGCTATCCTGAAAATTACCTGTGCTGAAGGGTGATGATGGTCGGTTAAATGCTGATTATTAGCTGTTTGTTGAATTGCTTGAAGAATTTTTAAGATTTTTTAGCATCCGATTAATTTTTTATTAAATTACAGCTAGCAAATCAAACCCACAAAACTATGGAACCAGAAGTGATCGAAAAAGAGCAGGTGAAGGAGTTGAGCTTCAAATCACCCATGAATTTGAAACAGGATCCGGAGTTGCAGCGCCACCTGGCAGAAGCTACAAGGCTTGGGAATGGCTATCATACCAAGGTCGGGATCATTTTTCACGACGATGAGGGGTTAAAGCGCATCAATACAACCATCTGGGCCACCGGTTCCAATTATATCTGCCTGAAAGGAGGCATGTGGCTTCCGATCAACCACATCGTTGAGCTCCGATTTTAGCTTTTCAATAATTATTCGGATTATAAAGGAACGATACGGCAATTCGTTTCGTAGTTTTGGATGAATTGATCGAAAACAATGAAACAATTGCTCGTATTTCTTTGTCTTGCCGTGAGCGCGTTTTCTTTCTCACAGGAGAAAGTCGTGTGGAACGTGCAATACAACGCAGCTCTCAAACAAATCGAATTCCGCGCAACCATTGCCGGTGGATGGCATCTTTACAGCCAGCACATTCAGAACGACATCGGTCCCGTGCCGACTACGTTCGTATTCAACGATCTGTCGACCGTGAAGTGGGATGGTGATGTCACAGAGCCGCAACCCATTCGTGAATACGATGAAAACTTCGAAGCATCGCTCGATTTCTTTAAAGATGAAGTGGTTTTCGTTCGCAAGATCACACCCGGAAGCAAAGGCGTGATTACCGGCTATGTAACCTACATGGTTTGTAATGAGACCATGTGCCTGCCGCCCGTCGATCACGAATTTACCGTTACGATTCCCTGAAAACCCATATAAACCCTTTTATCCCTTTTTATGAAACTTGCAGTTCCGCGCTATACCGCCTTTTTCAAAACATTGCTGCTGGCTTTTACGCTCCTGACCACCGTTGTCGCCAAGGCGCAGATCGAGCTTCCGGAAGATAAAGTACAATGGAAAATCAGCGTAGAGCAGAAAGGGTGTGAAGCCTACATCGTAGCTCGCGTCACAATGGTTCCGAACTGGCATATTTATGCTGCGAACCTCCCGAAAGGCGCTTTCTCCATTCCTACAAAAATTGAGATCACCAAAACGAAAGATTTTCAGGTCGTAGGAAAAGTACTGGAGCCGAAGCCGCATTTTGAGCACGATGATGAAGCCGATGAAGACATATATTCGCACAGCGGAACGGTTGTACTGAAACAGAAAATCAATATTCTGACAGACAAGGATTTCAAAGTCAATGGTGTTTTCTCCTTCCAGACCTGTGACGATTCGCACTGTCTGCCGCCACACGAAGCGCCGTTCACCGTAACAGTGAAAGGCTGCAAAGACGCAGCGCAGGTACCAGTGACAAATGATATCGACTCGGCCGATCAGGCTTCTGCAGATGAAACGGATGCCAAGGAAAGTCCGAAGCAGCCGAATATGAAGGCCATCGACAAGCCAGGGAAAATGGTCAAAAATGACATGAAAAACAAAACGCTCTGGGGCGTGTTCTTCCTGGCTTTTATAAGTGGATTTGCGGCGTTGATCATGCCTTGCGTATTCCCAATGATCCCGATGACCGTGAGCTTTTTTACCAAGCGCAGCAAGACAAGAGCAGAAGGCATCCGCAACGCATTTTTATACGGAGGATCGATTATTGTAATCCACGTATTATTGGGGTTAATTGTTGTAGCAACCGGCGCAGGACATATTCTAAACGAATTATCTACCAACGTCTATTTCAATATCTTCTTTTTTGCGATGCTCTTTTTATTCGGGCTTTCATTCCTCGGAGCATTTGAAATTCAATTGCCTTCCAAATGGGTAAATAAAGCGGATGAAAAAGCAGATAAAGGTGGAATCGTCGGGATTTTCTTCATGGCACTGGTTTTATCACTGGCATCTTTTTCCTGCACCGGTCCGATTTTGGGCGGCTTGTTAGGCGGACTCTCTGCTTACGGCGGCGGAACTGCGTTGATGGTGGGAATGTTTGCCTTCGGTCTGGCGCTCGCTCTTCCATTTATGTTGTTCGCAATCTTCCCTTCCTGGTTGAATTCCATGCCAAGCTCAGGAGGATGGCTGAACGTAGTAAAAGTATTCCTCGGATTCCTCGAGATCGCTTTTGCCTTCAAATTCCTGTCGACAGCGGACACGACCATGCAATGGCATTTGCTCGAGCGCGAAGTGTTCATCGCTATCTGGGTGGCCGTATTCGGAACATTGACTTTATACCTGTTTGGAAAGCTCCGTTTGCCGCATGATAGTCCGGTTGACAGATTATCAGTTGGTCGTACCATGATTGCAACGCTGACATTCGCCTTTACCATGTACCTGATTCCGGGACTGTGGGGAGCTCCGTTGAAATTGGTCAACGCTTTCCTGCCACCTGATTTCTATGCAGAAGCTCCGAAAGGCTTTGGTGGAGGCGGAAACGCTTCGGCAAGCGATACTATGCACGCTGAACCGGGAATGCACGAAGGCCCGCAAGGATTGCTTGCATTCAACGATTACGATAAGGCAGTCGCTTATGCGAAAAAAGTCAACAAGCCGATTTTCATCGACTTCACCGGCTGGGGATGTGTGAACTGCCGTAAAATGGAACAATCCGTTTGGGGAGAGCCTGGCGTGATCGAGCATTTGAGAAATGACTTCGTGATTGTTTCTCTTTATGTCGATGAACGAACCGAGCTTCCTAAAAGTGAGCAGAAGACGATCAAAGTCAACGGTCGTGATTTCAATGTAAGGACCATCGGTAACAAATGGACGGCGAAACAAATCGAAGAATACAAAACCTCGTCTCAGCCATATTATGTTCTTCAAACGCCGGATGGAAAAGACATTCCTGTCGGCTCGGCAGATTATCAGAACCATTCCGATCCGGTTGTCTTCAGCGGCTGGTTGAAGAAAGGTCTGAAAGAGTATAAAAGCATGAAATAGTGCGTAAAAAACAAACCTAAAACGATTTTAACAAAAATTAAAAAGCCCGTCTGTAATCTACAGATGGGCTTTTTTCTTGACTGACAGTCAGACTAGTATGCATACCATTTACTCAGGATTTTTACAGTTCAATCAATAAAAACTACCGTTCACACAAAAAAAAGTACCTCGCAATTCTTGGAGGAACCAAAAAAGGTTGTATCTTAGCTATGATTTAGGTGGTTAGGTTAGGTTGATTAGTGAATGGAGTGAGGACGCCTGTCTTCGCTCCATTTATTTTTACCCCTAACCTTATTGGTGCTGATTCTAAATAACACCAACTTCTAACTTCCAACTCAAAAACTCCCCAACTCACAAACTCATCAACTCAAAAAACTCCCCAACTAATACTAACTTTACCCTTCATGAATGAAATCCTGCTCACGCCGATCGAATTCCTGAAAGGAGTAGGCCCGCAACGCGCACAATTGCTGCGATCGGAGCTGGGTATAGTGACTTTCGGCGATTTGCTGCTGCATTTCCCGTTTCGGTATGTCGACCGCTCTTCATACCAGCAGGTGCGTGACCTGGCTGGCTCCGACGGACTCATTCAATTGAAAGGAAAAATCACCGCTGTTCGTGAAGCCGGTTCCGGTAAATCACGACGGTTAACAGCCAAATTCACGGATGGAACCGGAATCGTCGAGCTGACCTGGTTCCAGGGAATCAAATGGATTTTACCGACGCTGAAGATCGGCGTTGAAATGCAGGTCTTCGGAAAACCGAAGTTCTACGCCAACAGCTGGAGCATTCCACATCCGGAAGTTGTCGAAATGAGCAAAGCCGAGCAGGTTTCGGGCTGGCAACCGGTCTATTCATCTACAGAGAGACTCACCGCCGCCGGCTTGCATTCACGTGGCTTACAAAAGCTCATCGTGACCTTGTTGTCACAGATAAAGCCCGATCAATTGCCCGATGCGCTGCCCGAATCACTGAAAAAAGAATTGGCTCTGCCGGATTTTGCCCAAGCCATCATTACGATCCATCAGCCGTCCGATACCACCAAAGCTCAGCAGGCACGCGTACGCTTTAAGATCGAAGAGCTGTTGCACCTGCAGCTCGAATTGCTGTTGCGGAAGCACATCGCTATGCAGAAAACGGCCGGACACGTCATCACGGAAGTCGGCGAGCCGTTTCACCGTTTCTACGAACACCATTTGCCGTTTCCGCTTACGGAAGCACAGAAGCGCGTTCTGAAGGAAATTCGCAAAGATCTCGCTGCCGGAACGCAAATGAACCGTCTGTTACAAGGCGATGTTGGCAGCGGGAAAACCGTTGTCGCTTTGCTCACCATGCTTATGGGAATCGGAAGTGGGTTCCAGGGAGCGCTCATGGCTCCTACGGAAATCCTCGCCAATCAGCACTTTATCGGCTTGAGCGAATTATTGGAAGGAACAGGCATTCGTGTTGCTTTGCTGACCGGTTCAACCAAACAGGCGGCTCGAAGACAGCTGCACGAAGACTTGCGCTCGGGCGAAATCCATATCTTGGTCGGAACACATGCTTTGCTGGAAGATATCGTGCAGTTTCAAAACCTCGGCATTGTTGTCATTGATGAGCAGCACCGTTTTGGCGTGGCTCAGCGTGCCCGTATGTGGAAGAAGAACACGATTCCGCCACACGTTCTGGTAATGACTGCCACACCGATTCCACGAACGCTCGCTATGACCTTTTACGGCGATCTCGATGTTTCCGTGATCGATGAGCTGCCACCCGGACGGAAGCCTATCACCACGCGTCACCGTTTTGAAAAAGACCGTTTGGTGGTCTTCGGATTCTTACGTGACGAAATTTCCAAAGGACGACAGGTCTATATCGTTTATCCGCTCATCAGCGAATCCGAAAAGCTCGACTACGCCAACCTGATGGATGGCTACGAATCCATTTGCCGCGCTTTTCCGCTGCCGGAATACAAAGTGAGCATCGTGCACGGCAAAATGAAGCCCGAGGCCAAAGATTACGAAATGCAGCTGTTCGTGGAAGGCAAAACGCAGATCATGGTCGCTACAACGGTGATCGAGGTCGGCGTGAACGTTCCCAACGCTTCCGTCATGGTGATCGAAAGCGCCGAACGGTTCGGACTGTCACAGCTTCACCAGCTGCGCGGCAGGGTAGGGCGCGGCGCCGAGCAATCCTACTGCATTCTGCTATCGGCGGATAAATTGTCGCAGGACACCCGCAAGCGTTTATCGACGATGGTGCGCACCAACGACGGCTTTGAAATTTCGGAAGTCGATCTTGAGCTGCGTGGTCCGGGTGATCTCATGGGAACACAACAAAGCGGTGTTTTGGACCTTCGGATCGCCGACCTGGTAAAAGATGGTCCGCTGGTAGCACTGGCGCGCGATAAAGCCCGGGAAATACTGACTTCCGACCCGCGACTCGAACGTTCTGAACATGCCTTGTTGAAAAAAGAGGCAATCCGACGGTTAAAGGATAAGCCTAATTGGGCGGAAATTTCGTAACATTAAACATGAAAAAATGCATTGCATGTCTGGCGTTGCTGCTGTGGTCTTGGGGAGCAAATGCCCAGGTCGAAAGTGGGACGGTTGTTGAGTCGGGACGAAAATTAACGGTGCCGGCCGTGTTTACCATCGACGCAGCGACAGAAGGAACGGTGATCGTAGAATTGGCCGTGAACCGTGAGGGGAATGTAACATCCAGCAAAGTGATCCGCGAAGGAACGACCGTCGTATCGACGCCGCAGATCATGAAAGCCCAAAACATCAGCAAGAAGCTCAAATTCACGCCCGGAACGCATTTCGCGGAGTTCGAGCATGTGCGCGTACGTTATACCTACGTGAAAAAGTAAGATTTACGTGCCGGAGCTCTCTGAGAATGGGCGATTCGCAATAGTTCGATCCTGAAATTTCAGATCAGTCGGTCTGTTCCTTCTGTACATCGTGCAGCACCCTCGATCGCGTTTCATCCGGGAAGAAATCATAACGGATCGAACATTTATTCACGAGCACCGCGCCGTTGTCCAGTAACGCTTTCGATTTCCCGTTCACGATCAGCGATTTTCCGTCTTTGGCGTAAGTCAGCTTGTCGTTACAGATATGCTTGTTACCATGTCGCGCCGTTCCGATCATCGTACAACCGAACAATTCCCGGCTGCTTTTATTCAGCGTAAAATGGTACAGCGAAACATAGCCACCCTGGTCGCGCCGTGCTACGGAAAACAGGAACAACAGGTCCAGCTCGGTGAAATCTACCCAATGATAAACCGAAAGCGTGTCGAAAGGAAGTGTATCGTTGTTGCGAACAGATCGCTGTAAAAGCGCCGCGATTTCCTGATGAAGAGCCGGCGGATGCTTATCCCATTCGGTCTTTTTCATGTTGACGAAATGTTCACGCGGCAATGCGCGCGCCTTGATAAAATCGATGAGTGTATCCTGCTTATTGACACGAACCGTAACTCTTTCTTCAGGAGAAGAAGTACAGGAAAGCAGGAAAAACAGTCCCGGAAAAGCAAGAAAGGAAATTCGAATCACTTCTTCGTTTTCAGTAAGATACGAAGAGCGGATTCCACGGAAAAGTTCCGCTAACGTTCTTTAACGGATCAGCGTTACAAAGCCGGTTTTCTGTTGGTGATTCGACTTCACCACATAAAAATACACGCCGTTTTCCAGCTGATTTCCATCCTGGTCCGATCCCGAAAATGGCTTTGTGGTATTGGAAAAGGAATAGACCAGCTCACCCCAGCGGTTCATAAGCTGCACTTCGTAATCATAGCATTCGCCATAGCCGGAAGGAAACAGAAACTCGTCATTGACAAGATCGCCGTTCGCTGTTAGGACGTTGGGAAGTACAACGGCATCAAGGTCCACGAAAGGCGCGCAAGGTGAAGGAATGACTGTGTTAAAGCTGGTGCAGAGCGCGACGAGCGATCCGGCCGAGCCACCGTTGCCCGTAATCGTTAAGGATGTAAAAGGCACTGAACCGGCTATCCGGAACAAACCGCCGCCACCGCCTGATTCTGTAGTTGCATCGACTCCGCTGAGGATGACATTCCCGCTGACAGTTGAGAAACAGCTCGATAAATCAGTGATTGAAACCGTTCCAGTGTTGATCGTACAGATAAAATTCTCGTTGAGGTTTTGTCCGGCCGCTGCGATAACAAGTGTCACATCACTTACCTGCTGACTGAAGTGAAAGGTATAGGCAAACGACCCCATTTGCCCCAGCCAGATGCCGTTGGACGGAGTTGTATAGCTGGAACAACTGGTATATTCATCGGGAAAAACATGCACACTGCCTGAAAAAGTGGCTGTTACATCGATGCCGTTGATCGTCGCAGGTGGAACGAACGTAGCCATGCAGGTTTGAGCCTTAGCGGTAAAGGAAATGACCAGGTAACTGGTTGCAAGAAGCAATTTTTGGAGTTGGCCCAATGTCGTTCAGAAAAGGTTAATAATGTCGATCAGGAATCAAAGGATTCTAATGATAGACGTAATAACCGGACGATGGTTGTAAACCTGGACTGTCAGGCAAAAAGAAATTCCGAAGAATTTTCCTCCACATACGCCAGTATGTCGAAGATCTCGTTGCGGTCGAAGCTGGTGACGAGCTTGGTGCGGTAATCTTTGAAATGTGCAATTCCCTTGAAGTAATTGGTGTAATGGCGCTTCATTTCGGCAATTCCGAGACGTTCACCTTTCCATTGAATACTCATTTCGAGGTGCTTGCGTGCTGCGTCAACGCGTGCTTTCACGTCCGGTGCAGGCAACTGTTCACCTGTTTCGAAGAAATGCTTCACTTCATTGAAGATCCACGGATAGCCGATTGCCGCACGACCGATCATGATCCCGTCTACGCCGTAACGATTGCGGTATTCGAGCGCTTTTTCAGGTGAATCGATGTCGCCGTTCCCGAAGATCGGAATGTGAATGCGCGGATTGTTCTTCACTTCGGCGATGTAATTCCAGTCGGCTTCGCCCTTGTACATCTGCGCACGCGTTCTGCCGTGAATGGTGAGGGCCGCCACGCCGATATCCTGCAAACGCTCCGCAACTTCCATTACGTTGATCGACGAATGGTCCCAGCCGAGACGCGTTTTTACCGTTACCGGAAGGTTCGTGCTTTTTATACAAGCTTTCGTCAGGCGCACCATCAGGTCGATGTCTTTCAAAACACCTGCTCCAGCGCCTTTGCAGACCACTTTTTTCACCGGACAACCGAAGTTGATGTCCAGCAGATCCGGATTCGTAGCATCGACGATCTTGGCGGAAATGGCCATCGCTTCTTCGTCACCACCGAAGATCTGAATACCGATCGGACGCTCGTAATCGAAAATATCGAGCTTCTTGCGGCTCTTGATGGCGTCGCGGATCAATCCTTCCGAAGAGATGAATTCCGTGTACATCAGATCGGCGCCGTTTTCCTTGCAAAGCGCGCGAAAAGGCGGATCGCTCACGTCCTCCATCGGGGCGAGCAGCAACGGGAATTCTCCCAATTCAATGTCACGGATTTTTACCACGGTGCAAAGATACGGTATTTCTAAGGATTAGCGTTTACGGGCTTTCGGGGTGTTCAAATTGCGATTGCGGTGTGGGTGCTTTTACCACAAACCTGCCTGTCGGCAGACAGGAGGCACAAAGAAATGTTACGCACTTTGTGTAGTTCGAAGCGCTTCGCAAGCGGAAGGCTACACAAAAGTTTTGTTCTGAAAACAATTCGTTTTTAGTATCTGAAGCTTTAATAGATCAAGCGCTAGACGCAAATCCCGAATTTCCCCTGGTGATCTGCCTTTTTTGATGAAAAAAGCAATATTGCAAAAATGCATTAATGTAATATTACATGTGAGCTGGGAACGTGATTTCTATGCGATGCTTTCCGTTAAACTCGTAAGCCACCTGAATTCCGGCCGCTTCACAGATAGATCGCACAATCGCCAATCCCAATCCCGTAGAGCGACTTCCGCTATCTCCCTTGTAAAAGCGACTGAAGATCTTCTCGCCGTCAAGTGCTTCCGGTTGACCTGTGTTTTCAACGATAATCCTGTTCGTTTCAATCGTTACGTTCAGCTCGCCGCCGATTACATTGTGCGTAATGGCGTTTTTCAACAGGTTGGTGAGCAGGATGGAAGCCAGATCGTGGTGAAACTGGCGCGTGAGTGTGGCATTTTCATGGAACAGAACGTGGATGTTCTTATGCTCGGTCAAAGCGGCGAAATCTTCCAGCAATTCGCGACAAAGCTCATTAAAATTAACTGCTGAAGCTTCACTGAACTGCCGGTTTTCGATTTTCGAGAGCAGCAAAAGCGATTTATTCAGTCGCGTGAGTCGTTCCAGCGCTCGCACAACCTGGTACAATTCTTCCATTTGCTCTTCGGTGAGCGTGTGTTTGTCGGCGAAAAGCTGGAGCTTGTTCAACGCAATCGCGAGCGGTGTCTGCCATTCATGCGAAGCATTTTCAATCAGCTGTTTCTGGCTGTTGAATGCCTTGGTGTTGCTTTCCAGAACTTCCTGCACGGCTTCGTTCAGCATGCGGAACTCGGTGATCGAAGTAGCTTCCGGCTCGATACGCTCATTGCTTCCCAGGCGAAAAGCGCGCAAACGGTCGAGCAGTGTATAGAACGGTTTCCAGATGCGGCGCAGCAAAAAGGCATTGATGAGCAGGATACTGACCGTAAAGATCAGATAGAGCCAAAGCAGTGAATAGAACAGGTCTTCGATCAGATCGTCTTCTTCCACCATCGAGGAAATGATTTTCATCTGGTAATAATGGCCGTCTTTTGCCCAGAATGTGGTCGTAAGCATGCGCACCGGCTCGAGATCTTCTTCCTCTTCCATGTACATCAGCGTGTCGACGTACGTATCGACGTGCTTCAGCGCAGCCGTTTTTCCGATGCGTTTAATGGCGTAATTGCCTTCGTCAAAGGTGCGTTGCTGTAGCACCAGGCTGTCTTTTTCGGCTTCACGAATAACGAGGAGCTTGGAATTCGCCAGGCCGTCGTCGATGCTGTCGTGGACCTCATCGAGCATATTGACGTAGAAAATAACGGCCCAAACCGTAAGCGCGAGCAGCAAAGCGCCCGACAGGTACAAGGATGTGCGCGTCAGTAATTTCATTCTTCCGTGAGCTTATAGCCGATTCCGTAAACCGCACGGATCTCGATTCCGGCATTGGCGTCTTTGAGCTTTTTACGCAGGTTCTTCATCTGCGAATAAATGAACTCGAAGTTGTCGGCTTCGTCGATGTGATCGCCCCAGACGTGCTCGGCGAGCGCGGTTTTATCCACCAGCCGGCCTTTGTTTGCCACGAAATAGGAGAGGATCTCGTACTCTTTCCGGTTGAGTGGAAGCGGATTTCCGGAAGCGATCACTTCGCGGTCTTCGGGGTGCAGAACAAGGTTTCCAATCGAAATCGTTGCCTTTCCGTTGAATTGCTTGCGTCGGACGATCGATTTCGTTCGCGCAATGAGCTCGGAAATGTGGAATGGCTTCGTTAAGTAGTCGTCGGCGCCGAGATTTAAACCTGTAAGCCTGTCGTCGAGCGCATCACGGGCCGAAATAATCAGCACGCCATCGGTTTCGCCCTGTCGCTTCAGCTCTTCGAGTAATTCCAGGCCGCTGCCGCCGGGCAGATTGATGTCCAGTAAAATGCAGTCGTAGCGGTAAATCAGCATCTTATCGAGTGCTGAATCGAAATCGCCGGCCATCTCGACAACGGCGTCTTCTTTCAGCAATGCATCGTGGATGATCTCACGCAATTCGGGCTCGTCTTCAACAACCAGGATCTTCATGTGGCAAACTTCGTTCTAAAATCGGGAAAAAAACTGGATCACGAAGCAGACCGCTCAGGCGGACGCTTCGTGATCTGTCAAAAACTTAAATAACCAGAGACCGGCCGACCGGAGACCGGAAGACTAGTCCAACGTCCTGAAATCTTAATGTCCTGACGTCTAAAAAAGGTGTACCTTTGCAAAGTCGTATGAGTACAAGTATGTTTCGACCCTTCCGTGATGCCATCCTGCTGGTTCTTTTCTGGATCATTTGCTTCGATATGCAGCGGGTCCTGTTTTCCATTCACCATTGGAGCAAATTACAGGCTGTCGGCACATGGGAATGGTTTCAATGCTTTTTCTATTCATTCCGGCTCGATCTCGCAACAGCCTGTGCTTTAGCAGCTTTGCCGTTCGTTGTTCGACTCTTCGGATTTTACAGCCCGTGGAAATGGACGTTCCGCATTTTCCGCGTTGTTTTGCTCTCGCTGCTGGCGATTCTCGTCCTCGTACAAGCCGGTGAAATCGTGGCTTACGGCGAGTGGAACCACAAGCTCACTTCACGCGTTTTCATGCACCTTGCGCATCCGGATGAAGTGGCGCGTACGGCGAATTACAGCATGATCTTCTGGTACATTTTCTACGCCATTATCCAGTTTGCTTTCGGTTTCTGGCTGTCGAGAAAATTGTTCAAGCGGGTTCCGAACGAGCGTTACGTGTTCGAATGGCGTCAGCTGGCGGTTTTCCCGCTGCAGATGGTCATTCCGCTTGGATTGATGTTCTTTTTCCTCCGCGGCGGCGTTCAACCGATTCCGATCAACATTGGCTCGGCAACCTATACAGACAAAGCCATCGCGAACGATATTTCGATCAATTCGTTCTACTATTTCGCCAAGTCGTACCTGCTTTACAACCGCAGCACAATCGATCAGTTCATGCCGAAAGTCAACGTGCAGCTGGCGGAAAAGAACGTGCAGGATTGGTACGCTTATCCGAAAGAACACGATCAGTTTTTCCTTTCCAACACGCGGCCGAATGTCATTGTGATCGTTCTCGAAGGCTGGTCGGCTGAAGGAATCGGTTCACTCGGACCAACGAAAGGCGCTACGCCGAATTTCGACAAGCTGGCTTCGGAGGGCGTGCTGTTTACGAACATTTACGCCACGGGAACAACGTCCGAAATCGGTAATTCCAGCATTTTCAGCGGCAATCCGGCCGTTCCGGAAGTATCGATTTCCATGCAGCCGGAAAAACACCGGAAGCTGCATTCGCTTAACGAAGACTTTGAATCCTGGGGCTACCACACGAGCTATATTTTCAGCGGCGACCTCAAATACGGCAACATCGGGGGTTATTTCATGGACCACGGCTTCGATGTCGTGAAAGATGAAAACGATTTCCCGTCCGATCTGCCGCGCGGCAAGCTGAATTTCTACGACAAAGACCTGTACCGTTTCCTGCTGAAAGAAATTAACGACAACAAAAAGCCGTTCCTGCAATGCGCCTTTACGGGCAGTACACATGCGCCTTATGATCAGCCTAAAGGAAAAGGAAAGGTTTTTACCGGCGAGGAAGCGGACTTCATGAATTCGCTCGTTTATGCCGACGAATGCCTTGGTAAGTTCATCGCAGATTGCAAGAAAAATCCTTGGTACAACAATACGCTGTTCGTCTT
>DJFN01000107.1 GCA_002432085.1 Flavobacteriales bacterium UBA5871
TCGCGAACCAGGAAGTGCAATTGACCGTTTGGCAGCATTTGTGGCTCCGACAAAACATCGGCGCCTTTTCCAACCAGGAAACGGTGAGTCGCCACAACGTCTCTGGATTTGATACGGCAGGCATACAGACCGTAATCGCCGAGCTGGACCGTAAAGTCCGGTTTTTCCGTGCCGCGGGAAGTGAACTGCCAGATCTCGAATCCGCCGCCGCTTTCCATCGAAAGAGCAAGCGTTGCCGTTCTGGCGTGTACAACACCGCCGGTATAGCGCGTCATCAGTGGAGCTTCGGCGGCTTCTTCAAAAATACGAACGTCCACACCGAAGTGCTCGCGGTACCATTTCCAGATAGCTTGTACGTNNCTGGGACTTCAAGGAAAAAGCAGCCGAGGCGCTCAAGCTGACCAGCGAAGACATGCGCAAGCTCAAGCTCGTCGACGACGTCATCGAAGAACCGCTTTCCGGTGCCCACCGCAAGCAGGAACAGATGTTCGCCCGCGTAAAGGAAAAGATCAAGGAATACCTCGAGGAGCTCGACGCGATCGATCCGAAAACACGTGTCCACAACCGCATTGAGAAATTCAACTCGATGGGGGTTTGGCAATAACCATTTGCCAATGCACAATTTGCCAGCGTAAGCAATACTCATAAATACAAAAAGCGCCGACGATTACGCCGGCGCTTTTTCATTGTCAATTGTGCATTGTCAACTGTCAATTGCTATCGGACGGCGCGTTCGTTGAAGATCACGTAGCCAAAGCTGACCTGGAAATTGAGCGGGGCTGAGAGCTGCTGCGGAAAGTAGTTGATGGAAAAACGCACAGGCCCAACCGGCGAATGGTAAATGGTCGAAAAGGCGGCAACCTGTGTTTCACCTTTGAACAGCTTGGAATAGCTGATTGTTCCGTCGTCGTTGATGACGACTTCCTTGAACGGCTGGTAGAGATAACCGTCGAGGCGAATGTCAATGTTCTTCCAGAGCGTAAAAATAATGTTGAGTCCGCCACCGATGAATTGTGGCGAGCGGTATTCCGGAAGGAAGTACGTTTGCATGTCCGGAATGGGCTGAAACGCAGGGAGACTCAGGATCGTTGCCGTGTAGTTCTTGAACAGCGACTGACTGGTCACGTTCGCCAGTGCGTGGATTCCCAGCTTGAAATGGCGGAACGGGAACGGAAAAGTCCGCAGCTCACCTGTAAAATTGATCCAGCTGTGGTATTTCCGGATGTCGTAAGGCTCGGTAGCCGTGGAGCCCGATACGCTGTTTTCGAATCCTTCGACGTAGCGTGTGCGCAGCATGAACAGGTTTCCTTCGCTGGCAAACTGTTTGCGGTTCAGGGAATTTTGCTCGATCGTCCAGCTGAGCACGTTTCCACGGAAATGCGTTACGTCGGCGGTGTCTTTATTCGTGAAGTTTTCGGTCTGATAATAGCGGTCCTCAAGCCGCACATGGCGGAAATCGATGGTGCTTTTGGAGTTGTTGAAGATCGGCTGCCGGAATTGTCCGCCGTAATACGTTTCGTACTGCACCAGGAACGAGGGCTTCACTTCCTCGATAAACGTGGCGAAGCTTTTGAAATAATCCCAGCGGTTGAAGGTTACGTAAGCATCGAAGGAAATCGGGTAGTAGGACGGCAGGTGGAAAGTCACGGCTGCTTTTCCGGAACCATAGAATTTCCCGAAGTACGAGTTGACACGAATGCCCGTCGCCATTGTTCCGAGGTGCATGTAGTTCAGCTGGATAAATCCGGTATTGACGGCGCGCGAGCTCACCAGACCTCCGATGTCGAGCCGGAAATCCTTCGATTTTTTGACATCGATCTCCATCGCGTAGGTCGAATCATGTTTCAGGCTGAGTGTCGGGTAGAGGTACTGGATCTGCGGCGTAGCATACGTTCGGAAATAGCGCCGCTGAAGCCGCTGTTCGTTGATGGATTGATTCTTGGCGTTTTTCAGAATGGATTTCCGGACGTAGCTTTCGTCCTCGCCGCGGGCGTTACGCGTATGAACTTCCGACACAACCAGCGGCGGAATTTTCTTCCGGAATGCGGCACGGCGCTCTTCCAGCTCTTTTTTCGAACGACGGGCCGTAACCTGTTGTTTGATGGAATCCATTTTGGCCATTGTAGACCGGTAGCCATCGTTGATCGCATCCTGGACATCCGAAAATTCAAACGTTTCCACCTTTGTTTCAGGCTGGATCAACATGCCTTCTTCACAAGGAAGCGAGAAGTTCGAATAGGAAACGAGCATGTTCGTCAGCTGACTGATGAGGTCGTCTTCACTGGGTGGTTTGGCATTGTAGGACACGTTGCTGCCGATGATGTAATCGGGGGCAAAGCTCATATACATCACATCGGCCGGGAAGTTATTGTAAAGACCGCCGTCGAAGTACAAAACGCCGTCGATGCGGATCGGATTCACATAAAAAGGGAAAGTCATTGAAGCGCGAACGGCCTCATTAAGATAGCCATCGCGAAACACCTTGCTTTTCTTGGCCACGATATCGGAAGCCACGCAGCGAAACGGAACGAACAGGCTGTCGAAGTCATAGCCGCTGGCAGCGCCCGACATACCCATCAGCCGCATCATTTCATAATCAAGCAATTGCGGACGAATGAAATTGGTCGGCAGTGATTTCTGAAAAATACTGTCGCGGGCAAAGGAAAAGCTGAGCATTCCGGCCTGCGGATCGTCTTCACGAAGCAGGAATTCACGTCCGCGTCCTACCAATCCTTGTGTCATCAGCTGGAACTCGTCGCTGAGAACGTAGCGCTCGATCTCTTCAGGACTGTAGCCGCTGGCGTAAAGCGCTCCGACCAGGGCTCCCGATGAAGTTCCGGTGATGTAATCAATGGGAATACCGTTTTCTTCCAGCGCCTTGATAACCCCGATATGGGCAAAGCCTGCAGCACCACCGCCACTCAATACCAAACCGACTCCCTGAGCTTTCAGTAGTGTGGGCAAGAAGCAGAACAGCAAGATGAATAGATGCCTGGGAAGAGACGTCAAACTGTTTTTTTGCCAAATTTAAGAAAAATTGAAGGCATGCTATTGAACATCATTGATCATATCGGGGTTTTTGTATTCGCTGTCAGCGGGATTCTTTCGGCTTCGGAGAAGCGACTGGACCTGTTCGGAGGCGTTGTGCTGGCGTTCATTACGGCACTTGGCGGCGGAACGCTCCGTGATTTATTGCTGAATACCGAAGTAGCCTGGATGAAAGCCGATACGTTGATTTACACCGTTTTGTTGGGTGCGATCGCCGGTCTGATCTTTCACCGGCGTTTTGCCCAGTGGCGGCGTACATTCTTCATTTTCGACACGATCGGTATTGCGGTTTACACCACGCTCGGTCTGCAAAAAGCGCTCAATTTTGATCATCTTCCGGTCGTTGCGGTTTTTCTTGGTGTGATTTCAGCTACCTTTGGCGGCGTGATCCGCGATGTGCTCTGTAACGAGATCCCACTGATCTTCCGGAAGGAATTTTACGCGACCGCCTGCCTTGCCGGTGGTTTTCTGTATGTGATCGCCGTTCAGTGGCTGAAAATGGAAACGACCATAGCGATGATCAGCTGTATCGGAATGGTGGTCGTGCTGCGCATCCTGGCGGTGAAACTGAAATGGCAGATGCCGGTGATAAAATGAAACAAATGATCAACATTGTTGTCAAGACCTTTTACGGTCTGGAAGAAGCGCTCCAGGAAGAATTAGCCGAGCTGGGCTACAAGGAAACGCAAAAGCTTAACCGTGCCGTTGGCCTGAAAGGCACCTGGAAAGATGTGTATTTCCTGAACCTGCATGCGCGCTGTGCATTGTCCGTATTGGTGGAGCTGCACACTTTCCAGCTGAAAACCGAAGACGATTTATACAAGGAAGCTTCGAAAGTGAACTGGCCGGAGCTGTTCGATGTGAATAAGACATTCGCGATCAAAGGTGCCGTAAATTCGAGCCTGTTCAAGCATTCGCAGTTTCCGTTCCTGCTGGTCAAAGACGCCATTGCCGACAGTTTCCGGAAAGAAACAGGCAAGCGACCGGACGTAAGCGTGAAAACGCCACAGCTCGTTGTCGACCTGTATGTGCGCGAAAAAGAAGGCGTGCTTTCGATCAATACCAGCGGTTTGCCATTGTTCCATCGCGGTTACCGTCAATCGACCGGAGAAGCGCCGCTGAATGAAGTAGTAGCGGCCGGATTGTTGCGTTTGTCGGGCTGGGACCGCAAGTCGCCGTTCGTGGATCCGTTCTGCGGATCAGGAACTTTGCTGATCGAAGCGGCTTTGCTGGCTACCGGTATTCCGTCCAATATAGAGCGGACACATTACGCTTTCAAAAACCTGAAAAACTTTGACGCGGCCGTTTGGGACGAGCTTTACAACAGTGTTCAGCGCGTGGTGAAGGAGCTTCCGTGCACGATCACCGGCTCGGATATCGATCCCGATATGGTCATGAAAGCACGCCGCAACCTACGTGGTTTTTCCTTTGGGCGTTTCATCGAAGTGAATGTCGAATCATTTGAAAAAGCACGTGTGCCGGAAGGACCGGGTGTTTTGATCTGTAACCCGCCGTACGGTGAGCGCCTCGAAGTCAACGCAAGCGAGCTTTACAGTGCTATCGGTGATTTCTTCAAGCAAACCATGAAAGGCTATGATTGCTGGGTGATTTCCTCAAGCGAAGCCGGCTTCAAATCCCTTGGTCTGCGTCCCGATCGTAAGATCAAGCTCTACAATGGCGACCTCGAATGCTCGTTCCGCAAGTTCTCTGTTTACGACGGAACGAAGAAGCTGCACAAGCTGGAAGGATAGAGTTCAGGACTTCAAGACTTCAGGACGGAATGACTGAAGACCGGCTGACATTATTCAAATCGAACAAGGAACGAATCCGTTCTGTTGCTCTGCTCGACGACGATATAGCCTGTCAGACTGGAAAGCGTACTGAACTGGACTTTCGAGCTTCTTTCTGACAGCTGTTGACTATCTACGAGCCTGCCGGTCAGATCGTACAACGAAACAATGGTTCCTTCTTCCAGTTGTTGAGAGAACGTGATCTTCGACGCACCGATCATCTGCGTTACAAACAGCGTTTCTTCCTTGATCTGCAGCGAGCTGATCGCTGAATACGAATAGCGGCCGTCGATATCCGTCTGGCGAATCCGGAAATAATACATGCCCGACTGTTTTAACGGCAGATCGAAGCTATATACGCGTTTCTGGTCCGTATCTCCAAGACTTTGTACCGTTCCTATCGGGATAAAATAAGGCGATTCTTCGTTGGCCATGAGCACTTCGAAGTAATCGTTGCGGAGCTCGCTTCCAACGCCCCATTCGATGGTCGCATTGCGGTTTTCATCCACGCTGGCCGTTATGTCGGTCCAGGTTACGGGAAGAACGACAGAGCAGGTCACATTGAACGGCGTAATCGTCACATCGTCGATCTGGAAATAGTGGTCGTTAGCCGAATTGTCGTCGTCTACCCAGCGGATGAAAATTTCCTGTCCGGCCGGAATCGTGATGGGTAAGCAAGCTGTTAGCCTTTGGCGATTGGCCGACTGATTTCCGTTCAACGCAAGGCATTGGTTGCTCGAGCCTCCGCAGGTTGTTCCGCCCATCGAAGCGCTTTGCGCGCTGCCGTAGAGCTGGGTAAACGTGAGCGCGGGAATGGCTGTCCATGAGCCCGCTGTTGATGAAGTCAGATTATTTCCGATCTGGTAAGCGACATCGAGCGTGTTGACATTGTTCTGGTTTTCGGCGATCGACCATTGTTCACCCGTGTAGGTGATTTGAACGGTCGTAATCGCAGCGCCGGTATTGTTCACCATCCGTACGCCGAAAGCAATATCGTTGGTTCCTCCTGAGGGACGCGAACCAATGCTTTTATCTGTTCCGTCGACGATCGCATAGAACGCGCCGGTATTGCTACGGGCCGATCCTGCGAGTTGCGTACGCAAGGTTCCGATATTGCTGTACCAACCGGGAATCGTCGTGTTGCCGGTGAAGGTGATCGTTCCGCCATTTGCAGCCGCAGCGGCAACGCCATCAAAATTCTGTGTGTAGCTGGTACCGAGTGTCGTCATCGAGACCTGGGCATTAATGGAAGGGGAAAAAATCAAAAACAGAAAAGAGGAAAGAAGAACAAAAAAGGTAGTAGGATCGGGAAGTTGAATCTCTTTCATTGCCAGTAGTTTAACCGGACAAATTTACGACTGCCTGTTCCTGTTGGCTGTTAAAGCAGGATTAAGTTTCGGTGTGTAGAACGATTGTCGGTTGAGCTTCTAAATCCAAAACGATTTAGCCGATGAAACTATTTTTCAACAAGTTGGAAAACGATCAGTTGAAACGCAAAAAAGCCCCGAAATTTCCGGGGCTTTTCGATGTATTGTTTATACAATCTTAATATTGTCCGGTCTTCAGTCTTCAATCTTCAGTCGGACAGTCCCGGTTTCGGTCAGTCTTCATGTTTTAGTGTGACATGAAGTAGTCCTTTCTTCGTCGGACACTTCATGTTTTAGTGTGAGTGTGAGTGTGAGTGTGAGGGACAGGATATACGAAGGATAAAAACGTGTAACCCGGGATATCTATGGGACATCTATGGAATATCTACGGGTTATGTCTGGAATATCTGCGGGTTATCAGAGCGGCGTTTGGTATTCCTGTGCAAATCATTATCCTATAAAAAAACCGGTCTTGAGGGACCGGTTTAGTTTTATTTTCAGTACGAATTAACGCTTGGAGATCTCTACGTAGTCGCGTGTTGTAGCGCCTGTGTAGATCTGACGCGGACGACCGATAGGCTCGCCAGCTTCCGTCATTTCTTTCCATTGTGCGATCCATCCCGGGAGACGACCGAGTGCGAACATCACGGTGAACATTTCCGTTGGGATACCGAGTGCGCGGTAGATGATACCCGAATAGAAGTCTACGTTCGGGTAGAGGGAACGGGATTTGAAGTAATCGTCTTCCAGTGCCACCTGCTCCAGTTTTTTCGCGATTTGCAGGTACGGATCGTCGATTTTCAGTTTCTCAAGCACATCGTCGCACGCTTTCTTGATGATCGTCGCACGCGGGTCGAAGTTCTTGTATACGCGGTGTCCGAAGCCCATCAGGCGGNNCGGAACGGATCGTCTTTGTCTTTTGCTTTGAGTACCCATTTGTCCACATCGCCACCGTCGTTGTGGATTTTCTCAAGCATTTCGATCACAGCCTGGTTCGCACCACCGTGAAGCGGCCCCCAAAGTGCAGAGATACCAGCAGAAATAGTTGCGTACAGGTTCGCTTGCGAAGAACCAACGATACGTACAGTCGACGTGGAGCAGTTTTGCTCGTGGTCGGCGTGCAGGATCAAAAGCTTATTGAGCGCGTCCACAACCACAGGATCTACATCGTAGTCTTCTGTCGGCATGGCGAACATCATGTGCAGGAAGTT
>DJFN01000178.1:0-132 GCA_002432085.1 Flavobacteriales bacterium UBA5871
AAATGCTTCTAAGTCTTTGGAGATCTGTAAACACAATTCCCTTGTAGGACAAAGGACGAGGGCTTGTGTTTCCCTTGAACGGTCGGTTACTTTGTGAATCAGTGGTAAGCCGAATGCGGCTGTTTTCCCTGT
>DJFN01000178.1:149-6649 GCA_002432085.1 Flavobacteriales bacterium UBA5871
AATGGCACTTTGTTGGATCGGAGTCGGTTCTGCAAAACCCAGTTTCTCAATCGACTGCAGAACCTCGGCTCTTAATCCGAGATCGTTAAATGTCATAAAATGTTTTATCTAAATAAACCTTCCATCGTTGAAAGGCGGCGCAAAGGTACGGCCTTTTTCGGGATGAAAAAAATATTTCTTGGTTTAGACTGATAATTAATGGTTTGGTAACGATGCGAAGTACTTGGTTTTGGTTTTCCACGAATGCACGAATTCTTACGTACCATCGTAAAATTCTGGCGAATGGTCCGCCTTGCGGACGCTCACGAATAAGTAAGGATTATGAATAAAGAACTCGGAATTAATTCCTAGTATTGTTTTATGACGGAGTCTTAAAACGAACATATTATGCAGTTAGCCAGTTACATCACAATCGGAATCGTCGCATTGATTCATATCTACATTCTCTGGATGGAAATGTTTGCCTGGGAAACGGCCGGGAAGAAAGCGTTTGGCGGCGCTATGCCGGATGAGCTGTTCAAACCGACGAAAAAGCTGGCGGCGAACCAGGGATTGTATAACGGTTTTCTGGCGGCCGGACTGATCTGGAGCTATTTTATCGACGATCTGACGTGGCAATCGAACGTGGCATTGTTTTTCCTGGGCTGTGTAATCGTAGCCGGAATCTATGGAACGATCACGGCTTCGAAAAAGATCTTTTTTGTTCAGGCCGTTCCTGCGGCGATTGCTTTTGCCTNNCTGCCTGTACCCTGATTCACTTAATTCAGCATTAACAAAACGACATGAAATTTCTTGCTTTCTTTTGCTCAATCGTTCTTCTTACCGGTTGTCCGTCGCCTAAAACATGCAAGTATGAAAAGGAATACAATGCCACCGCCGATAGTCTGAAGAAATATCCGCCTATCATCAGTGCAAGCAATTCCGATGCGGCTATTATGGAAGATCTGACGAAGCTCAGCTGTTCCGATTACATGGAGAAATACAATTTGAATGATAAAGACCTGAAGTTAATCCTGGAAACAGCAGAGATTACGTGGTCGATCAGCAGCGCATTTCGATCCATTGAAGAAAATATGAAGCTGATGGATGAAAACGAATTGCAAAGAGCAGAAGAAGCAATAGATCAATTACAAGATAGTACCGACTACTCTTTTCATCCTAAAGGAACCAAATAGAATACCCGTCACAACCTCCTCGAGCATTTGCGGAATCAGCGGGTTTCAAACCTAGGGTTTCACCCGAATTCCAATCACATTCGGCAAAGGCCAGAAATGATCGTTCGCGTCGGTTTCGTAAGTCTGTGAAACGTAGCTGCCTACTTTTTCGATCTTCGTTTCGCCGGTGTTGACATATAAGCTCGTTTCGGGACCTCCTTCGAGATACATCGCATTTTTGAGCTTCACCGGGAACTTTTGCAGGAAGCCGATCATGGTGTTGTGCGTGTAAGGCGAACGCGTAAAGATAAGGTACAACTGATGATTGTCGTCTTCCGCGATAACGAGCATACTACACGATTGCACGCGTTTTTTCCAGTTCGTCGGCTTGCCGTTTCCGTCGAGCATGCGAAGGCTTTGCAACAAGCAATCGTAGTTCTTTTTGATCGATTCAACGGATTGCTGCTGCAGGTCGAATAATGCGCAATCGTTTCTTGTACTGTCGAACGGATTCAAAGCCAGCATGGTGTTCCATTCAGGCTTTAAAGCAGGTTGATTGTAATGCGTTCCGTTCTTCATCAATCCGCGGGCAATGAGCGGTTTCGACAGGTCGTACATTCCGGCATTGAACACGATATCAAATCCAAGCGAATCGGCCCATTTATCAACGGTATAGGGTTTCCTCCCGCCACTGGAAGCCGTTATCAGCTCGAAATCCACTTTGGAAGGATCGATACGCAGAATCGTAAGCTTCGAATCCCCGAGAATGGAACGCAATGGCGCGTCTGTTTCACAATGATCGACACCTTCGGCAGTTTTCGTCCAGTTTACGACGAAATCCATCGTGTCTTTTCGAACCGGAATGGAATCAGATGGCGTTTCCTGCGCACAGGATGGCAGCGAAAGCAAAATACTCGCACTCACGCTCAAACACACACTGAACCTAAGCTTACTTCGTGTCATGCTTAAACTGAACCTCATCCTTCGCTCTCCCAATCAAATTTCTTCCGCTGATACGGAAACAGGTCGTACATATCGCCGGAATAATAGAACTGGAACGCAATCGCACCAAACGTATACGGCTTGTCGAAAATCCTGATCTCGGCCCCTCCTACCTGCGGATTGGCTTTCGGCCTGGAATGAATGTAGCCGAGGTTGAAGAGCGTTGCCAGGATTTCCGGACGATCGTCGATCGGATGACCGCTTCGCTCCCACTGCATTTTCATCTGACGCAGGAACAGCGCCGCGTACATATAGGAATAATAATGATTGTGGAAATCCGTCAGGCGGTCGATGCGCTCTTTGTTAACGGTCGCGGTGTCTTGTCCGACAAAATCCAGCAGGTTTTCATACTGCGGACCCAGGTAATAAATGCTGTTCGGATCTTTCAGGTTCCGCTCGATGTTTTTCGCCGTGTGTTCCTTGATTCCCGTTACTCCAAACGAAAACTGCGACTCCACGGAAAGAATTTTCAGCGGTCCGATCCATTTTTTATAGGCTTCGCGCTTGGAATTGAACAAACGGATCTGCTCGCCAACGAGACAGGCCACAATCAAACGGCTTTCCACGCCTGTCTGACGCGCCACGGAGTCGATGAGCTTTTTGTCTTTCCCGACGGCAATTTTGAAATCCTGCCATTCGGAAATATTCATCCAGTCGAAGGCGCTCAAACCGGTCAGTTTTTTCACCGATTTATGATGCCATTTGCGCTTGCTGAGCTTTTGCTGATAGGCTTTATCGTCCTTTAATTGCAGATCAACTGCGTCAAGCATACGCAGCGCTTCGGTTTCATCACCGCCTTTTTGCAGAACTTCGAGGATCATCGCTGCATTGGCCGGATAGTATTCGTTCAGCAAAACGATGCGATCGAGCGCTTCGTAGCGGTTTTTCATGATCTGCACGCTGTCGACGGCAAACGACTGATCGTATTTGTCCCGCATTTCCTGGAAATAACGTNNGAACCGCCATCGTCTGTCCAGCGCATTTTGATGGCCATATAGGAAACGGTCAGGAAAAGGCCGATGGCTGCGAAACTATAGGTAAAGGTGTAGAAAGGTACTTTGAACCAGCGACTACGAAAAAATCGACTCACTTCAAAAACAGTTAATTATTCGGTCACAAAAGTACATTGGATTGTTGACATACAATGCAATCGCCAACAATTGTGAATTTAATTTTTGGGCCATTTTCATCCCGCTTCAATTTGTATCTTTCATTACAAAGAACCGAGATGAAACACCGGCATGTGTACGACGAAAACGGAAAGCAATTGNNACTCACACCTGTCTGCCGACAGGCAGGCTCACACTGCTAACTACTTCCCTGTTCTCATTTCCGCCGTTCTGCTGACAATCGGAATCATTTTCGACCGCTTTGTCACTCCTGATAATTATTCGGAATACATCCGGGTGGCGATTTACATTGCAGCTTATCTTCCTGTCGGTTTTCCGGTGATGAAAGCAGCTTGGAAATCACTTCGGAAAGGCGAATTCTTTACCGAGTTCACATTGATGTGCGTTGCTACGATCGGCGCGTTTGTTTTGCAGGAATATCCCGAAGGCGTTGCCGTGATGCTGTTCTATACCGTTGGCGAATTGTTCCAGGAAAGCGCCGTCAACCGGGCGAAGAATAACATCAAAGCACTGCTCGATCTGCGGCCTTCGACTGCTACTGTTCTACGTGACGGAAATTATCAAACCCTTCGTCCGGAGCAAGTCGAAATCGGCGAAACGATTCAGATCAAAGTTGGAGAAAAAATACCACTCGATGGTGTTTTACTTAGTAAAAATGGTCGTTTCAATACAGCCGCGCTTACCGGTGAAAGCAAACCGTTGACTGTCCGGAAAGGCGAAACATTGCTCGCCGGAGCGATCAATCTCGAACAGGTTGTGGAAGTAAAAGTCACGCACCGTTTCAACGATAGCGCGCTTTCCCGCATCCTGGAAATGGTTCAGGAAGCCACTTCCCGCAAAGCGCCGACCGAGCTGATGATTCGCAAACTCGCCCGGATTTATACGCCTGTCGTTTTTGCATTGGCCGTCGCGCTGGTCGCCGTTCCGGCATTTGTTGTAAGCGATTATTCGTTCCAGACATGGCTTTACCGCGCGCTGATCTTCCTGGTAATTTCCTGTCCGTGTGCATTGGTAATTTCCATTCCGCTGGGTTATTTCGGCGGATTGGGCGCGGCCTCGCGTCACGGGATTTTGTTCAAAGGCTCGAATTACCTCGATGCGCTGACGAAAGTCAACACGCTGGTGGTCGATAAAACCGGAACGATCACCAAAGGCGTATTCACGGTCCAGAAAGTCGTTGCCGCAGGAATTCCGGAGCAGTTGTTGCAATTGGTCGCCACATTGGAAAAAGCGTCGAATCATCCGATCGCCAAAGCCATTACCGATTACGCCGGTGAAACGCCTCACACGGCTTACGATGTGGAAGAGATCGGCGGCCACGGACTCAAAGGCACGATCAATGGCAGCGAAATTCTCGTCGGAAATGCCCGTTTGCTGAAAAAGTACGGCATTGTTTATGATCCGAAAGTGGACAAATTAGTCGAAACAGCCGTTGTTGTCGCTATCGACGGGCGCTATGCGGGTTATATTCTCATTGCCGATGAGCTGAAAAAAGACGCCGTTAAAGCGGTGAAGGAATGGAAAAGAAACGGACTGGAAGTGGTGATGCTGAGCGGCGATAAACAACGCATCACGGAAAAAGTGGCTAAAAAGGTCGGAATAACTAAAGCTCACGGCGATTTACTACCCGAACAGAAAATGGCCCGCGTAACCGATATGCAGAAAGATCCGTCGAAGATTATCGCTTTTGCCGGCGATGGAATCAACGATGCGCCGGTGCTGGCTTTGAGTCATGTCGGAATAGCGATGGGCGCAATGGGCAGCGATGCCGCTATTGAAACGGCAGACGTAATTATTCAGAACGACCAGCTTTCAAGAATTGGAACGGCGATTCGTATTGGTAAAGCCACCAGGAGCATTGTGATACAGAATATTGTGCTGGCGTTTGGCGTGAAAGGGATTGTACTCGTCCTGGGAGCCGGTGGCATTGCAACGATGTGGGAAGCTGTTTTCGCGGATGTCGGTGTGGCGCTGCTGGCGATCTTTAACGCGATCCGGATTCAGCGAATGTCGTTTAGATAGTGATGCCCGGAGTAGCTTTCCCGCGAATTGGCGAATTTGCACTAATCGTACACTTCAACAGCATGCTTTGCCGGTATAGCAAATAAATTATTCGCGGGTAATGTGTGTGTGTGTGTTTATAGCGGACCTTTCACCAGTGTTTTCACCAGTTTTCCATCGGTGAAATAGCGGACGATTTGTGGCCGCATCATTTCGTCTACGTGGAATTCGCGGCCTTCGATCAGCTCGCCGTTGACAAACGTTCCGATGCGGAACACGCGGTGGTTGTAATCGACACAATATTCGCCCGTCTGATCGAATTCTTCCCAGCTTTCCGGCAGATCCAATGGCCCGTTTGATTCCACGAACTGATTGCCCAGCTTGAAAATTTCGATGGAGTCGAGCTCACCTTTCTGAATGCGCTGCAATTTCAGTGTCGTATTGCAATCGGCATCGAAATGTTCGGCCTCGATCAGCGCACCGGCTTCGTCGTAGAGGTAAAAATCGCTGGCTGTCGTGCATTCGCCGATCACCGGCTTGCGTTTCAGCGAACCGTTATCGTGGTATACATAATAATAGAACTGGCTGCGAACGCCTGTTTTGGTTTTAGGATCCATTACGTAAAGCATCACCGCTTTGATCTTTCCGCCGGCGCCATAACGGTACCAGGTTCCGATGCGTTGATTGTTCTCGTAATTGCCTTCTTCCAGAACTTCCATGTCGGAAACGCCCGAATTCGGGAAATCATGTCCGAAGAACAGCCAGTGTCCCTGTTTCAAGCCTGTGGAATCGGTGACGTTCAGTGTATCTTTTTCAGCTGCGGGAACGACCGTATCGACAACCGTTTCCAGCGAATCGCGAGTAAGCACGGCAACGTCATCTTCCTGTGCGAAGAGCATGACCGGTAATAGCGCGTAAAATAGTAATAGCGTTTTCATATAGTCGAAGCGCCTCAAATTTAGGCAGATAGCCTTATTGTGTCAAAATTTTTGAGTAAACGGTATGTTTTCATGAGTAAACGGTATATTCTGTTGAAATTCTGACGATTACTCCTTTGTAAAATCGGCAAAAACGAACTGTTAACGGAAATTCAACCGGCACCGCTGTTGCATTTCGGAGAAATGATTACTTTTGCGGCTGGGGTAAGTCTTTTACGACCAGCTCCCTCTGAATCCTCCAGGACAGGAATGTAGCAAAGGTAAGAGGTTGTAGC
>DJFN01000040.1 GCA_002432085.1 Flavobacteriales bacterium UBA5871
GACTTTTTCTTCACTGAATTCGAGCCCGGCTTCGCGGATCTTTTGCGGATCGTAAGCCGTCGTTTTATCCATGATCGCCTGCATGGCTGCTGCCAGCGCTTTGGCATTTTTTACCGGGATCTGAATGCCCAGTGAAGGATCGAGTCCCTGACCGATTCCTACCGGTGTTGTGATCGTCGGAATTCCCGAAAGCCAGGCTTCCACCAATACAATGCTGAAGGTTTCGTAAGACGAGCACAGCACAAAAGCATCGTGCTGACGCATTTCCGCTGCAATGCTTTCCCAGGAAGATGGTCCGATGAATTTAAAATGCCCTGAAATGCCGAGCTCGGTAGCGCAGTCTTCCCATTTTCGGGTCGGCTGGTCAGAAATGATCGTCATATGGACCTGCGAATAGCCGTTCTGAACGCACAACTTCACTGCTTCGAGTAGCAAATGCGGGTCTTTGACCTGTTCGTCCAGCGTTGAGACATGAATGAATGCAGAGCCGCTCGTCTGTTTGCTGTCGGCGATCGAAAACAGCTGCGTATCGACAAAATTGTGGAGCACCGTCGTTTTCGTGGTCGGAAATACATGCTTCATGTCTTTCTTCAGAAAATCCGAGCATGCCAGCAATTCGTTGATGTGAACGCTCGTTCGCTTGAGAATCGTGCGCTGTAAACGGCTCATCTGCTTGCGAGCTTCGGTTCTGTAATAGGAAGCGTGCTCCATTACGATCAACGGACAATGGTAATAGTTCTTCGCTTTGATGAACTGCAAGCCGCGTGGCAGAATGACGTGAGCGAATACCAGATCGACATCTTCGACCAGGTCCAAAGCACGGTTCAGCGCTTTCCGCTGCGTGAGCCAATGCCAGAAACGATTTTTGTGAACGGGATGGTAAATCCGAACGGTGCGAACGCCATTTTCTTCCCGGATATCTTCTTCGATTTTCGTACAGGATGCGTCGCCACGTGTGTGAATGACCGAAACCTGGTATTCAGCGCTCAGCAGCTGGGCAAACCGCTCAACGAAGTTGCCGGAGAAAAGATCCAGCCTGGTTGGATACCAGGAGCTCATGATCAGAATATGTCGCCGCACTGCACTCACCACGCATTTCAGTATCGGCTAAAAATACATCAATTAACCGATAATCGAAGGATTTTGTGACTGCCGGCGCGGCGAACAGACAGAAAATAAATACCCGGCGTCAGTAAGGCCGTGTGAATCTTTCCGTTAGCAAAATACTGGCTGAACGATTGCCCTAAATTATTGGTGAGCTGAACGAAATCTTCTTCTTTCCAGCCGTCGAGCGTTACTTCGTTCCCGTTCGAAGGATTCGGGTAAAGCTCCAGTTGATCGAGCTCCCATTCGACGGTTTGCAATGTACAGCTCAACCGGTTGATGTATTGCCAGATCGTGTCGTTGTACTGCGAAGCCACGAGACTGTTGCCGTCGTTGAGCCCCATGCGTACCACAACCATACCGGTCGAAGGAACGACGTTGATGATCTGCCCGTCTTTGCCCAACGCAGCATACATATCATCCGGCGCATTCGGCAGCGGGCTTCCCGGGAAAGAGACCTGCAATTGCGGGATCATGAACGAGCTTTGTCCGTTGAGCCAGGTCAAATAGCCGTAGGAAGGATTTATCGTCTGCGAAGACGTCGTCATTTCCTCGAAATAATCCGGATCGTCGAGCACAGGCGTGCCGTTCCAGATGCCTTCGGACAGTAGCAGTAATCCGAAACGCGCCATGCTACGGGCATTCGAAAGATGAACGTTGTTGTAACCGACCGGAAAATAGAAACCGTTCATACCGATCGGCTGACGGATTTTCTGATTCGTCCAGGCGTTGAGGGTCATGCCGGTTGCGTTGGCGATCACGTCATCGAGCAATGTATAAGGAGAATTGTGATAAGCCCAGCGCTGTCCTGGATCGGCGAGGTATTGCAAACAGGCCGGATCGGTACAATAAAAATCGACTGCATCGTCGAGACCGCTGGTCATGGTCAATTGGTGACGGATCGTGATCTTTTCTTCCTGCTCAGGCGTGAGGCTTGTCCAGCCCGTTCCAAGATACGCGGAAGTCGTGTCGTCGATGGAAAGATAGCCTTCTTCCTGCGCAATGCCAACGGCAAAAGCTGTGAGTGTTTTTCCCGCCGAATTCCATACCCAGAGGCTATCGGCGGTAAACGTTCCGAAGTACCGTTCCAATACGATCCTTCCGTCTTTCAATAACAGGAAAGCTTTGGAATGCGTGGTTTCCAGGTAATCGTACAAAACATCGATGGAGTCCTGGCACCAGCCGAGTGTTGACGGATCGGTCGTTTGCCACGTCGTTCCGGTATTGGGCGGATAATAGAGCTGCGCGCGCACCTGATATGTCGCGAAAACACAGAGTAGCAGGAATATCAGCTTTTTCATAAAGATGATCTTGAGTAGGGAGGAAAGGTACGAATTATTGTTTTTCAGTGAACAGTGAGTAGTGAACGGTAAGCAATAAACAGTTGTGGTTCGTTTTGATACCTCACTTCACACCCACACTAACAACATGTAAGAATGTTGTCCTTTCAAACGAAAATCTTGTTCATGTATTAAACGAGCGACTTCGCGTAAATCTCTTTCAGCTGTTCGAGCGCGAAGTCAATTTCCGCTTTCGTCGTGTAACGTGAGAAGGAAAAACGGGCGTTCGGACGTGAGCCATCAGCGCCAATGCCTTCCAGTACGTGAGATCCTTTTGTCGAGCCCGAAGAACAGGCACTTCCGCCGCTACAGGCAACGCCTTTCAGATCGAGCGTGAACAGCAGCATCGAAGCCTTTTCGGTTGCCGGCAAACAGACGTTCAACACGGTGTAGAGACTTTGAGCCGGATTCGTTTCGCCGTGGAAGTAGATTTCCGGAAAACTTTCTTTCAGCTGCTCCATCATGTAGCTTTTCAGGCCCTGAACGTGATCCTGGTGCTCCTGGATATCCGTATTGGCGAGTTCGAGCGCTTTCGCCAGACCAACGATTCCGTACAGGTTTTCCGTTCCGCCGCGCAGTCCTCGTTNNTTCCTGTGCGCCGCCGTGAATAAGCGCTTCGGCCTTGACATTCTTATTGACGTAGAGGAAGCCGATTCCTTTCGGGCCGTGGAATTTATGTGCAGCGCATGTGATGAAATCGATATCGAGCACTTTCAGATCGAACGGGTAGTGGCCCATGGTCTGAACCGTATCCGAATGGAAATAAGCGCCGTACTGACGACAAAGCAGGCTCACTTTCTCGAGTGGAAGCAATGTTCCGATCTCGTTGTTGGCGTGCATG
>DJFN01000203.1:0-3606 GCA_002432085.1 Flavobacteriales bacterium UBA5871
CATGTGGACCTCGTCGATGATATACACCTTGTGAGTTCCCAGCTGCGGCGCGATGCGTACCTGGTCGATCAGCCCGCGGATATCGTCAACGGAGTTGTTCGAAGCAGCATCGAGCTCGTAAACGTTCAGGGAAGCGCCTTCGTTGAAAGAAAGACAGCTTTCACATTGATCGCATGCTTCGACCTGCTCGGTGCGATTGAAGCAATTAATGGTTTTCGCAAGAATACGTGCTGTTGTCGTTTTTCCCACACCGCGTGAACCGCAGAACAGGAATGCCTGCGCCAGGTGATCGTTTTTGATCGCACTTTTGAGCGTCGTTGTGATGGACTTCTGTCCCACAACCGTATCAAAGGTTTGCGGCCTGTATTTGCGGGCGGAAACGACGAATTCAGACATGGTGCAAAAATAGCTTTTTTATCGGTTGCTGAAGCGCGATGTTGATAAATAGCAATCACGTGTTTTTACCGATTTTCAAAATGATGTTCCAGGTAACTGTAAGGGTGCCGGAATTGCCCCACAGCTCACGTAGCTTCGGTTCTGCAATTGCTACAGGATCGGTCCCGTGATGCTCGCGGTATTTCAGCACGGCCGACCACGTGTAGAGCAAACCGATCAGGTCGTCGAATGAAAATTCCTTTTGGATCCGGAAAGCCGGTGCGTCAATCTCGGGAAAGGGAAACGGGATATTCGCGTAGGCTTTGTCGATCATCCGGTTTTCGTATTGCCAGAATTCACCGACCACGTCTTCGTGGAAATGCCGGATTTCACCATCGAGCTCTGGCGTGATCTCCGGCAACGGATAAGCCCAGACCGCGAGAATGCCGCCGGGTTTTAATACGCGCTTTACTTCGCCGAAAAAGGCATCGAAATCGAACCAGTGCAAGGCTTGTGAAACGGTGACGATGTCGGCTGAACCTGCTTCCAGAACAGCATCTTCAGCACGATGAGCTTTGTATTCCACCCGTTCGTTCTGTGCTGCATGTTGGAGCTGTTCAGCGCTGGGATCGGTTGCCACGACTTTTTCGTAATAAGCTGCGAGCTGCACGGCTGCCTGTCCGTTTCCGGTGCCGCAGTCAAGTGCCAGGTCGTGTCCCGGAGTCAGCGTTTGCAGGTAAGCGAACAATTCCGCAGGTGCTGAAGGACGGTATTTGACGTAAACTTCGGAAAGCTTGGAAAAATTGTCTTTGAAGGGCTGCATGATGAGAAGGTAATGATCAATTATGAATTAGCAATTATGAATTATCAAGGAATTGAAAATGTAAAATTGAAAATGGAAAGAAGAATCAGAGTCTCGTTATCGTTAGTAAAGTCTTGGCCCTTGATAATTGCTAATTCATAATTAAGCCCTAGGCTTTGATTGTCATAATCTCCGCGATGTTAGTCGTATAACGCTTCGAAAGATGTTCCTGGCGCATTTTCCAGATCCGTTTTTGGTCCTGCGATGCCAAGCGAACTTTTTGTTGCCCAAAGTGACGATTGATCCGGTCGACGGAACGCATTAGCGAGTCATGGCGCGGATCGCTGTTCTCGAAAAGGGCCATTTGTCGCTGTGAAGTAGGAGTGAGCTCATGGACGATCACGCCGGCTTTTTTGTAGAAATAACCGGGTTGAAAGATCTGTTCCAGGCCTTGTACGGCAAATTTCGCGATCTCAATACCCGAATTGGTCGGGAAAGGCAGGCGAACAACGATGCTCTGGCTATACTGCGGACGACTGTCGTTGTACCAGTTTGTGTGAATGAACACCATCACAGAGCTGCAATCGGATTGCTGCTGACGAAGCTTTTCGGCGCACGCGACGGCAAAACTGGTGATTCGTTCCTTTAATTGTTCCAGCTCGGTGTAGTTGACGTCGAACGAGCGCGTAATGGCGATGTTCCTTTTCTGCTGGATGTCATCGATCTGTAACGTCGGTTTGCCCTCGAGATCGTGCTTGAGCCGCAGTCCGATCACCGCCATGTTCTTACGGACCCAATAATCGGTGAGCTGCGTGAAATCATACGCCTTCACGATGCCTTCCCGTTGCAGACGTTTGGCATGTTTCCGACCGATTCCCCAGACTTCGGCTATCGGCATCCATTTCAGCGCTTTCAGACGTTTTTCTTCCGAATCGATCGCGTAGACATTATCGAGCTGCGGAAACCTTCGCGCGATCCGGTTAGCGATTTTAGCCAGCGCTTTCGTCGGCCCGAAACCGACGCTGATCGGCAGGCCCGTCCACTGCATGACTTTCGTTCGCATAGCGGTGCCGAGCTCCTGTGTGTCGAATCCCGCTTCTTCGTCCGGCCAGTAGAGAAAGATCTCGTCTATGCTGTAGACTTCCATTTCCGGACTGAAATCGCCGAGAATGGTCATCACGCGGTTGCTCATATCGCCGTAGAGCGGGAAATTACCGGAGAACACGTGTACGCCGTTTTCCCTGAAAAAAGCTTCCCACTTGAAAAGCGGCGCTGCCATCGGTACCTTGAGCGCCCGGGCTTCGTCGCTGCGGGAAATCACACAGCCGTCATTATTGGAGAGCACGCAGATCGGTTTGCCTGCCAGATCTGGACGGAACACGCGCTCGCAGGAGGCGTAGAAATTGTTGCAATCGACTAGCGCGAACATGCGGCGGATTTGACCCAGTAAGTAACCACGCCCCAGATTTCGAATTGATTTTCAGGGGTGACTTTGATCGGACGAAAACGGTCGTTTTCCGGAACGAGCCAGCAGCAATCTTTTTCGATCCGGAGTCGTTTTACGGTGAATTCGCCATCGAGGAAACACACGGCAATACATTCGTTACGAGCCGGAACGCTACGGTCGATGATCAGCAGATCGCCGTCGCCAATGCCGGAATTGACCATCGAATGTCCGTGTACGCGACCGAAAAACGTGGCGGAAGGATGCGTGATCAACGTCCTGTTCAGATCGATGCCCTGCTCGATAAAATCATTCGCCGGAGACGGAAAACCGGCAGCAATAGGCCCCGACAGCGGAAGCTCCAGTTCCACATCGGTGAGCGACGAATACANNTATAATTATGAATTGGCGTAGCCTGTTATTTCACCCGAATCCACGTTTGCGTACGAAAGAACGGCCCGATGTAACCGCGTACTTTCAGTCGGTCTTCGTTGCTTTCTTCGAGCCAGATAGCGCAGGTGTAGATCTTGCCGGTCTCCGGATCGACGATCGTGCCCGAATCCCATTCTTCGCCGTCCCATTTCATGCCGCGGATGATCTGCAGACCGATGATTGGCTGATTCTTGCGATCGTCGGTACATTTCGTGCATTTCGGATTGTCTTCGCGGCCTTCGCGCGGGTAGAGGTAAACGATCTTGCCGTAGAGATAACCACCGCTTTTATACAATTCGACTTTCGATTTTCTCTTGCCCGTTTCATCGTCGATGGTAATCCACGTTCCGACACAGGTCTGGGCTTTAATAACAACTACAGTTACGACAAAAAGAAAAGACAGAATAGCTTTCATACAATCGGGATAAGTGTACGCAAGATACAAATATTTCCTGTGCATGCATAATAAAGTTGCTAACCGCAACGCGATTTTTTCACCACAAAAGCTTATTTGATGCACTTTGTGTGATCGAAGCATCCGCCTGAGGCGGAT
>DJFN01000203.1:3614-3922 GCA_002432085.1 Flavobacteriales bacterium UBA5871
TCTTTTGTGCCTTTTGTGGTGAAACCGAAAAAACGGAACTGAACTTATTCCCCCGATTGCTGTTCCTGCAAAGCAGCCTGTTCTCTGATACGCTGATCGAGGATATCGGAATAACGGAGCGCCGCTTCCTGACCGTCTTCAACGTACGACTTTTGTACCCATTGACGGGCTTCTTCCAGGTGGCCCAGCACTTCCAGTCCGAGCCCGATATTGTACGCCGCTTTTGCTTTGATCTTCGATTTGGCGGTCGATTCCCAGACGTTTTTCCAGGTGTCTACGGCTCCTTCCCAATCTTTTGCCAGTGCCTC
>DJFN01000203.1:3928-5756 GCA_002432085.1 Flavobacteriales bacterium UBA5871
ACCGCGTTCCATTTCGCCTTTCTTGCCTTTGTACATGCTGCGATCTTCCCAGTAATACAATGGAACGATGCTCATAGCGAACTGTTCGCCGGTGATATAGCTGGTTTCCATTAACGCCTGGTTCGGGCGGATCAGACGGGCAATCGCTTCGGCGGCATTTGTCGATTCCTGTGTCCAGGTGCGTTTCCAGCCGAAATGGTCCTGGTAAATGATTGTCTGCGTTTTCGGGTAGTACATGCGGAAACCGGCTTTCGAAGTCGCCACACCANNCGTTTCCGTTCAGCACATTTTCGACCGTTGCGGCGGCTGTTGCTCCCGGATTGGCAATACTGAAATCCGTATCGAAGTATTCGAGCACGAGCAAAGCCTGAACGTTGTAAGCCGTACAGAGACTATCGACGATTCTCCAGTCGAGCGCTTCAGCGAAGGAAAGACTTTTCGGATCGGCCGACAACAATGTTCCTTCGACGCGTTTTACCTCAAAGCGATCGCTGGTTTGCAGCAGCTCGTTCAGTCCGCGCAGACATTCCTCGGAAAGCTCTTTGTCCTGAACCGGTTTTTCGCCCGTGAGAACAGATTCTACGGAAGTCGTAACCGAAGGAACGGAACGATTCAGCAATGCAACCGATTTAATGTCTTGGGTAACGGTGATTTCGGCCGGTCGCATGACTTGTACGCGCATAGGGCGAATGCTGCGGCAGGAAAACAATACCGCCGGAAAGGCGAGCAGGAGCAGGACNNGACTTGTAGTATGTTTCGTACGAATGTAACGGTTTTCTGTTTTCAGTCGTCGTTTTCAACGGATTCTGTGTGCATGTTTGGGAATCCTTCGGGAAGGTGTTACTTTTGCACCGGCGTTTTCAAACGTCCTGAATACACAGTTATGAAAGTCTACAACAACATCCTTGAAACCATTGGTAACACGCCGCTTGTTCGTCTGAATGCCCTGACGAAAGGCGTAAAAGCGACAGTGCTTGCGANNGTGAAAGACCGTATGGCCGTTAAAATGATCGAAGATGCCGAAAAATCAGGTTTGCTGAAGCCGGGCGGAACGATCATCGAAGGAACTTCCGGAAATACCGGAATGGGCCTCGCGCTAACCGCCATCGTAAAAGGCTATAAGCTGATCTGCGTGCTTAACGACAAGCAGTCAAAGGAAAAAATGGACATCCTTCGTGCCGTTGGTGCGGAAGTAGTGGTTTGTCCGACAGCTGTCGAGCCTTCCGATCCGCGTTCTTACTATTCGGTTTCCAAGCGACTGGCTACGGAAATCCCGAATTCCTGGTACGTGAACCAGTATGACAACCTGTCGAACCGTGTGGCACATTACGAGCAAACGGGGCCGGAGATCTGGGATCAGACAGAAGGAAAAGTGACGCATTTTGTGGTCGGCGTAGGAACGGGCGGAACAATTTCCGGCGTGGGCAAATACCTGAAGGAAAAGAATCCGAACGTGAAAGTATGGGGAATCGATACGTATGGTTCGGTATTCAAGAAATACAAGGAAACAGGCGTTTTCGACGAGAACGAGATCTATCCGTATGT
Source organism: Flavobacteriales bacterium UBA5871 (assembly GCA_002432085.1). GTDB lineage: Bacteria > Bacteroidota > Bacteroidia > Flavobacteriales_D > Crocinitomicaceae > Fluviicola. The sequence goes on from DJFN01000203.1 coordinate 5,474, forward strand.
AACGGAAGGAATCGGGGAGGACATTCTTCCTGCGAACGTGGATTTCGATGTGATCGACCTGTTCGAAAAAGTAACGGATAAAGATGCGGCGATCTACACCCGCAGACTGGCGCGCGAAGAAGGCATTTTTGTCGGGAACTCGGCCGGTGCGGCGATCGCAGGCTTGCTCCAGCTGAAAGACCAGCTGAAGGAAGACGATGTGGTGGTGGTGCTGTTCCACGATCACGGCAGCCGTTATGTTGGCAAGATCTTCAACGATGACTGGATGCGCGAGCGCGGTTTC
>DJFN01000162.1:0-175 GCA_002432085.1 Flavobacteriales bacterium UBA5871
GTTCTGAACACCCAGGTTCTGATCGAAATCGCGTGCCGTGATAAAATCGCCGCCCAATCCGCCGACACTAACATTGAAAGGCAGGTTGAGAAAGTTGAAGCCGGTCGTTCCGCCGATCTGGGCTGTGCCCGTTCCGATAAAAAAGAAGGTGAAGATGTAAAGCAGCGATTTGTTC
>DJFN01000162.1:203-5333 GCA_002432085.1 Flavobacteriales bacterium UBA5871
CTGCACGCTTTCCGATCTCGATCGCCTCCAGTCCCACGATCCGCTCTCCGTCTATCCCGAACCGCAGCAATGTCCGCATCTTATGGAATCCTTTGTTCCCGCATGCGCCCGGGTTCATGCACAGCATCCCCAAACGCGGATCGTTCCGGACGAGTAGAATGTGCGAGTGGCCGCATACGAACAATTTCGGGACGCCCTGCAGCAGTGCATCGTATGCGGGCTTGCTGTACTTCCCCGGTCTTCCACCGATGTGTGTCATCAGTACGTCCACACCTTCGATGCGAAAACGATTGAACTCCGGGAATTCCTGCCGGATAACGTGATCGTCGATGTTTCCGTAAACACCGCGCAGCGGTTTGAAGGCTTTCAGACGGTCCGTCACGGCAAGATCGCCGATGTCGCCCGCATGCCAGATCTCATCGACATCCGCAAAATAATGGAACACCTGCTCGGGCAGATCGCCGAGAGTGTCGGAAAGCAAACCGATTTTCGTCATGGGGTAAAGATAATCTCATACCTTATATAATAGGTCGAAGTTGTTCGGTTGGAAGTTGTCAAGTTGGCAGTTGATATTAGTACGTTCAACTTTTCAACTTTCAACTCCTCAACTTTCCCGCATTGTTCATTATATTTGGCGGTTCAACATTCAAACAGAAGAGGTATGGCAACTAAAGCAGCTGCAAAACCATCCAAAACAACCAATAAAAGCGCGTTGAAAGACGCACCGAAGTTTTCCGCGGAGACCTATATCAAGTGGTACAAAGACATGCTGCTGATGCGTCGTTTCGAAGAAAAAGCCGGACAGCTCTACATTCAGCAGAAATTCGGTGGTTTTTGCCACTTATATATCGGACAGGAAGCCGTAGTTGCCGGAACGGTGAGCGCCTCACGTCCGACCGACAGCCACATGACGGCTTACCGCGATCATGCACACCCGATCGGTTTGGGAACGGACGTCCGCGTGCTGATGGCCGAATTGTACGGCCGCACAACCGGTTGTTCGAAAGGAAAAGGCGGCTCGATGCACTTTTTCGATAAATCACGCAATTTCATGGGCGGACACGGAATCGTTGGGGCGCAGATCCCGATGGGAACCGGTGTTGCCTTCGCAGAACAATACAAAGGAACAGACAACGTGGTCTTCGTTTCGATGGGTGACGGCGCCGTGCGTCAGGGAGCACTCCACGAAACCTTCAACATGGCCATGATGTGGAAGCTGCCGGTGATCTACATCATCGAGAACAACAACTACGCGATGGGAACATCCGTACAGCGTACGACTAACGTAACCGATCTTTCCAAAATCGGGGCTTCTTACGAAATGCCGTCCAAATCCGTGAACGGAATGTCGCCGGAAGCGGTACACGAAGCAGTGGAAGAAGCTGTAGCACGTGCACGTCGCGGCGATGGTCCGACCTTGCTCGATATCCGTACCTACCGCTACAAAGGCCACTCGATGTCCGACCCGCAGAAATACCGCACCAAGGAAGAAGTTTCCGAGTGGATGGAGCAGGACCCGATCGAGCACTGCCTCAACATGATCAAAAAGAACAAATGGCTCAAGGATTCCGAGATCGAAGAAATCGACAACTGGGTGAAGAATGAAGTGGAGGAATCCGTGAAATTCGCTGAAGAATCACCGTATCCGGATGCCGACGCGATCTACGACGACGTTTACCAGGAGCCGAATTACCCGTACATCATCGAATAATACGAACTAAATAAGACAGTAGCTGTTATGGCGGAAATTGTATACATGCCCAAGCTGAGCGATACCATGACCGAAGGGGTGGTAGCGGAATGGCACAAGAAAGTCGGCGACCCGGTGAAATCGGGCGAACTGCTGGCAGAGATCGAAACCGATAAAGCGACCATGGAGTTTGAATCCTTCTACGACGGCGTGCTGCTGCACATCGGTGTGGAAAAAGGCAAAGCCGTTCCGGTAAATGCTCTTCTGGCGATCATCGGTCAGCAGGGAGAAGACATTTCCGGCTTGCTGAAAGACGGAGGATCTGCTCCTCAGCCTGAAGCTGCTGCAAAAGCCGACTTGCCTGCCGGAGAGGCAGGGCCTGCACAGGAAGAAAACAAACCGGCTGTTGCTCCTGAAAAAGAAGCATCGACTCCGGCACCAGCTCCTGCTCCGGCAGCGACGACTCCGAAACCGGCAGCTCAAGCTAATCCGACAAACGGACGTATTCTCGCTTCTCCGCTGGCGAAAAAACTGGCTGAAGAAAAAGGCGTTGATCTGAGCTTCATCAGCGGGACAGGTGAAGGCGGCCGCATCACCAAGCGCGATGTAGACCACTACGTTCCTTATGATGCGCCACAGCGCGTTACAGGAAGCAGCGCTACGCATGTAGAAAGCTACAAGGACGAAACGGTTTCGCAAATGCGCAAGACCATCGCTCGTCGTCTGGCCGAATCCAAATTCACGGCGCCGCATTTCTACCTCACGATTTCCCTCGACATGGACAACGCCATCGCGGCACGTAAAGCCATGAACAGCCAGGAAGGCGTGAAGATTTCCTTCAACGATATGGTGATCAAAGCGGTTTCCATGGCCCTGAAAAAGCATCCGAATGTGAACAGCTCATGGCTCGGTGATGTGATCCGTCGCAACAACCACGTACATATCGGTGTAGCAGTGGCTGTAGACGAAGGTCTGCTCGTTCCGGTAGTGCGATTTGCCGATACCAAAGGCCTGTCACAAATCGGTGCGGAAGTTCGCGAATACGCTCAGAAGGCCAAAGACAAGAAATTGCAGCCGGCCGATTGGGAAGGAAACACGTTTACCGTTTCCAACCTCGGAATGTTCGGTATCGAACAATTCACGGCCATCGTGAATCCGCCGGATAGCTGTATTATGGCCGTTGGAGGTATCAACGAAGAGCCGGTAGTGAAAAACGGACAGATCGTTGTCGGCAATGTGATGAAAGTGACGCTTTCCTGCGACCACCGCGTAGTGGATGGCGCAACAGGAGCTGCGTTCCTTCAAACATTCAAGCACTTTATGGAAAATCCGGTAGCAATGCTGGTGTGATTCCTAACGATATGAAAAAGACGTCCTTTCATTTTTGGGAGGACGTTTTTTTTGACTGCATGGTTAAGAGCTTACCCGGGTAATTGTCGTCGGAAACGCCTTTGATTTAGCCCTTTTTACTGAAAATCAAAAACTTTTTACAGGAAAAGTGCTGAATTCTCATTTAATTGTGACATTTTTACCCATATTTAATTAGCTGTTATGAATAAAGGAACAATCAAATTCTTTAATGCAACAAAAGGATTTGGATTTATCAAAGAAGACGAAACGAACAAGGAGTACTTTGTTCACGTATCAGGACTGGTTGATCAGGTTAAAGAAAACGACGCAGTTTCGTTTGATCTCGAAGAGGGAAGAAAAGGCCTGATGGCTATAAACGTGAAGCAGGCTTAAGCGATACTTTACTTTATGCAATGCAAACCCCTTTCGCTATGCGGAAGGGGTTTTTTACTGTCCGTACATGAAGGTAAGATTTGGCGGATCCAGCCTGAAAATGACTACTACATCGGCGTGCGTTTATCGGTGGTGTCCATTAGTATCGTATCGGCGTCGTAATTTCCATCGGTGTTCGTATTGTCATAATCGCCGTTTTCATCTTCCCTCAGGGTGTCGTTGGCATTGGCGTCGTCATTATTTGGGTCGTCGTTACATCCCGTAAGCAGGAAAAGCGCGAAAATCATTCCGGTTGCTGCAATTGCCTTTTTCATATGCGATAGATTAAAATTAAACTCTGATTACCGTTGTCTTTATGCAATTTCTGCAGAAAGGCGAGAGGATGACTTATACAATTGTTGAAAGAATTGTAAGTTTCCGGGGTTCTTAACAATCCTTCTCTTTTCCCGCTTTTTAAGTTCCCCGCGGCGTTTTACCTTGCAGGAAAATCGAAAGAAGTGAAAACAAGATTACGTTATCTCTACGCCACGCAAGGCTTCTATTACCTGATTTCCGGCGTATGGCCGCTGGTGCATGTAAACAGCTTTATGCAGGTGACCGGTTGGAAAACCGACATCTGGCTGGTCAAGACAGTCGGAGGACTTGTAGTGGCTATTGCTGTCCCATTGCTTTTCCAGGCTATGTACGGACGGATAAACAGGGCGCTTCAGACATTGATGATACTCACTGCCACTGCGTTTCTGCTGGTTGATACAGTTTACTATTTCAAAGGAATCATCTCTGTCGTATACATCGTCGATGCCGTTGCCCAGCTGGCCTTGATTACATGGGGAATGTATATCTGGCTGAAGATCCATAAAAAGAGAAGAAGTACGATATGAAAAAGTCGGGCTTTATTCAGCGGAATGCCTTATCGCTGGTGTTTCTATTACTGATGCTCGTTTCGATCGTCGGGCAGATCTTTACGGGTATAAAAGAACACAACGACGAGCTGCTGCAGCATGGGCATCCTGCTGTGACGCTTTTGCAATACCTGTCGAGCGGTCATTTCCTGCAGGCGACTTTTGAAAATTGGGAAAGCGAATTTTTCCAGATGGCGCTGTTTGTTATTCTGACGATCTGGCTCAAGCAGGAAGGCTCTTCGGAATCGCATCCATTAGAAGAAAAAGGACACGAGGACGAGCTCTCCCCGAAACGAAATTCACCGTGGTCGGTGAAAAAAGGCGGTTTCTTTCGTTGGTTTTATTCCATTTCACTATCGGTGGCGCTGATGGTCCTTTTCCTGGTATCGTTTCTCATTCACTGGTACGGCAGCTGGAAAGACTACAACCAGCAGCAATGGCTCGAAGGAAAGTCGGCCGAGAATTTCTTTGCTTACCTCGGACATTCCAAATTCTGGTTCGAATCNNGTTCTCCGCAATCCAAAAAAGTCAACGATTCACACGAAAAAACCGGCGGTGAGTAATTCATAATTCAGAAGGCACAATTCAGAATTATGAATGCGCATTATAAATTATTCAGTACTCCGATGGAGAACTATACATGGATAATTCTAACGCGGTTCGTGACAGCATATCGCATTATCCCGAACGCGCGTGTCAAGCTTAATAAGCCTCGCAATGCTTGTTTTTCTTCTTTTTGTTTTTGGCCTTTTTCTTCTTTTTCGGCTTGAAATGATCGCCCTCGGTCGATTCGCT
>DJFN01000072.1 GCA_002432085.1 Flavobacteriales bacterium UBA5871
GCTCCACACAGCTGTTCACCTGGTAAACGGTCAGTGTCGAGCTGATTTCGTTCGCAAGAATCACAAGGTCTTTGTTGTTCGGCGATTCTTCTTTCGGAATGTAGATAATGCCTTCCGCACCGCGATCCGGACCTGAATTCGCTCCGATCGAACGGTTGTTGTAGTAACCGGAATACACAGGTGCTGATGGATTGTCAATATTGAAGATCATCACACCACCCGAAACGAACAAATAATGATTGCCGTTAATTACAGCCGTGGAAATACCTTCCGGCTCCGGACCTTTATCGTCACTGCGGTTTTTCAGTTGAGAAGCGCCCGAACCGTTGCTTGCGTTGAACAATCCTGACAATGTCGGATGTGTGGAAGTAATGCGCTCCAGCCAGTCTTTCGAATCGAAAACGAGTGCACCCGTAGCAGCATTCCAGATCGAGAAGGAACGCGTTCCGAGTACGTGCAGTTCGTCTTTGTCGCCGTCGTTCTCGGTATCACCCGTTGCCTGCAATACGTTCAAACGACCCAGGAACTGGTTATTTTTCAAAATGTTCTGGTCTGGGAAAGCGGTCGGATCGAGACTTGTTGCAGAAACACGGGCTACATCCGTAATCGCTGTGTATTCGCGGGCATCGCCTTCATTGGCTGAGAAAATGTATTCGGTTCCGTTGATCATAGCGTGAGATAACGCATCCGGCATGAACACGCCTTTTACCGGAACGGACGTAATGTAAACACCGGCCGTCTGGTCGGAAGCGTCCATTCCGTTATCACCACTGTAATCCATAAAGCCCAGCGGACGAACTCCCGTCACGGTAGCCGTGTTCAGATTCACCACGGCCATTGCGTTGTTTTCCTGCAGGGAAACGTAAGCTGTCTGGTTATTTTCAGAGATCGTAATGTATTCCGGCTCGAAATCCTGTGCTGCGTTGCTGCCCGGTCCGAAAATGCGGATGCCTTGTGAGCGCAAAGTCGCTTCCTGTCCGTTCCATGCTGCAAAACCTGCCAGCGAAACATTCGCATTCGTCAGGGCCGGAATGCCCGGTGCCAGGTTAATAATTGCTATCGCTCCAACAGGATCGATACTGTAATCGGATTTCGGCTCGCCTTCACAGGCAACAACCAGTTTCGTAAAGTCGTTGTTGAAGGTGATCATATCCGGCATCGCGCCAACTGTCACCTGGTTGATGTAATTACCATCCGCATCGAAGAACACCACAAAACCATTGGCCTGCGGATCAGTATTTTCGATCGCGGCAGCTACGATTCCATTGTGAACCACCAAAGAGTTGATATTTCCGTAGGAAGTAATGGAATGGCTGGAAAGCAATACAGGAGAAGATGGATCGGAGAAGTCAACGATGTCGAGCTTCGCACCGATGCTGTTCACGATGTACAAACGCTCGGTCGTCGGGTCGTAATCCACGATCTCGGCCGAGTTCGTTCCTTCGGTGCCGTTGTTGAAGCTGCTCAGCACTTCCATCTGAAGCTCGTTGTTAGCTACCGGAGCCTGATAATCGTTGTCCGTAAGGTAAATGATCTGGTAGTTAGTCGCACCGATATTCGCATTCACAGCTCCTGTCATTTTCACGATGATGCGCTCGGTGCGCTCAGCCAGCAGATCGTCCGTAAGCTGGATCGTAAACGGAAACGTGCCGTTCGAGTTCGCAAGAATCACAAGCGTGTCGCTTGCCCAGGAAAAGTCACTGCCTTGCGTAGCGTTGGTATAGGTAGAAAGTCCGAAAGCGACTTTTGCCACGTTGTTGTTCGCATTGGCAAACGTAACGTTTACGGTCACCGTTCCGGCGCCTTCATTTACCGTTTGCGTTGCCGTTCCGATCGTTGCCGTTCCCGGAGGATCGGCCGTTACGAGCTGGATCGCCGTCTGATTGTTATTGGTTGGCGTTTGAACAGTCCAGATGCGCTGTCCGAACCATGCGTTGGTCGCTGTATTATAATAGCCGGAAGCACGAACCGAAGCATCGCCGCCCGGATCGCCAACAAAGGTTGTGGTCGATTGCAGCTTACCGCCGTTGTAACGATCGTTTACCGGCAATTGGTAGCCGTCTGCTCCTGCATTCACAAGCGCCGATCCGACAGCTGTTCCGTAGAAGATCGCATCCACCGGAACCGTACTGTTAGTGAGGCTCGCGATCGCCTGATCAAACACCGCGATGCCATCCATATTGCCGCCTCCGTTACCGACAATTCCGGCTGTTCCGCCAGCATTTCCGAAACCATCGCCCGGTGTAGTCTGCACATTGATCACACGAACTTTTGTTCCGGTTGGCGCCATATCCGTACCGCCGACATAGACCACATCACCCGGATTCACGACACCGGTTGTGATAGCGAAACCATACGAAAGCGAGCCGCCGCTCACCCAGCCGTTGGCATTGGCCGTACCGTTGTTACATACGACAACGGAATAAGGAGTTACGGAAAAATCGATCGGTTTGGTGGCAACCAGCTCGATCCATTCCAGGGCGTTATCATTCCCCTGAGGATTCGCGAGAAACTCACTGATCACCAGTCCCGGGTTCTGAGCCTGTAACTGGAATGCCGCGAGGATCATCCCGCAGGCAAGGTAGATTTTTTTCATGCGTAAGCGTTAAAGAACTTTGCGGCAAAGGTCAGTGCGCCACGTGATGACAGATTTAGTCGAAGATGAAAGAATGTTCAAGCTTTTGTTGCAGCAGGATGAAAAAACGTTTTAGCGGATAATATTCTGTCAATGTTGAGCGTGAATAGAATTAATTTCATCTGCCTCCATCGAGGAATCTTCGACAAAGGAGCAAAGCTCTCCTCCTTTGGAGGGGGACAAAGGGGAGGAAGTTAGCAACTTCTAGGCTCGGTTACCACCCTCCTTAATCCTCCCTCAAGGGAGGAAACAAACAAAACCAAATTTTTAACCCATAGTCCCGTCAGTCCCATTATCTTTACGATTCCAAACCGCATAGTATGGAATTGCAGGCAAAACAGGCATACGGAAACCAGCAGGCGCTGATCATTCTCACAGGTAAAAAACCCGAAAAACTGGCCTTTCTGCCGGCGATTGTGCAGGAAGAGCTCGAGCGCTTTCATACCGGGAAAGAAAAAATCCAGACGCTTGCCATTGGTGGAAATCACTATGTGTTCATCGCCGACCAGCCAGACGACGAGGCTTTCCGCGTAGCCGGATTCAAGGCCCGCACTTTCTTCCCGAAAGAAGTTGAACAGGTTTATATTCACGGAGGCAAAACCAATAGCTGGCTGATCGCCGAAGGATTGTTGCTTTCCAACTACCAGTTCATTCATTACCGCAAAGAAGCCGATAAAGAGCGGAATCAGCTGAAAGGCATTTTCTTCTCAGCCGGGATCAGCGAAGAACGCCTGACTGAACTATCGGCGATCGTTAAAGCGGTAAGCTGGGCACGCGATCTGGTCAACGAGCCGGTTTCGTTCCTGACTGCAACGGCGCTTTCACAGGCCATCGAAACCAAGGGCGAAGAAGCCGGTTTCATCGTAACGGTGCTGGGAAAATCGAAGATCGAAGCGTTGAAAATGGGCGGTTTGCTGGCCGTAAACAAAGGCTCGATCGAACCGCCGACATTCACCATTATCGAATACAAGCCGAAAAAAACTGTCAATAAAAAACCCATTGTCCTGGTCGGAAAAGGCGTCGTGTACGACACCGGCGGTTTGAGCCTCAAGCCGACTCCCAATTCCATGGACCTGATGAAAAGCGACATGGCCGGAGCCGCCTGTATGGCCGGAACGATCTATGCCGCCGCGATGATGGAATTGCCGGTTCACCTCGTGGGATTGATCCCGGCAACCGACAACCGTCCGGGAATGGACGCTTATGCACCGGGCGATATCATCCGCATGTACGACGGAACGACGGTCGAAGTGCTCAATACCGACGCCGAAGGACGTATGATCCTCGCCGACGCATTGTCCTACAGCGCCAAGTGGAAACCGGAAATCGTGATCGATGCTGCAACGCTGACAGGTGCTGCCGTTCGTGCGATCGGAACGAAAGCTTCCGTGGTGATGGGCAACGCCGACCGGANNAACACACGAGCGCGTAGTGGAATTCCCGTTCTGGGACGACTACTTCGAAGAAATGAAATCCAAAATCGCCGACCTGAACAACATCGGCGGACCTTATGCCGGAATGATCACTGCCGGGAAATTCCTCGAGCATTTCGTAAAGGCACCTTATATACACATGGAC
>DJFN01000075.1 GCA_002432085.1 Flavobacteriales bacterium UBA5871
AAGCCTGCAGACTTTTTCCGTACCATGGAAGATGCATCGGGTGTAGACCTCGACTGGTTCTGGAGAGGCTGGTTCTACTCGACCGATTACGTCGACGTTTCCATGGATTACGTGAAGCATTTCCAGCTCAACAGCGGCAATCCGGAAACGGAAAAAGCGATCCAGAAACAGCAGGATGATGCACAGCCAAAAGGAATCGGCGAGATACGCAACAAGGAAGCGATTCCGCAAACGGTGAACGAGCGCGATCCGAACATCGACGATTTTTACGCGAAACGCAATATTTACGAAGTCGACAAGCTCGACCAGAAAGAATACAACGATTTGCAGGCAAAGCTGACGCCGGAGCAGAAAAAGCTGCTGGAAAGCAATAAGCATTTCTACGAATTATCGTTTACGAATGTCGGCGGACTGGTAACGCCGGTGATCATCCAGGCAACATTCACAGACGGAACGACGGAAGTAATTCGTATCCCGGCTGAGATCTGGCGAATGGAGCATACGACTGTGACGAAGGTTTTCATTTTCGACAAAGAAGTGAAGTCGTTCCAGCTCGATCCGTTCCTCGAAACCGCCGACTGCGATATGGACAACAACACGTATCCTCCGACAGCACAACCGACGCGTTTTCAGCTCTTCCAGCAAAAGCAAACGGACGAAAATCCGATGCAGCGCCAGAAGCGAATGGAAGGAACGAATTAATTCAGAATTCAGAATTCAGAATTCAAAATGCATAATTCAGAATGTAATTGGGTGTTCATGAATCTGCCATGGGCGGGTATTCGCTCCAAATTTTACATAGCACATCATTCGTGAATTCGTGGAAAACCTACAAAGTGCTTCGCTAATTCAAAAAAACAGGTCTGACCGCAAAAAAACCGATCTACAATTGTGAATTCTGCGTTCTGAATTATGCATTTTTATGAAGTGTGATGGATGTGATTTCCGGATAGATTCCCACTCTCCCGGGGAAAACGAGGTAGCCAAAGCCGCGGTTGACATATAAATGCTGGTTGCCGACCGTATAAAGTCCCGCCCATTTTTTGTAGCGGAATTGCACCGGGCTGAAACGAATGCCAAATCGCTCGATACCGAATTGAAAGCCGTGTGTATGTCCTGATAACGTGAGATCGATTCCGGTTCCGAGCACCTGCAGATCAAAATGCGACGGATCGTGCGACAACAACAAACGAAACGCATTTTCCGGAATTCCGGCGGTTGCTTTTTCGAGATTTCCACTCTGACGAAACGGCGGCGCTCCCCAGTTTTCCACACCGATAAGGTAAGCACCGTTTTCTTCGGCACTCAGCTGTACGTTTTCGTTCAATAACGGCGTGAACCCGATTTTACGGTGCATGTCGATCAGCGCTTCGAGATTGGCTTGTTTGGTTTGCTCGTTGTTCCAGCGGATATAATCGCCGTAATCGTGGTTTCCGAGAATGCTGTATTTTCCTTTTTTCGCCTGTATTCTACTGAAAACCGGTTCCCAGCCATTCATTTCGTCGACTTTGTTGTTTACGAGATCCCCGGTAAACAAAACATAATCCGGTTCCAGGCTGTTGATGAGGTCGATCGCTTGCTCCACTTTCCGGTGATTATCGAGAAAGCTTCCTACATGAACATCGCTGATCTGTACGATTTTCGTTCCATCGAGCGCTGCCGGCAATGAATCGAAGGCCAGATCGAGACTACGCACCTGCCAGTTCCATCTTCCCCAGAAAATTCCAACAAGCACTGCAATCAGCATCGCCAGCGCAACACCCCAGCCGATGTAGGTAAAAATCATCAGGCCAGAAGCAAGGTAAAGCAGTCCGAAAAGGAAATTACCCAGCGCCGGCACACAGGCGGCTACCATCGTTCCGACATACAAACCGATTTGTCGCTGATGTGCACCGCGGTCGCGAAAAGAACGGATGACAGCTATCAGCGCCACTAAAAAAACAAGCGGCTGACGAATTCCCAACACTATCGTAACCGGATGATCGAACAGAATGAGCTGCCAGCTGAGCAAGGCTACGGAACCGATCAGCAGTGTGAGAAAAAAGAGTAAAAACATAGCGCGAATTTGGCAGTAAAAATCGACATTCGGGATCGCAACGAAGATAAGTTGAACGCTAAAATTCGTTAAACGTCAATTAGTCATTCCAATTTTATTGCCGGGAACGACGTTATGATAAATCAACATGTTGGTGTGTAAAAATTAAACCTTCCGGAATAAACATTTTCTTTATTTTGGTGAAAACTTTCACTTATGAGTCACAACCTGTACATTGTGCCGCATGACCTTACGGCAGTAGGAAACGCCGCTTTGGATTATGCGCTTTTTATGGGCAACCACGTTCGTACCGAGGTCATGCTTTTGAGCCTCGTGGATAACAGAGCTAAAGTTCCGGGTGTTGAACAAAAGCTTCGGGATATTGTTGCACAACGTACGGTTCCGGCGAATGTAGAGGTCAGTTACCTCGTAAGACAAGGCGATATTTTTACGGATATTTCCAAGATCGCCAATGAAAAACATGCCCAGCTTATCATCATGGGAACACACGGTTTGCGCGGGTTCCAGAAGCTGACCGGCAGTCATGCCATGAAAGTTATCACCAGTGCCGATGTTCCGTTTCTCATCGTACAGGAAGGAACGAAGCATGTCGAAATCAAGAATATTGTCGTTCCGATCGACCTGACGAAAGAAAGTCTCCAGATCGTAAACGCAGCCGGCGACCTTGCCCGTATGTTCGATGCTACGGTACACGTGATCGGCGAGCGCCACAACGACGAAGGCCTTTCGCAGCAAACGAAAAACCGCGTTCTCCTCATTCGCAACAAATACGATGAAAAAGGCGCGAAATGCGAAGTCCACCTGCTGAAAAACGGCGGCTCGTATTCCAAAAAGATCATGCAATACGTAAACCNNTGAAATTGCCTTGTATGATCATTGCAGCGAAGCAGTCGGGGAATTTGTATTTCTAAGGACGATTCAATCACCACAAAGGAGCAAAGGCTTTTAGTCGTGCTTAGTTTGTTAAGGAAGCAAAGGGTTTGGGGTGTCTCTTTAGTTTCTGGAAGCAAATGAAAAATGGATCTCTTTGCTCCCTTAGGCAGTATGGTTGTCATGGATCTTTGCTCCTTTGTGGTGAAACAGGTACTTTTACCTCATGGATTTAGGAGTTTGGAACAGGCTGCGGATTGACCGCTTTACTTCAATCGGTGCTTATCTTGTTGACCAGCAGGGAAACGACGTATTGCTACCGGGAAAATTGCTGCTCGAAGATTGGAGCGTCGGCGACACGGTCGAAGTATTCCTTTACAAAGACTCCGAAGACCGGTTGATCGCTACGACGATGGAACCGTACATCCAGCTGGGACAATTCGGCTACCTGGAAGTAACGGATGTGAACCCGTTCGGCGCTTTCCTCGATTGGGGAATTGAAAAGGACCTGCTCGTTCCGTTCCGCGAACAGCCGAAAGACATGGTCGAAGGACGCTTTTACCTCGTTTATCTCTACCTTGACGAAGCAACACAGCGTCTTGCAGCTACGGCCCGCGTAGAGCCTTTCCTTCAACTTGCCGACGAGCACATCAAGAAACAGGATAAAGTCGTAATACTGGTATGCGAGCGCACGGATCTCGGCTTCAAAGTGATTGTCGAGAACAAATACCGTGGATTGATCTTCAACAGCGATATTCACCGCAATCTGCGCTCAGGCGATATCGTCGACGGATTCGTGAAGAACATTCGTCCGGACGGAAAACTCGATATTTCCCTCCATGAGGAAGGCTACGCGAAAGTCGACCCACTGGCACAGGAGCTGCTCGATCTGCTTCAGAAAAACGAAGGCTTTCTGCCGCTAACCGATAAATCCGATCCGGAAGATGTACAGCGCATCACGGGATGGAGCAAGAAAACATTCAAGCAAGTTGTTGGAAACCTCTATAAACAACGACGAATCGTGTTGGGGGAAAATGGAATCGCTTTGAGCTAATTATCAATTCGACAATTATCAATTATCAAGTTTTTGCTTCAAAACCAATCTTGATAATTGATACTTGATAATTGCGCATTTAAATAGACATCATCTCCTTAAACTTAATCGCTTGTCGGCGCGAGATCTCGACTTTTTCGCCTTCTCTCAATTCGACTTGCAGACCACCGTTGAACCAGTTTTCGATCATGGAAATCCAGTTCATGTTGATGATGAATTTGCGGTTCGCACGGAAGAAATNNACATAGTTGCCGTCGCTTTCGAACATTCGGACTTTATCCAGCGAAACGTAGAAACACTTCTCCCCGTCTTTGATAAAGATTTTGTCGGTAATCGTGAGCGGGCGCGTGCTGCGATCGGATTTCGGAACGCCGGCGTTTGACTGGAATTCGTCGTCGTTTACCATCAGCTTGCGCATCGTTTCTTCCAGGCGCGTCGGATCGATCGGCTTCAGCACGTAATCGAGTGCGTTCACATCGAAAGCTTTCAACGCAAACTCGTCGTGAGCGGTAACAAACACCACTTTCGGGATTTCGTCCAGTTTTTTCAGCATATCGAAGCCGCTCATTCCCGGCATTTGGACGTCCAGAAAAATCAGATCAGGCTTGTGCTGACGGATTTTTTCAATGCCTTCTTCGGGATTTTTCGCCTCGTCGATGATCTCGATCTCGTGGTAATCCTTCAGCATTTTCTTCAGCTCTTCACGGGCCAGGCGCTCATCGTCGATAATTATGGTTCTCATGGGGTGCTTATTGCGTTAATTCGATAGATGCTATGACTTTATTTCCGTTTTGTACCAGGCTGAATGCGGCTTTTGCTCCGTATTGCAGCTCCAGTNNTTTTCCAGCCCGATTCCGGTGTCTATGTCCTTCCCGAGCGAGCCGTCGTTGGTAATGATAATCGCTACTTTTCCGTTCGTCAGCTCCGACGTAATTGTAATCGATCCACCTTCGATCAGGCGGGAAATGCCATGCTTGAAAGCGTTTTCAACCAGCGTCTGAATGATAAACGGCGGCACCGGAATTTCGTCCAGGTTCGAATCGTGATTGATCTGTATCGTGAGCCGTTCTTCAAAGCGCACTTTT
>DJFN01000195.1:0-9572 GCA_002432085.1 Flavobacteriales bacterium UBA5871
ATATATAATAGTTATGTGGGGAAGTATTGCCGCAATTGGTGCCGGTCTTGCAGTTTTGGGTGCAGGAGTAGGTATCGGACGTATTGGTGGATCAGCGATGGATGCAATTGCACGCCAGCCTGAGGCTCACTCAAAAATTCAGACTACCATGATTATCGCTGCGGCTCTGATCGAGGGTGTTGCCCTCTTCGGTGTAGTAGTAGGTATGCTTGGTGCGAAACAATAATGAAGCAATTGGTCTGCAACGGTTGGTTGCAGACTAATTCTTAACACAGAATGCTATTTAATTAATTAACGTTATGGAATTAGTAACTCCCAATTTAGGCTTGATTTTTTGGACAGGGCTTGTATTCCTGCTCCTTTTGTTCATCTTGACGAAGTTCATCTGGAAGCCGATCATGAAATCGGTGAACGAGCGCGAGCAAAACATTGCTTCTGCTTTGGAGCTTGCTGAAACGACAAAAGCAGAGATGAAAGCAATGCAGGCGCAGAACGAGAACCTGTTGAAGGAAGCTCGTGCTGAGCGCGACGCTATCGTGAAAGACGCTAAGCAAACAGCTACGGATATGATCGAGCAGGCAAAAGCTGCTGCGAAAACTGAAGCAGAAAAAGTAACTGCTGCTGCCCGTGCAACCATCAACGCGGAAAAAGCTGCTGCAATTGCTGAGCTGAAGACGCAGGTAGCGGCTATCTCCCTCGAGATCGCTGAGACCATCATCCGCAAGGAGCTGTCGGCTGACGACAAACAAAAAGCATTGGCTGAGAAACTCGCCGGAGATATTAACCTGAACTAATCCGGATCCATGAAAAAGGCAACCGTTTCCATTCGTTACGCACAGGCACTGTTCGATCTGGCTGTTGAGAACAACACCGTCGAGGCTGTGAGCCGTGACATGGGTTACCTGACAAAAGTCAGCGAAGAGAACCGCGACTTCCAGTTGCTCCTTTCCAGTCCGATCATCAAGACGGAGAAAAAAGTAGCTGTCCTGAAAGAGATTTTCGGTGATTTTCAACCGGTTTCCTCCGGGTTCATCGCACTGATCGCGAAAAACGGTCGTGAGGCGATCCTCCCGGAAATTGCAAAAGCATACCTGGAGCTGGTCAAAAAAGCAAACAACATTACATCCATCACCATTGCAACGGCAACCAAGCTCGATGACGCTGTGAAAAAACAGATCCTCGACAAAGTAAAAGTTGGCGTGAAAGGCGAGCTGGAAGTGACGGAAGAAATCGACCCTTCGCTGATCGGCGGCTTTGTGGTACGCATGGGCGATATTCGCATCGATGCTTCCGTTGCATCGAAGCTAGGACAATTGAAACAACGTTTAACAAAATAAGTAAGAGGAACGCCTCTTTTTAATCAGAGAACAACATGGCAGATGTTAAACCAGCAGAAGTTTCTGCAATTTTAAGAGAGCAACTTTCCGGTTTCCGTTCAGAAGCTGAGTTGCAGGAAGTAGGTACTGTACTCCAGATCGGTGACGGTATCGCACGTGTTTACGGACTGACAGGTGTGCAGTACGGTGAATTGATCGAATTCGACGGTGGCTTGCAGGGAATCGCTTTGAACCTGGAAGAAGATAACGTAGGAGCAGTATTGCTCGGACGCTCTTCCTCCGTAAAAGAAGGTGATACCGTAAAACGCCTCGGACGCATCGCATCTGTCCATGTTGGAGAAGGTGTTGTTGGTCGTGTCGTAGACACACTCGGTAACCCGATCGATGGTAAAGGACCAATCGCAGGCGAGCTGTATGAAATGCCGATCGAGCGTAAAGCTCCGGGTGTTATTTACCGTCAGCCGGTAACTGAGCCGCTTCAGACAGGTATCAAGGCGATCGACGCTATGATCCCGGTAGGTCGTGGTCAGCGTGAGCTCGTAATTGGTGACCGTCAGACAGGTAAAACAACTGTTTGTATCGATACCATCATTAACCAGAAAGAATTCTACGACCGCGGTGAGCCTGTATTCTGTATCTATGTAGCCATCGGTCAGAAAGGTTCTACAGTAGCGGGAATCGTTCAGAAACTGGAAGACGCAGGCGCTATGGCATACACCGTAGTAGTAGCGGCAAACGCTTCCGACCCTGCTCCGATGCAGTTCTACGCTCCGATGACCGGTGCGGCGATCGGTGAATACTTCCGCGATACAGGACGTCCTGCGCTGATCGTATTCGATGACCTTTCAAAACAAGCGGTAGCTTACCGTGAGGTATCCCTCCTGCTCCGTCGTCCGCCAGGTCGCGAGGCTTACCCGGGTGACGTATTCTACCTCCACTCCCGTCTGCTCGAGCGTGCGGCGAAAGTAATCGCTGACGACACGATTGCAGCTCAGATGAACGACCTTCCTGAGTCGCTGAAAGGCAAAGTGAAAGGTGGTGGTTCCCTGACGGCGCTTCCGATCATCGAGACGCAGGCAGGTGACGTTTCCGCTTATATCCCGACAAACGTGATCTCTATCACCGATGGACAGATCTTCCTTGAGTCCGACCTCTTCAACGCCGGTATCCGTCCTGCGATCAACGTAGGTATCTCCGTATCCCGCGTAGGTGGTAACGCTCAGATCAAGTCGATGAAGAAAGTAGCGGGTACGCTGAAGCTCGACCAGGCTCAGTACCGTGAGCTCGAGGCGTTCGCGAAATTCGGTTCCGACCTCGATGCGGCTACGAAATCCGTACTCGACAAAGGTGCCCGTAACGTGGAAATCCTGAAGCAGGCAGAAGGTGACCCGTTCCCGGTAGAGAAGCAGATTGCGATCATCTACGTTGGAACAAAAGGTCTGATCCAGAAAGTTCCTGTAGCGAAGGTGAAAGAATTCGAGAAAGAATTCCTCAACTACCTCGATGCAAAACACGCTGACGTACTCGTTCGCCTGAAAGCAGGTAAATACGAAGATGCAGACACAGACGTGTTGTCGAAAGTAGCGAAAGAACTCGCTGATAAATATTAATTGAAAAGGTAAAATTGAAAATGGAGAAGGAAGCTTTTCCATTTTCAATTCTCAATTTTAAATTAGATTGGAATGCCAAGTCTAAAGGAAATACGAAACAGGATCACTTCAGTAGGCTCGACCATGCAGATCACTTCAGCGATGAAGATGGTTTCTGCAGCGAAGCTGAAGCGTGCACAGGATGCGGTAACGCGTATGCGTCCGTATGCTGAAAAGCTCCAGGAAATCCTCGGGAACCTGAGTGCTTCACTCGACCTTTCGGAAAACGCGCTGGCGACAGACCGCGGAACAGGAAAAATCCTGGTGATCTCAATCACATCCAACCGTGGTTTGTGCGGTGGCTTCAACAACAACGTGATCAAGCGCACCAACCAGCTGATAACGCAGGAATACCCGAACAGCGACGTTAAGATCCTTACACTCGGAAAAAAAGGAAAAGACGCGTTCCGTCGTTCGGAAATGTTCTACACAAGTCCTGAAACGGACCGCGTGCCGGATATTTTCGCCGACCTGACGTTCGAGAACACGACTATTCTCGCCGAAGCAGCGATCAACGGATTCCTGAAAGGAGAATTCGACCGTGTATTTGTGGTTTACAACAGCTTCCTGAACGCAGCTTCACAAGTGGTGAAAGTAGAGCAAATGCTGCCTACTGTAGCTGCTGAACGCGAAACGGATATCGCTGTGGATTACATCTTCGAGCCTTCGAAAGAAGAGATCGTGGAAGAGCTGATCCCGAAATCGCTGAAAATCCTGTTGTTCAAAGCCCTGCTGGATTCCAACGCTTCCGAGCATGGAGCACGTATGACGGCGATGCACAAAGCAACGGATAACGCGAAAGAACTTCAGAAAAACCTGAAGCTGAGCTATAACAAAGCTCGTCAGGCAGCAATTACCAATGAGATCCTCGAGATCGTAGGTGGTGCCGAAGCATTGAAATCGTAAGAAACGAAAACCAATACTTGAAGCCATCCCGATTCGTCCGGATGGCTTTTTGTTTTTTACAACTTTCGGAAAAAACACCGGTATTATTAATAATTTGCCAACGCATCATCATCTCCTATTCCACTTCACCAACTGATTCAACAGATACCAACAATCCGTCCGGAACATGAAAAAGACAAAAACAACAAAAGACAAATTCACTTCCTACCAGGTTTTCGTCGTGACCATACTCGCGATCCTGCAATTCACCATCATCCTCGATTTTATGGTGCTTTCCCCACTGGGGCCAATCGTCATGGGTGAAATGAAGCTTTCGGCCGCTCAATTTTCGGCCGTCGTTTCCGCTTATGCCTTCAGTGCGTTCGCTTCCGGAATGCTGGCCGCCGGCTTTGCCGATAAATTCGACCGAAAACGGCTCTTACTGTTCTTCTACGCGGGTTTTATCATCGGAACGCTGTTCTGTGCCCTCGCAACCAATTACCCGGCGCTGATGGCCGCGCGTATCGTTACGGGATTGTTCGGTGGTGTCATCGGCTCGATCGGTTTCGCCATCATTACCGACATTTTCCAGCTTTCCATGCGTGGTCGCGTGATGGGTTTCGTCCAGATGGCGTTTTCCGCCAGCCAGATCCTCGGAATTCCGATCGGATTGTACCTTGCCAACACCTTCAACTGGCACATTCCATTCTATGCAATCGTAGGGTTTTCCATCTTCGTATGGATTTCGATTGTGATTTACCTAAAGCCGATCACCGATCACATTGCCGCGAACAAAGGGCGCAACGCTTTCCTGCATTTGTGGAAAACACTCACCAATTCGAACTATGCACGCGGGTTCCTGGCTACAACATTGCTGGCCACCGGCGGTTTCATGCTGATGCCATTCGGGAGTAACTTCGCCACGCACAACCTTGGTATTCCGATCGACGACCTGCCACTGCTGTATGCCATCACCGGGATATTTTCCATCGTGTTCGGGCCTATCATCGGCCGACTCAGCGATAAAATGGGGAAATTCCGCATGTTCGTGATCGGATCGGTCATCGCCGGTGCATTTGTGGCCATTTACACGTCGTTGGGCGTTACACCGCTCTGGCTGGTTATCCTGCTGAACGTTTTGCTGTTCGTCGGTATTTCCGCCCGCATGATTTCCTCTTCGGCACTCGTAACGGCTGTTCCTTCACCGGCAGATCGTGGAGCTTTTATGAGCATCAACTCTTCGATTCAGCAGCTTTCGGGTGGTATTTCCGCTATGTTCGCCGGACTCATCGTTTACCAGTCCGCTGACGGCTACATGCACAATTATCCACTGCTCGGACTTGTCGTAATTCTTTCCATGGTCGGCGCCGTGTTCCTGATGCGTATGCTCGATCGCATGGTGAAACGCAATATGACGGCTTCGCAACAAGCTGCGACGATTGCAACGGAAATGCAGGAACAGCAGGGATTGTCGGAATTCTAGCAATTCAGCAGTGCAAAAATAACAGTGCTTTCACCACAAAGGAGCAAAGGTTCTTTTGACGTGCTTAACTCAAAAAGGGAGCAAAGGAAATCGTGTTCATCCGCTTCGGCGAATGAAAGTTGAGATACGATTTTAAAAAATTACCTGAAATCCCTTTGTTTCCTTAAGCAGCATGGGCGTTCATTAATCTTTGCTCCTTTGTGGTGATACTTATCTACTACAACGCTAACGACAAACCGATTTTTACCGTGAAGTTGTCTTTTACATAGATGCTGGAATACGGCCCGTAATTGTAGAAAGCGCCGATTCCGATCCCAAGGAAGCTCACATTTAAGATTTTGTCGACGAGAACGCCGGCTTCGTAATAGCCTTTGTTCATATCCTGGAACGGTTCTTCGCCTTCCGGCAAAAAATGCTCGTTGCGACCGCTGAACGTTCCGATTCCCATGGCGTGGTGCAGAACGATCTGCGGTGAAGTCCATTTCTTATTCGTTTTGAATTGCTTGAAAGCAAAGCGGGTGAAAACAGCCACTTGTTCCTTGTTGAAGAATCCCGAAGCTTTCATGGTTTCAAAGGTATTCATCACCGAAATGTTCCAGTCGCGGCCCGTTCCGGGTGCGTTGTGCGTAAGGAACAACGGCACATCGCCCATTGTCTTTCCGGCGGAAATGAGGTAAGAGAATTTTCCGACCGCGCGGATCGGAATATCCTGCTGGATGTTGATATTGAAACGCTGGTAATCCAGTTTCGAGGCTCCGATACCGGAAATTCCCTGCGTCATCTTTGCACTGATACGCGGCCATCTGGAACCTTTTGAAACGCGTTTTGTGCCGAGATACATGATCTTTTCACGGATCGTCCAGATCACTTCCACACTTGCTTCGGCGAGATCGAACGGATTGTCTCGGGAGAAAACGCTGCCGTCGGGAGCCGTGTACTCGTAGCCATCGGTGAGACGGATGCGCTGGTAATTCACGCTTCCCAGTACTTTGAACCGCGGTGTGATATAGCCGCTCAGCGCCACCTCGGCTTTACGCTGTTGTTCCATATTGGCCACATACAAATGACGGTACATATTCCCGAAAGAGAACGATGATTCATCCGCCAGGAAGGTATAGCCGCCGCGTTCCACCAGATCTTCCTGGAACGAGCCGTGAATGGTCACAAAATGTTTCGGAAAAAGGATGCAGCTGGCATAACCACCATACTTCCAGGCTTTATCGCGCGTACCATAACCGAAGTAGCCGCCGATCGTAGCGCGCTTCCACAATTTATCACTGGTTTCGAGTCCGGCACCAATGCGATAGCCTTCGTAATCGCGGTAATCGACCAGACGCTTGAGATCAAACTGCACGTAGCCCAGCGGAATTTTACCACTCGTCAAAGCAGAAATGGCACCGAGCTTCTCCTCGAAATGATTGGCCTGGGAGAGACTGTCGATCATGCGATATGTTTCGAGCTCTTTATCCGTTAAATCGTATTTCCTGCGGTTGTCCCAATGCGTACTGTCTTTTTCGTTGGCATCGATAGCCGTTTCCACCGTTACGGCGTTAAAACGCTGTTTGGAAACGTCGGCGCCCAGCTTGATGTTGTCAATATATGTCGTTCCTTTTGCGACGAGGTAGCCGTTTTCCAGATCGGAATTCAGACGCAAAGCCGGAAAGACGGCTTCCATAGACAATTTTCCAGGGAACCATTTACGACCGTCGACGAGCAGGTATTCCTGGATGACTTTCGGCTGAATGCTTTCGGATTTCTCGGCCGGCTCGGCGATCACTTTCTCCAGTGCATAGCCGTTCGTATTAATGTACAGCCAGCCTTTCATTCCGTCGAAATTCTTATCCTTTCGCGGCTGGAAACGAATCGTATAGGTTGTTCCGATATCGGTTACAGTGGAATCTTCGAGGATGAACAGGTAACGACGGATACTTCCCAATGCCAGCGGATTGAGGTACAATTTTCCTAACAGCGTGAACTGGTTTTCGTAGAAATTGAACGACTGCATTTCGTTGGCGAAGGTGGAAAACGCCGGATCGGAAAAGCCGGAAACTTTGTAAGCCGTGATCACTTCTTTCTCGCGGTACGGCGGATCGAACGATTTCTCGGTCGTGCTTTCCATCATGAACAAATGCTGCTTGCCGAACAGGTTGCGGATCTCCACCAGGCTGGAATCGGTGGTCGTGTCGGGAATCTGCGCCAGCGCATCCGGGTCCATTGTAAACACGAATTTGCTGTAGCTTGTATACATGAAGGCTTCGTCGCCCATAGGATGGTTCTTTTTGCGATTGGCGATCGCCAGCTCCATAATGCGCTCAGCCGGGTTCACGCCCGGTACCACCACAAATTCGTCGAGCTCGTTGCCTACCGGATTCAACAAGATCGTATCGCCGATAGTGGAAACGGCAATCGTGGTATCACGATATTCTGCGGATTCGAACGTCAGCGATTGCGCTCCGGCCGGAATCTGGAAATAACCGTCGATATCCGCCAGGAACGGATTTCCCGGATTTGGCTCGACACGAACAAACGGGATGGATGTCAGGGTTTCACCGTCGAGGATCTGTACGTTCTGGGCAAATGCGCCGGTGGAAATGAGCAGAAGGAGGGCAAGTAAAATTCGTGTCATACGTTTTGAAATCTGTGACTAAGACATTCGGTGTCCCGAAAAGTTACAGCGAAGTTAAACTTTGCTGGTAAAGAACGGCTTTTCTACCTATTTTCGTGTAACAAGCTATGAAACCGGCACTTCGTGATTCTTTCCGCATTTTGTCTACGCTTTCTGTTTCGAGGGCATGGAATCTCGTGTTGCTGAAAAGCTCGTACCTGTTCTCGAAATGGACGAAGCGTTCCATGCACCTGGGACAGCCGTTTGCGCTCAGCATGGAACCAACGACGGCCTGCAATCTCGGTTGTCCGGCGTGTACGAGCGGTTTGAAAGAATTCACCCGTCCGACCGGCAAGCTGAACCTGGAAAATCACACTCAATGGCTGCAGCAGGTGAAACGCTCGACGTTCTACATCAATTACTANNGAGCCGTTTCTGCATCCGCAATTCCTCGACCTCATCCGCGAAGCGAAAAAGAACCGCATTTACACCGCTACATCGACCAACGCCCATTTCATCGATGCGCAAAAAGCCGAAGCGATCGTTTCTTCCGGACTGGACCGCCTGATCATTTCCATCGATGGATTGACGCAGGAAACTTATAGTTCGTATCGTGTTCATGGTCATCTGGACAAAGTGATCGCCGCCGCAAAGCACCTCGTTGCTGCAAAAAAGAAGCTCAACAAACCCAATCCGTTCCTGATCTTTCAATTTCTCGTCGTGAAAGCCAACGAGCATGAGATCGAAGAGCTGCAGGCGCTGGCCAACGAGATCGGAATCGACGAAGTGCGTTTCAAAACCGCGCAGGTCTACGATTACGAGCACGGCAATCCGCTGATTCCGGACAACGAGCGCTATTCCCGTTATGTCAAAAAGAGCGATGGTACCTACCGCGTGAAATACAAAGGCGGCAATCATTGCTGGCGCATGTGGTCGTCGGCCGTGTTGACCTGGGACGGGAAAGTCGTTCCCTGCTGTTTCGACAAGGACGCGCAGCACACGCTCGGAACACTGGAAAACGAGCCGTTTCGCCGCATCTGGAACAACGATCTGTACAGGAGATTCCGTCAGCAGGTGTTAACGAACCGCGACGCGATCGATATTTGCACGAATTGCACGGAAGGGGCGGAAGTGTGGATCGATTAGTCAATTGACAATTTACATTGGACAATTGACAATTTTTCTTTTTCAAAATTGCAATCCAGTTTAGTACCGCAGACCTTTAATTGTCAATTGTGACGTTGTCCAATGTCAATTGTAGAAGTATATTTGTGTAGAAATAAAGTGGTATGTACGGAAAACTCAAAGAACACCTGGCTGAAGAGCTGCAGACGATCAAAGACGGCGGAATTTTCAAACGCGAGCGCATCATTACTTCTCCGCAGGGAGCACGTGTGAATGTGAGCACCGGCGACGAAGTGGTGATCATGTGTGCCAACAATTACCTCGGACTTTCTTCCCACCCGGAAGTGATCCAGGCTGCGAAAGACGCCCTTGATTCTCACGGCTACGGAATGTCATCCGTTCGTTTTATCTGTGGAACGCAGGACATTCACAAAGAGCTGGAGGCGAAAATCGCGAAGTTCTACGGAACCGAGGATACGATCCTGTAC
>DJFN01000195.1:9583-10082 GCA_002432085.1 Flavobacteriales bacterium UBA5871
GAACCACGCTTCGATCATCGATGGTGTGCGTTTGTGCAAGGCGCAGCGCTACCGCTACAAGCACAGCGATATGGCCGATCTCGAAGCGCAGCTGAAGGCAGCCCAGGCCCAGCGTTTCCGTATCATCGTTACCGACGGCGTGTTCNNGAAAATGAACGAGATCTGCGACCTCGCCGATAAATACGACGCGCTTGTAATGACAGACGAATGTCATTCTGCCGGATTCATCGGTAAAACAGGACGCGGCGTTCCGGAATACCATAACGTTATGGGACGTGTCGATATCATCACCGGAACACTCGGGAAAGCACTCGGCGGCGCCATGGGCGGTTACACGACCGGTCGCAAGGAAGTGATCGAAATGCTGCGTCAGCGCTCACGTCCGTATTTGTTCTCCAACTCATTGGCTCCGGCTATCGTGGGTGCTTCGAACAAAGTATTCGACATTCTGAGCTCAACGACCGAGCTGCGCGACCGACTCGAAAACAACACGAAATAA
>DJFN01000258.1 GCA_002432085.1 Flavobacteriales bacterium UBA5871
AGCTGCTTGCTGATCGCCAGCGTGAGCGGATGCAGCCGCGTTCCGGAACCACCTGCCAGGATAATGCCTTTCATGCTAGGACGTTTTCGGTTGGTTGTCTTCTTCCTCCGAATCCGTGTCCTTCGTATCGTGTTCCGGCAATTCCGGATCGAGATCGATGGCCAGGTTTTCCGCATCCCATTCTTCCGAGCGCACTTCCAGCATGGAAACGTCGATGTCTTCTTCTTCGTCGTAAAGCTCGAAGAACGGCTCCTCGAAGGATTTCGTCGTGAGCTTGCGCTCCATCGTCAGCAGGAGGGCCGGCAGGATGATGAGGTTGGTGAACAACGCGATGAGGTAGGTAATCGATGACAGGTAGCCAAGTGCCTGCGTTCCGCCGAACTCGGAGAAAACGAAGACGATGAATCCGAAGAACAGGATCACGGATGTGTAAATGATGCTCAGACCGCTTTCACGGATGGAAATGGCCACGCATTCTTTCAGGTCCCATTTTTTCAGCTTCAGCTCCTGTCGGTAACGGGCCAGGAAGTGGATCGTGTTGTCGACCGTGATACCCAGTGAAATGGAGAAGATCAACAGCGTCGAAGGCTTCAGCGGAATGCCGAACCAGCCCATAATACCGGCGGTCATTACCAGCGGAATAAGGTTCGGGATCATCGAAACCACCACCATGCGGAAGGAGTAGAACAAAATACACATCAGCAGGGCGATAGAGATCACCGCGAAGATCATACTGGAGAACAGGTTCACAACGAGGTATTGTGTTCCTTCGGAAGCCACGATGGATGTTCCGGTGAGCTTAATGCCGTAGTATTCGTGATCGATCGCCTTGCGCAATTGATCGTTGAAGCCCGGTTTGCCGAAGTAGTTACGGATCAGCTCGGGATCGGAGTCGAAAGCCAGCTGCTTGTCGCTGTCGCCGCCTGAAAGCTCGGCTGTCAAAGCGTTGTAAATACCGGAATAGTTGTAGACAAGCGAATCGTAATACGCTTTCTTGCCCGCAAGCACTTTCTTGTACAAACGCTCGATGTCGGCCTTTTCGGGGTTCATGATCTGATCGATCTTGCGTTTCACCAGCCTCACTTTATCGGATACTTCATACGAGCCGATGTCGCGCATCTGCGTACGGATACGCAGGACGTTCTCAGAGGTGTCGACCAGCTCTTTCAATGAGAAAGCTGAATTGGCAGCCGTTGTGGTAAAGTTGTCGAGGTATTTCTTCAAACGACCCTTGTCGCGGTTGGCGATGATCTTGTACTGGTCCGGGTTGTTATCGTAATACGCCATGTTGATCACTTTCACGAAATCCACGATGGAAATACTCTTGGCAAAGAGTGTATCGTTTGCAAACATCCCCTGTACTTCTTCTACGCGGCTCAGCGTTTCTTTTCCGAACAGACGACCTTTTTCCTTGTAATCGATCATGACCTCGAACGGAACGGCGCCGCCGAAATTCTTCTCGATGAACTGGATGTCTTTCAGAATGGGATCGCCTTTCGGCAGGTCGCCGGTAATGTTTCCCGTCACTTCCATGCGGTAAACGCCAATGGTGCTCACTACCACGATGATGGTTGAGATCCAGTAGATCCACGGACGCTTGAAGCTGGTAAGGTAAACGAGCTTTTCAAGCAAGCCCACAGCCGCTTTGCGGTCGAGGTGCTTGAGGTGGCGATCCGGTGGATTCCGGGCAAAAGAAGCAAAGATCGGTACGAGGCAAAGCGACACCACGAAGCAGAGCATGATGTTGATCGAGGAAATGACGCCGAATTCGTAGAATTTTTCGGAATTGGTGAACAGGAAGGTTGCAAAGCCGACGGCTGTCGTGACATTGGTAAGCAGGAGTGCCGTTCCCGTTTTCTTGATTACGCGCTGCAATGCTTTCGCTTTGTTGCGGTGCTGACGGTATTCCTGGTGGTATTTGTTGAACAGGTAAATACAGTTCGGAATTCCGATCACGATCATCAGCGGCGGAATAAGCGCCATCATGATCGAAATGTTGTAACCGAGCATACCGATGGTTCCCATCGACCAGATAACTGTGACGAGTACCACGAGGTTGCAGAGCATGGTAACGCGGATCGAACGGAAGAAGAAGTACATCAGCACCGACGAAACGAGGATTGAAAGCGCCACGAAGATGTACATTTCGTTCAGTACGCGTTTTCCGATCAGTACGCGCATGTGCGGCAGACCGGCGAAGTGGATCTTCCCGAATTCGCCTGAATACGATTCCGCCAGCTTCTCGATATCGATCACGATGTTCTGCTTGGTACGGTCCGAAAGGAAATCCTCGCGGATCGAGACCATCATCAGGCTTACGTTCGTTTTCGGGTTGTAAAGCAGGTCTTTGTAAAGCGGGTAGAGGCGAATTTCCTTCTTGATCGAATCGATGCTTTTTTCCTTGAAAGTCGTGTCCGAAAAGATCGGACGGGCATCGAAACGGTGTGCTTCCTGGTTGTTTTTGATGTTGAACAGACGCGCTTCGGAGATCACCGAGTTCACACCGTCGAGCTGATTGATGGAATCGCCAAGCTGCTTCCAGAGCGTGAATTTGTGCTTGCTGTAAAGCGAATCGTCCTGAATGGCTATCACCAGCGACGAGCCGTCTTCACCGAACATTTCCTTGAAATGCAGGTAGTCGCTCTGTGCCTCGGTGTCTTTCGGAAGCATGTTCCCGTATTTGTTGTCGATCTTTAACCCGGTAATGGTGTAGTAACCGAAAAGTACGGTCAGCAAGGCATGAACGGCAAGGATGATAAACCGGTTACGTAGGATGATATTAGCTATTCGGTTCCACATATGCATTCAGGGTATAAGGGACAAATTTAAAACAATACGGCGGGCAGGCAAGGTTTTTCTACTTCAAATAACCGTCGAGCCAGCTGTAAAATGTCCGGTGCCAAAGCACGCTGTTCTGTGGTTTGGTTACCCAGTGTCCTTCATCCGGGAAGTACAGAAATTTGCTTGGAATGCCCTTCAGCTGAAGTGCTTGAAAAGCCTGCATGCCTTCCGATTCGGGAACGCGGAAGTCTTTTCCACCGTGGATGACAAGCATTGGCGTGTTCCATTTATCGACCATCAGGTGCGGGCTGTTTTTGCGGTACAATTCTTTGTTTTCCGGCAGCCAGTATGGTCCGCCNNGTTGTTGTGAATACCGGCCAGGTAGTAAACCGAATAGCCTCCGTAAGAAGCACCCACAGCGCCCAGTCGGTTTTTGTCGACGAACGGTAATGCGGAAATGGAGTCGGTCGCTACAAGATAGTCGCGCATCGCCTGACCGCCCCAGTCTCTCGAAATCACATCGTTCCATTCCTGTCCGAAGCCCGGCAGGCCGCGACGATTCGGCGCAATAACGACATAGCCGTTAGAAGCCATCAGCAGGAAATTCCAGCGGTAAGAGAAATACTGGCTAACGGGACTTTGCGGTCCACCCTGGCAATAGAGCAGCGCCGGGTATTGTTTCCCTTGCTCGGCATTTGGCGGAATAACCACCCAAACGAGCATTTTCTTCCCGTCTGTCGTCGTTACCCATTTCTCCTGCACTTCTGGCAGAGCGATCTTGTCCATCAGCTCTTTGTTGACAGCTGTCAGCTGACGTTGCGAGCCGTTTTTGGAAGTGATTTCCCACAGATCGGTCGGTGCGATCATCGACTGGCGCTCGGCGATCACTTTATCTTTCAATACGCTGATACCAACGATATCGCAGCGGTCTTTGGTTACCTGGCGAACAGCTCCGGTATTCAGATCCGCTTCGAAAACCTGCTTGGTTCCTTTGATCGCTGCCGTAAAATAGATCAGCTGTCCTTTCGGATGCCATGCAAACGATTCCACGCTCACGTCGATCGCCGAAGTCAGGTATTTCTCCGTTCCGGACGACATATCGCGTACCATCAGACGGTTTTTGTCTGCCTCAAAGCCATCGCGCTCCATGCTCAGGTAGGCCATTTTCTTTCCGTCCGGACTCATGGACGGATGTGTGTCGTAGCCTTTGTTCGATTCTGTCAGACAAATGCTTGTCCCCATATCGATGCGGAAAGCGTAGATATCGCTGTTGGTGCTTTGAGCAAATTCTTTCCCTTTTTTCTTCTTGGTGGAATAGTAANNCGTTTTCCCGTCGAGGCTGAACGCAACGTCGTCGATTCCCCCGAAAGGTGGCGTTACGGCTGCGAAATCCTCACGTTCCATAATATCGATACCGCTGGTGAATGCATCACCGGATTTGCGGTAAAGGAACAGGTGAAGCGCATTTTCATCCTGCCAGGCGTTCCAGTGGCGGTACATCAGGTCGTCCATGATGCGGCCGCTGGTTTTCGGTAAATCGTTATGGGAATCCTGTGTCGTCGGACGGACCTTCACCGGCTGCAACGCTGCTACGGAGTTGCCGTCGTCGGAAAGAATGAAGCCGTCCACGTCACCGTTGAATGTGAGCAATACTTTCTGCTCGCCTTTGATCTCACGTGCCACGAGGTGTGTTCCGCCGTCGCCGTCCGTGAGCCAGACCAGGCGGCCCGATTTATCCCACGTCACATTGCGGAAAGACGATCCCAGCGGGAAAATTTCCGTAGTCTTACCTGTTGAAAGCTCGATCAGGTAACCTGCAGATGAGCCTTTGTTCGCGGCTACGTCGTAGGAAGTGAGCTGGTAAAACGCCCATTTTTCGTCCGGCGAAACAGCCGTTCCCGAAAGACGCTTGAGCTGCCAGAGGTGATCGACGGTGAACAGCTCTTTCTGAGCAAAGCTGCCCGAGCCGATCAATAGCAAAAAGAGAAGTAAAAAGGATTTTTTCATATCGCATTTCTGAGGAAACCCAAAAATAGCTTAAAAATCTTTTTTCGATCCGGAATTAACGACTTGTAAACACGAAGTGCTCTGATCTTTACGAACGAGCCGCTCTTGCAGCTTTGGCACGGACGCTTTTGCGGATCATAATGTAGCCCAGGATCAGCATCAGCATGATCATCATCGAAAGCAGGGCGTAGATAAAAGAGCGACCGGTTCCGATATCACTCGATAAACAAAAGACAAAAGAATTGATGCCAGTGAGAGCGGTCATCATGGTGCGTTGAAAGCGACGTATTCGATCCATTTATCAGCGTGTCAGTTGCCGAAATATACAATTAATTT
Organism: Flavobacteriales bacterium UBA5871; assembly: GCA_002432085.1. Taxonomy (GTDB): domain Bacteria; phylum Bacteroidota; class Bacteroidia; order Flavobacteriales_D; family Crocinitomicaceae; genus Fluviicola. The sequence goes on from DJFN01000258.1 coordinate 5,125, forward strand.
CAGCCTTCCGAAAGAAATTTCATCAACAATTTGTGCATTTTTCAACAAATTACCAATGTGTCAGGCTTTCTCGGCGATGTAGAATAAGTCGAAACAATTCTCATCCGCATCCCGCACAAAATAGTCGTCCATGCGAATGGAAGTTACTTCCTCATTGTGTTTTTTGAGCAGCGAGCGACGGTTCATCCGGTTCAGAATATCGTAGGGCCATTGCAGGAAACGACGTGGAAGCCGATGCTGCAGGTTCAGGAAATCGAAGCGCGTAATGCGATCGATCGCCGCTTTGTTTTTCGGGTAATACGACCACACGAGATCGTTCCCGAAAACGCCTTTCATTTGGATCTTTTCGAATTTCGGACGCAGCAGCTGCTCGAGCTCTTTGATGGAGTATTCGCGCACATGCCATGGATTGCGGGTCAGGCTGCGTGGTTTGTTCGGAGTGGTGAGCAGCAGCTTTCCGCCTTTCTTCAGCACGCGATTGATCTCACTGATCAGCCATTCGTCCTGCTCGATGTGCTCGATCACCTGGAATATCAGCACATAATCAACAGATTCGTTCGGGAAGCCACACAGTTTCGGAACGCTCATCTGAATGAACAAGGTATTGCCCGGTAAATGTTCTTCTTCGATACAGCGCGTTTTGTCGATGGTGTAGAACCGGTGCGTTAACGGACTGATCAATTCCAATCCGTAGCCGGATCCCGTTCCGATTTCCAGCACCGTTCCGGAAACCAACCGGGCGGCTTCGTGGTAAGCCAGGATGGAGCGCTGAAAAACGTAATTGTCCGATGGATCATTTGCCGAAACCCGTTCGGCCGTGTGCAGCTGTGTTCGTTTCATGTTCCAGTTACCTTTCCCGCTTTAAAAAGTTGTCTGTTTTTACACGGAAAAGTGGATTGCTGTCTGAAGTTGAATGAACGTTGTGTGAACGATGGCTTTTGGTGACTTTACGGAATGAACCAACCGACCGGATGCCTGTACAGGAGGTCATCAATAACACAATCATGAAAAAACGTGTTTTCCAATATACCATTGCCGAGCCTTGCCACGAGAGCTGGGGCGCAATGACACCGACCGAAAAAGGCCGCTTCTGTAACAGCTGCGCCAAGCCGGTTGTAGACTTTACTAAAATGACCGATCGCCAGGTCGTAAATTATATGACTTCCGCTTCAGGCTCAGTTTGTGGGCGCATGCACAAGCAGCAGCTTAACCGCGATTTTGTTCATCTCGAAGAAGGCCGTCAGCCGATGTTTAGCCTCCGTGCGGTGTTATTGGGAACAGCTTTGTCCACGTTTTCCGCCCTGCCTGCTTTTTCTCAGGGAAAAGTGGCGGCAGTAAAAGGCGAAGTGGCTGTGGCGATAGAACCCGATACAACTGCGGCAACGCCGGAAGAAATGACCAAAATAGGCGAGCTGGCAATTGAAAACCCTGTTTGTACGCCAAAGGATTCCGTTTTTTCCGGCAAAGTGGTGAATTATATGTACGACAGCCGTCTCGGTGAAGTTCACGTCACACTTTTCGATGAGGAAGGAAATGAGATCGCAACTACCTTAACCAATGAAGAGGGACAGTTTTTCGTGACGCTGACGAAAGACATGCAGCCATTCCGGGCGGTATTCACCAAAGACGACTATTTCGAGGAAGTGTATTACTTCGCCGAGCTGCTCACAACCCGTGACCTGACTGTCGGCATGAGTCACTAAACAGAAATGATCATGGGAATGATCGTTGCGCCGCCGCCACCTGTTCAGGGATTGAAAAAATCGAACGAAAAAGAATAAAAATCCTGGTTTAATAAAGAGGGAAAAGCTGGCTCAACCCCCATTGAGCTGCTTCTCCACACTCACTCTCACACTCGCACCGATCCCGGTGTGGGTGTGGGGTAAGTGTAATCTCTTCTCTCAGGTCTCACACTGAAACATGAAGCGATCGCAGTGAAACGGAGCTCTGCTTCATGTCAAACTCACACTAAAACATGAAGTGCCTACGAAGGAAGGATTATTTCATTTACGATCACGCCTAAACTCACCTCAAACTGATCTGTGCGCGCTTCGTAACTCAAGATCTACAACTTCGCCCGGAAAACAATCACCTGTAATCCTTTCCAGGTCGTATGCTTCCAGGGCTGCATGCCGTTTCTTCGGGCTACTGCCTGTGACGGATAGTTGTCCTCGCGAATAATACTTGCTACATATTCCGCAATGCGATGTTGGGCCGCATATTCCCTGAAATAACGTGCAGCTTCCGTTGCGTAGCCTTTTCCGGTGTGTTCGGTGAATAAATGATAGCCGATCTCCAGGATCTGCTCATTGTCCACTTCCTGCGTGATTAAGCCGCATTGTCCGATAAACGTTCCGTCATCGAGGTGAAGTGCATGGACCCCGAAACGTCCTTCATGATAACGCTGGAGCTGCGATTCGATCCATTCAGTTGCCCGAAGCGCGGGAAAATCGGAGCGTTCTGCCGGAAAATAGCGCGTAGCCCGTTCATCGGAAAGAAAAGCCGTCCAGGGCTGGGCATGTTCTATGGTCAGCGGACGAATGCGCAGTCGCTCGGTGGTGTGCTCGGCGAGATAAGAAGTGGGAACATTCATAACGATCGTATTTCTGGCAGCAAAGTACGAAAAGGGCGACACGGATTCGTATCGCCCCTTTCAGTATTATTATCATTTAACGAATAATCCCTGTTCCGGATTATTCTACCGTTACGGATTTCGCCAGGTTACGTGGCTGATCGACGTTGCAGCCGCGCATAACGGCTACGTGGTAGCTCAGTAATTGCAGCGGAATGGTCGCCAGAAGTGGAACGAGATGCTCGTCGGTATCCGGGATCTCGATCACGTGATCGGCCATCGCTTTTACGTCGACGTCGCCCTCGGTTACAA
>DJFN01000084.1 GCA_002432085.1 Flavobacteriales bacterium UBA5871
TCACCACAAAGGAGCAAAGATTTATTTTGACGTACTTGTCCGACAAGAGAATGCTCGTTTGTAACTTATTTCCTGTTCGTCTGCCGTTGCAGACGAAAGTTGAATTTCGGTCTTATAAAGTTAACCGGAGTACCTTTGCTTCCTCCCGATAGCAATCGGGAAATACAGTACAGCCAAGCACTTAGCCTTTGCTCCTTTGTGGTGAAAGCATTCAGCCTTAAAACACCGTCTTCCAACCCCTGGCTTTCATAATCCGATAAAACGTAGCCAGTTCCTGTGCCGATGGAATTACCGACCAGATATGACGGAACTGAAGACCTGCCGGAGCTTTGAAAACCGGTTGCAGTTGGTAAGGCAATAGCAGCTCGTGTTCGTTGGCTGGTAGTTCGAGCTGATGCAGGAATAATCTTAAAAGATTGACGGATTCGTTGCTGCTCAAGCCAAGATCGCTGGAATGGACGGAAGTGAAGAAGTGTAATTCTTTGCGGGCACGTGTCAGCAGAACGTTGAGTCGTTTGTGGCCATTGGCCTGGTTCAGCGGCCCGAAGCGCAGGTGAAATTCGCCGTCTGAATTTTTTCCGTAGCCCATGCTGATGACGAGCAGATCGCATTCGTCGCCCTGGACCTGCTCCAGCGCTTTAAAGAACACGGTTCCGTTTTCCTGTCCTTCGCTGATTTTTTCCTGAACGGCCGGCGAGCAGGCTTTCCACAGACATTCCAGCTGTTGTTCGGAAAACGCCGTAATTCCCACGTGCTGTTTCCATGAAACGGTTTCAAGGAAAGCGGCAACTTCGGATGCTTCCTTCGGATTGGTGCGCTCGTCGTAAATGGCGTCTTCCACAAAATGACGGTGCAGCGGATACTGGGTTTTCGGCGACGGATAGGCCACCAGCTCGTTGTTGTAAAAATGACGATTGGAAAAGGCGATCAGCGCCGGATGAACGCTTCGGTAATGGTGATTCAGCGTCACTTTTGCCCAGTAATAGCCGGCCTGATGGAGCAGATCCACATGCGTTTTTCCGCCCGAAAAATAGTTGGAAGGAGCCATTTGCTGTTCATCCCCGGCAATCACGGCCCGTTGTGAACGCTGCAAAGCTCCGAGCGCGTTCGGAAGCGGAATCTGACTGGCTTCATCGAAGATCACGAGGTCGAACAGATCGCGTTCCATCGGAAACGTATTGCCAACCTGAGCGGGCGTGCTCAGCCAGATCGGAACCAGCAATTCGATCCATAAACGTGCATCGGAGGAAACCAGCTCGCGAATGGTCTGGTGCTGGCGCGATTTCCCGAATTCTTTCACGAGAATAGATTTCCCCGCTTTGAGTCGCTGTTTGAGGAGTTTTTGCTCGCCGTTCAAGCGTGCGGCCGGTGTTCGCAGAATCGTTCCGTAAGCAGCAAAACGGGTCTTGCGGATCTGTTGCAATAATGCCGAGCACAGCTCAAATTCCTGGTCTTCGGTGGCAGCTATTGTTTCCAGTCGTTCCAGCAGCCATGATCCATCAAAAGCGGCGAGCTCCGGAAAACGGCTTTCAACCAGCTTCCAGTTGGAATGAAGAACAATGGAGTGTAATTCTTCCAGCGGTTTTTCCATTCCCAGAAGGCGGTAAACAGCCGGCGGCAATTGCCCGATCAGCGTTCGGAAAGGCTGCAGATCACCGTTCGGATCGCTGAGACTGAAAATTTCCTGCAAAACCGTAGCCGGTCGCAGCGTACAATAACGGTCGAGGTCTTCCAGCAATTGTTTCAATCGGGAACCGGCCGCAATGATCGTTTTTCGTTCGGCCGAAGGCAATCCGGCAACGCGGTTCAGCTCGTTCGCATCTTCCTGTTCGAGCTTGTCAAGGATATAAGCCGCGGCCGCCAGTTCGACTTCCGGGTTGTGCATGCCCCATGCCGCAAATTGCGTTTCAAGTGCCGTTCGTTGTTCCTTTATATTGAGGAATTCCAGCCAGCGACTCAGTGCGATGGTCGGATCGATGGAATGATCGCCGAGGTAATTTTTCAAAGCCTTTCGCATGCGGCGCTTTTCCAGCCACGATGATTTTCCGCTGAATTGCTGCTGCCACGATTCGACCTGCGAACGGGATGGCGTTTGTTTCCAGATTTTTATTTCAGCCGAAAGCCATTCGAGTCGGGAAGTCGTTTCAGCGTATTGGGTGCGTAATTTCCGGAAACGCTTCAGCTCTTTGGGCTGGTTGTGCAGGCCGAAATAGCTTTTGAAGGCTTCGTTTTCGACCAGCTGACAACGAGCCACGGAGCTGTAAAGCCGCTCGAGATCGGCCAGCGTTTCAACACTAAAATTCGACGTAAAAAAAGCGATTTCCTGTCCGAGCTTCCGCATGATCTGGTCGGGCTGTGAACCGGCAAACAAAGGTTGTTTGTAGTGAGCGAACCAGCTGGTAATGTTGGGAAGCTGATACAATTGCTTCAGATCCGGCAGAACGGCCAGCCATTCTTTTAAAGTCGGAACGTCCGAACGAAAAATAGCTGTCTCTATTGGCGTTTCTTCCAGCAGATCGCGGTACTGCGTATACGAAATGCCGCCAACGAAATCGGGCAGGTTGATCTTATCCAGGGCCAGTTGCAGCTGGTCTTTCAATTGATCGGACAGCAACAGCGAAGCCGGAATTTTCTGCTCCGGTTCTTCGAGCTGGGTCCAGGTCGTTTTTAGCTGGCGAATGAAATCGTGCGGTCTTGTCTGGCTGTGAATCAGAAAGGTGAAAGCATCCAGCCCGGTTTGACGAAGCTTCGCCACCAACACTTCCAATGCGGTCTTTTTTTCGGAAACGACCAGTGTCAAACCGTTGCGGGCAATACATTTCCCCAAAAGATTGGTCAGAACCTGCGATTTTCCCGTTCCCGGCGGACCTTGAATGACGAGGTTTTCCGCTCCAACGCGGCGAAAAACTTCCAGCTGACTCGCATCTGCGGGAAAAAGCAGCTCAGAAATCAATTCCAGTGGCTGCGTGGCCGGAACACTTTCATTGCCGAGGATGGTTTCCACCAGCGAGCTTCGGACATCGGTCTGTTCGAGCAATTCCAGCTCGCGGAGAATCCGGTAGCGATGGTGATGAAAATTGCCGATTACGGAAAGTGGAGCAACATTCGCCGGAACCTGATTTTGTGTGAGCAGCGCCAATAGTTCTTCCAGCCAGTTGTCCCAATCTCCATCAATTTCCGCAGGATTCAATCCGAAATCACGAAGAAGCCGGTTCTTCACGAACGGATTGACGAAAATGGCATCGTGATCGGTAGTTAATTCGATCTGACCTGTGGCTTTGCGAATCTTCCATGAAACAGGACAAAGCAACAACGGCGAAACGATGGTTTTTTCCTTATACGACCACGACAATGCGCCGTAAGCGAGACACAATGAATCGAGATCGGCTTCGCGCTTGTTCTGGGAAGCGGTTTTCAGGATGCGGTTCCAATCGCTATCGGCTGCGATATCCCATTTCGGAGCGTTCCCGACAGCGATTGCGTCGCGTTTGGAAATGTCGAGATGCACCAGCGGATCCGTTGCCGGAATTTCCGATAGTTCTGAAATATAGCCTGCTATAGCGGATCCTGTTCGCTCCATGGTCAAAGACGAAGTTAGATCAATACGGGCAATTATCAATTATTAAATGATCAATTATCAAGGAATGTGAAATTGAATGTAAAATGTAAAATGGAAAAGGGGTAGGTTGTGGATTGGCAAGGAATGGAAAATTTAAAAGTTGCGTTCTCATCTTCATTCAACAACTGAAGACCGGCGACTGAAGACTGATGACGGAAGACTGCCCGACTATTATTACTTTTGTTTCCAATTACAGAGAAACGCAATCCTCATGAAAGATATGAAATTCGCAACCAAGGCCATCCATGCCGGTGTTCACCCTGACGAATCAACGGGCGCTATCATGACACCGATCTACCAGACTTCTACGTATGTACAGGAAGGTGTAGGAAATCACAAAGGCTACGAATATTCGCGAACACTGAACCCGACGCGTCACGCGCTGGAGAAAAACATCGCTGCCATCGAAAACGGGAAATACGGGGCTTGCTTCGGTTCCGGAATGGCCGCTATCGATTGTTTGATCAAAATGCTCAACCCGGGCANNCGGCGGCTCGTACCGCATCTTCAATACGATTTTTGCCAAATACGGCATCGTTTTCCATTTCGTCGATCTGCAGGATCTTGCAGCTGTCGAAGCACTGGTAAACGCCAAAACCCGTCTTATCTGGGTTGAAACGCCAACCAATCCGATGATGAATATCGTCGATATCAGAGCTTTGTCCACCATCGCGAAAAAAGCAAACGCGTGGCTGGCGGTCGATAATACGTTCGCCACGCCTTACCTGCAAACACCGCTCGACCTGGGCGCCGATATCGTTATGCATTCCGTAACGAAATACCTCGGTGGTCACTCGGACGTGGTAATGGGCGCACTGGTGACTTCCAACGAAGACATCCAGAAAGAAATGTACCGCATTCAGAATTCATCCGGTGCCGTTACCGGGCCGATGGATTCCTTCCTCGTTCTCCGGGGGATCAAAACCCTGCATCTGCGCATGCAGTGTCATTGCGAAAACGGCGAAAAGATCGCTAACTGGCTGGTGAATCATCCGAAAGTGGACAAAGTTTATTGGCCTGGCTTCCCGACGCATAAAAACCACGAGGTTGCCAAAGCACAGATGCGCGGCTTCGGTGGAATGATCTCCTTCACGCTGAAAGGCAATCGCCTGGAAGAAGCGCTGGAAATCGTGAAAAAAGTGGAAGTGTTCTCGCTGGCGGAATCGCTTGGCGGTGTTGAATCATTGATCGGTCACCCGGCTACGATGACACACGCGTCCATCCCGAAAGAAGAGCGCGAAAAAACAGGCGTTGTAGACACGCTGATCCGTTTGAGCGTTGGAATCGAAGACGCAGACGATCTGATCGCAGACCTTCAGCAAGCACTGGGGTAATTCATAATGCAGAATGCATAATTCATAATGAGCCATTCCAGAGGAATGGCTTTTTTTATAACTTCTACTTTACCAAGCACGGCCACTGTTAACTGTTTACTATTCACTGCTAACTGCTCACTCTTTCACTACCTTTGTAGTATGCACGTTTTCATCACAGGAACATCGTCCGGAATCGGCAAAGCACTGGCCGAGCGCTATCTTTCACAGGGATTTCGGGTTACCGGGATCGGTCGTCGTCATACCATCGGGCACGCGAATTACAACGCATTGGAATGCGATCTGTCCGACGAAAAAGCCGTTCAGGAATTACCGCTGACCATTAACGAAGACTGCCTGCTGATCAACAACGCCGGACTTCTCGGAAAGGTCATGCGTATCAGTGACCAGGAACAGCCCGATTTTTCGACGGTGATGCAGGTCAATACGCTGGCACCAATTCAGCTGATGAACCGTTTTGCCCGTTTGTGCGGTGATCGGTACAAGCTCACGGTCGTCAATATTAGCTCGGGAGCTGCTCAGCGCGCCATTCCTTCCTGGGCGATGTATTGCGCCTCCAAAGCTGCGCTCGAAATGGCATCCGCCGTGTTTTACCTCGAAGAGCAGGAAAAAGGCCGTTCGACCCGTGTTTACTGTATTTCACCGGGAGTGGTCGACACGCCGATGCAGGAGCAGATCCGTCAGGTTTCAGCGGAAGATTTCTCTTCATCGCTGAATTTTCACACCTACAAAAAACAGGGTGAGCTGGCTGATCCGGCTGAGATTGCCCGAAAGATCCAGTTCGTGCTGGAACAGCCCTATTCCGGACCGGAAGCGATCAAATTACTGAACATCCGATAGTTAATTGAAGATCGCGCGTTACCTTGAATTAAGCCGGGCTTAACCCAGCATTACCGTTTAATAAATAGAAAATACATTTCATCTTAAACAGGCTACAGACTATTGGCTCTTTGCGTAAATTGTGCTCGCTTTAACTGTATACAAAACTCCTGATTATTGGCAAATCGTTGTTTAATAGTGTTTTAACGTCTGTTTAACGCAGTGATTTTCCTTTACAACCTTTATTTATCGCCCGAATCTTTAATTACGTAATACACAGCTAGAACAATAAAACATGAAACGAATTCAAATGATTCTCTTCGGATGCGGCCTCCTCTCCATTTCGGCTGCATTCGGGCAAACTTCCGCTCCACAGAAAGCGAACACACGGGACGGCGAGTCGGTGGAATATTGCCACCAGCACAAAAAATTCAACGAGCTGATGATCGATCCTGCCATTGCAGCACAGTACATGGCCAATCAGCAAACACTCGAGCAGCATCAGCAAGCTATGCAAAATGCAGAGCCAACGAGAGGAACCGTGTATACGATCCCGGTTGTTTTCCACGTGGTCCACAACAACGGCGATGAAAATATTTCCCGTGAGCAGATGCTGGATGCTATCGCTATCCTCAACCGCGATTTCCGCCTGCTGAATGCTGACGCTGCGCTGGTACATTTCGACTTCAACGCCAGCAACCCGAATGCCGTTTGCCAGCCATCCGATGTGGAAATTGAATTCGTACTGGCTACAAAAGCACCGAACGGGGCCTGCTTCAGCGGAATCACACGCACGGTAAGCGCAACGACAAACAATCTTGGCGAAGACGCGCAGGGAAATGACCTGGACAATATCGAAGGTGAAGACCAGCTGAATGCGATCATCAACGGGAACGACGTGTACCAGGGACAATGGCCTGCCAACAAATACCTGAACATCATCGTGGCTAAAAGCATCAACGGTGCTGCTGGTTATACCTATAATCCAGGATTCGGCACGAGTATGGAATTCAACAGTATCTGGGTCCTTGCCAATTATGTAGGCTCTATCGGAACATCTTCTGACAACAGAAGCCGTACGCTGACACACGAAGTTGGCCACTGGCTCAACCTGTCGCATCCATGGGGTGGAAATAACAACCCGGGTGTTGCCTGCGGCAGCGATGGCGTAGCGGATACGCCGCAAACACGTGGTTCCACTTCCTGCAACCTGAACGAGAACTTCTGCGGTCCGCGTGCGAACGTAGAAAACTACATGGATTACTCTTACTGTACTAAAATGTTTACGCAGGGCCAGGTTGACCGTATGCGTGCAGCAATTACGTCAAATGTTAGTGGCCGCAGCAGCATCTGGACGGCTTCAAACCTTGCTTTTACAGGCGCCGATAGCGAGCCAACACTTTGCAAAGCACAATTCTCAGCTCCGCGTACTGCGATCTGTGTAGGTGAAACGCTGGAATTCCA
>DJFN01000257.1 GCA_002432085.1 Flavobacteriales bacterium UBA5871
TTATTCGTGTATTCGTGGGAGAAATCCTGCCAGTATATCGCTGAATCGAAAACCATTCACGGAGGATTTAAAGTATTCGTCGTTCAATAGACTATTCTCCTGGAATCTTGACGTCCTGAAATCCTGCCGTCCTGATATCCGTCCGGAATGTATTTCCGACTACTTTTGTAGCATGTCGGCATTGAAAGGAAAAGTACTCAAATCGACCGGTAAATGGTACCGCGTGCTGCTGGAAAACGGCGAACAGGTAGAATGCCGTATCCGCGGGAAACTGCGGCTGGAAGGTTATAAAACCACCAACCCGCTGGCTGTGGGCGATGTCGTTTTTCTCAGCGAACAGCTCGACGATGAAGGAAAAGGCGTGATCGAGGATTACGAGCTGCGCCGGAATTACATCGTGCGGAAAAGCACCAATCTCAGCAAGCAATTCCATATCCTGGCGGCCAACGTCGATCGGGCTTATTTGCTGGTAACGCTCAAGTATCCGGAAACGTATCCGGTATTCATCGATCGTTTCCTGGTGGCGGCAGAATCGTTTCGTATTCCCGTGACGCTGCTGTTTAATAAAGTCGACCTGCTTTCGGAAGAAGAGCAAAAAGATCTCGATATCGTGATGACTATGTACCGCACGATCGGCTACACCTGCGTGGCGATCACGGCAACGAATCCGGCTGATGTGGCTTTCCTGCGCGAAGAAATCAACGGGAAGCAAGTCATGATCGCCGGTCATTCCGGGACGGGGAAAAGTACGCTTGTGAATGCGCTCGACCCTTCGCTGGATTTGCGCATCGGGGAAATTTCCTCGGCGCACCACCAGGGACAGCACACCACGACTTTTGCCGAAATGCATCCGCTGCAATCGGGCGGTTTCATCATCGATACGCCGGGAATTCGCGCTTTTGGGATCGCAGACCTGGAAAAAGAAGTCATTTCGCATTATTTCCCGGAAATGCGCGAGCTGATCGGTCAATGCCGTTTCCACAATTGTCAGCATCTCAACGAACCGGCCTGTGCCGTAAAAGAAGCGCTGGAAAAAGGCAAGATCTTTCAATCGCGCTACCTGACTTACCTTCAGCTGATGCAGGACGATGACGACAATGTTCACCGCCGAAATAAATACACATGAGACTGGTCATTCAGCGCGTTAGCGAGGCGTCTGTTACCATTGACGGAGCGATTAACGGAAAAATAACCACTGGCCTTGTGGTCCTGATCGGAATCGAAGAAGCTGACGACGCGAGTGACATCGAGTGGTTGGTGCAGAAAACCGTCAACATGCGCATTTTTCCCGATGAAGAAGGTAAAATGAACCGGTCGCTGCTCGATATCAGTGGTGCATTGCTGTTGATTAGCCAGTTCACGCTGCACGCTTCGACCAAAAAAGGCAATCGCCCGGGATTTACGCAGGCCGCGCGACCGGAACAAGCTATTCCGCTTTACGAAGCCTTTATCGAAAGTTGTAAACAAACCGGTCTGGCTGTCGAAACGGGTATTTTCGGCGCCGATATGAAAATTTCGTTGGTCAACGATGGGCCGGTAACCATTATCATAGACTCCAAAAACAGGGAATAATGAGCGAAGCATTAACGATACGCGAATCGCAGGAAATCGTCGATCGCTGGATCAGGGAAGTTGGCGTGCGCTACTTCAACGAGCTGACGAACATGGCCATGCTGACCGAAGAAGTAGGCGAAGTGGCCCGTATCATTGCGCGTCGTTACGGCGAACAGAGCGAAAAGGAAAGCGACAGGGCCAAAGACCTCGGCGACGAAATGGCGGACGTTTTATTCGTATTGATCTGCCTGGCGAATCAAACCGGTGTTGACCTTGAAACCGCGCTGCGTAAAAACCTCGAAAAGAAAACCAACCGCGACAGCGTGCGCCATAAGAACAACGAGAAATTACGCTAATCAGCGCGCGTGTTCGGATCGATTGCCGGGAAAAGCGTTCATGTGCAGCTTCTCAGCTACGATTTTGTCCACAGGAAAAGTCAGCAGATCGGGTGTGAAATGCGAAAGCGGCTGCCAGAAGAAGGTTTCGAGATCGTCGGTTCCCTCGGTGAATGCCACAAGCGGAATGTCATCCCAGTCTTCGTAGTAAACGCGGTAATAGACCGAAATCAGCTGATGATCTTTGTGAAACACCGATTGCTGGAAAAAATCCGTGAGGTAAAACAGCTCGCCGATTTCTGCCTGAATGCCCAGTTCTTCTTCGAGCTCGCGTTTCAGGCAATCGATCAGTCCTTCGCCGAATTCGAGTCCGCCGCCCGGAAATTTGGTGAACATGTAGCCTTTCTCTCGCTCTTTGGCCAGCAATACCTGGTTTCGATCGTTGATCAGAATACCGTAAACGCGGATGTTGAACCGGTTCATTTTTCCAGGATGGAAGCGATGTCCGGCTTGAAATACAGGTTCGATTTCAGCACTTTTCCGTCCTCGCGGTAGATTGGCTGTCCGTTTTCATCGAGCTTGCTCATGTTCGAGCGCTGGATTTCGGCAAACACTTCTTCGATCTTGTGCTGCAAACCGTGACGAAGGATCGTACCGCACAGAATATAGAGCTGATCGCCCAGAGCGTCGGCTACTTCCACGAGATCGCCTTTCAAAGCCGCTTCGAGGTATTCCTCGTTTTCTTCCTTCATGAGGTTATAGCGCAGCTGTACTTCCTGTTCTGTCAGGTTGGCTGTAGGCTCATAATTGTTGGGAATTTTAAAAGCGTTGTGAAAGGTCTCTACCGCCTGGATTTTTTCCTGAAACGTCATGGTGATGAATTTCTTTCAAAGATACTTTTTTCGCCTTTCCGGGAAAAGAAAAACCCCCGTTGATAGAACGAGGGCTTTCTTTATGGTGTTTCTTGTTTTCTATTTGAACAACAGGCACAGGTAGTAAATTCCTGCTGCCAGCAATCCGCTCACCGGGATCGTAAGGATCCACGCCCAAAGCAGGTTGATGGTCACACCCCAGCGCACGGCGCTTAGTCGTTTTGTGGCGCCCACACCGATGATCGAACCGGTAATGGTGTGCGTTGTCGATACTGGAATACCAGCCTGGGAAACGGTGAAGAGCGTCAATGCACCGGCTGTTTCGGCGCAAACGCCTTCGAGTGGTGTCACTTTGGTGATCTTGGTTCCCATCGTTTTCACGATCTTCCAGCCGCCCATCAGGNNGCGATCCAGAACGGCATCGTTTCCGAGTGTACTTTCGTTTTGATTTTTTCGCCTTTCTTCAGGTGGTATTCGCCATCCACATAATCCTTGAATTGAGCAGCGTGTGCGTAATCCGGATTCAGGACTTTGTTATCAAAGATCAGCTCGTCGGAGTTGGAATCGTAGATCTGCTTGCCTTTCGTGTAAACGAAGATGTGCTCCTCGTTCGGGTATTCCGGCTTGAATTTATCCGGGTGACCGTCAGCATCCTTGAATTCGATCTGCATTACTTCGGCGATCTGCAGGAATTTCGGAATGTCGCCATCGATCTTGCCTTCGCGGTGCATGTTGGCGAATACCATCAGTGCGGCGCAGATAATCCCCATTACTTTCTGTGAATCGGCACCACCGTGTCCGAGTGAGAACGCAGCGGAAGAAAGCAGCTGGAGCTTTTTGTACATATTGGATTCCTTCATCGCCGACGGACGCTTGCCGTGAACAATTTCATACCAGATATACACCAGGATGAATGTTCCCATCAGGGCTGCCACGATCCACATCATGACCGGCTTCATGTCCATGTACTCGATCATGTAGAGCATCAGGTAAACGATACCGAGCGACAGGGCTGTCAGGATGATGATTTTTTTCCAGAACGAGCGAACGATCGTGATGAGGGTGAAGATAAAGGCGATGATACCACCGATGATAGGTGCCAGGAAGATAAAGGCGATCACTTTCAGGATCTCGGCCGTACCGATCACGCCGAATCCGCCATGGGCAACGGCTGCACCGGCGAACCCGCCGATCAGTGTATGGGAAGAGCTGGAAGGAATCCCCAGCCACCAGGTGAAGAGGTTCCAG
>DJFN01000148.1 GCA_002432085.1 Flavobacteriales bacterium UBA5871
ATGAAAGTCGATATGGTCGTAATGCGCCACCCGAATCCGGGAGCTGCGCTGTTCCTTTCGCAACGCACGAATACACGCGTAATCAATGCCGGCGACGGAACACACGAACACCCGACACAAGGCTTGTTGGATGCGTATTCTATCCGTGAGCGACTCGGTTCGGTAGAAGGCAAAAAAGTAGCAATTATCGGCGATATCCTGCACTCGCGGGTTGCGCTGTCGAATATTTACACGCTGCAAAAGCTCGGAGCGGAAGTGATGGTTTGCGGACCGGCGACGCTCATCCCGAAATACATCGGTCAGCTGGGCGTGAAAGTGGAACACAACCTGCGTGCGGCACTCGACTGGTGCGACGTGGCGAACATGCTGCGCATTCAGCTCGAACGCCAGGATATCCAGTATTTTCCGTCATTGCGCGAATATTCCATGCAGTTCGGACTCAACAAAGAAATTCTAGATAGTCTCGACAAGGAAATCGTTGTGATGCACCCGGGACCGATCAATCGCGGGGTAGAAATCACCAGCGACGTAGCCGATTCGAAGCAATCCATTATTTTGCAGCAGGTCGAAAACGGTGTAGCCGTTCGCATGGCGGTGATTTACCTTTTGGCCGGGAAGATCGGAAGGTAATACGATTATAGGCCGTTCTGCCTAACTGCACGAACTAAAAACTCACAATAGTTTTCAATTTTCCATTTTCAATTTNNTTTTCAATTTTGGAATTTTCCATTCCCCAAGAAGATTTTACTATTTTTGAGAAACGCTGTACAAATGAGTTTTGAAGTAATACGGGAATCACAATACGCAATCATACAGTCTGGTGTGGAAAAACTGGATGCCACCAACGCACCTGATCTGAAGGCTGAATGCCTGGTATTGAACAAGAACGGTGTGAACAACATTATTCTTGACCTCTCAAAAACCCGTTACTGCGACTCTTCCGGTTTGTCGGCGATCCTCACAGCCAATCGTCTCTGCAAAGACACCAACGGGAAATTTTACCTCTGCGGTATGCAGGAAAATGTGGCCCGTATGGTCGGCATCGCTCAGCTGGACAAAGTACTCAACATCACCGAAGCGCTGGATAACGCCATAGCGGAAATGCCCGTTTGATTTATGCAGTTTGAAGTCACCATCCTCGGCTCCGGGGCTGCGCTGCCCACTTCGCTGCGAAATCCTTCCGCTCAGTACATCGATNNTGCAACGACCGTCACATCCTCATCGATTGTGGGGAAGGAACGCAAAATCAACTTCGGAAATACGGCATCAAGATCCAGAAAATCACGCATATTCTTATTTCACACCTGCACGGCGATCACTATTTCGGATTGGTCGGTTTGCTGAGCACCATGCATTTGCTGGGGCGCAATAAAGGGATTACGGTTTACGGGCCGCAGGGTTTGGAACAGATCATTCGGATGCAGCTGGAGATCGGCGGTGCCGAATTGACTTTTCCGGTTCAATTTGTGGAGCTTGACGGCAAAGAAGCGAAAATGCTCTTCGAAGACAAGCTGATCGAAATAACGACCTTTCCGCTGAAACACCGCATTCCGACAAACGGATTCCGGATCAATGAAAAACCGCGCGAACGTTCGTTGGATGGCGATAAATTCAAACAAGACGGACTTTCACTGAGTTATATTCCGCGATTCAAGCACGGTGTCGATGTGACATTGGAAGACGGAACGGTCCTTTATGCCAATGATTACACGTTTCCTTCGCCACCGTCGAAAAGCTATGCTTATTGTTCCGATACGGTTTACGAGGAAAAAATTCTGCCCTATATCCAGGGAGTGGATGTGCTCTACCACGAAGCGACGTTCCTCGAAGCCATGGCCGACAGGGCAAAAGTGACGTT
This sequence comes from Flavobacteriales bacterium UBA5871, assembly GCA_002432085.1. Taxonomy (GTDB): domain Bacteria; phylum Bacteroidota; class Bacteroidia; order Flavobacteriales_D; family Crocinitomicaceae; genus Fluviicola. Next base: position 1,859 of record DJFN01000148.1, read on the forward strand.
CCACAGCACGGCTTTACAGGCAGCACAGATTGCAAAAAAAGCAGGCGTGAAGCGTTTATTCCTGGGACATTTAAGCGCCCGATACCTGGATAGTGCGGCGCATATCGCTGAGGCAGCTGGGGTTTTTGAAGCTGTTGAGGTGGTGGAAGACGGGATGACGATACGTTTATAGAATTTAAAGTCATTATCTCCCGCAGATGCTCGCTGATTTTTTTGTTTTATTGCATATTTTGAGCATGTAATTCCTTTACCTGAAAATCCTGCAAAGTATTCTGCGGAAGATCTGCGCAATCTGCGGGAGCCTGCATTCGTCATTAATTACCTGTTCCCCGTAAAATCCTCCCGCTCTTCTTCAAGTCCATCCTTATCGTCTCCACCAAGGCTGTAATAATTGTTTTCTTCGTCTTCCGAACCGATCTCTTCTTCCGCATCGTCGTCTTCACTGCCCGGAACGTCTAATGAAGTTTCCTCTGTTTTTAGCGGATTGGGCTTTTGACGCATTGTTTCAGGGTCGAGATCGAGCTCTTCTTCCTGACGGTAAATGTCTTCGTTCTGCGAATAATGCGGATAGCCTGGAAATTCCTGTTTTGCGCCAGCCATCCCGGCAGACAGTTTTTCTTCCTTTCCGCGTTGTTGATCTTGTTTATTATCCGGTTTCATGGCGTTCTGTTTAACTGTCTTTTCAAGTTAACGCTTTGTATCATTTAGATCCGGTTGGCTTAACAAACTTTCGGTGTTCCGGTCCCCCAAATCCAACTTGTGTGCCCTATGTGTTCTAATTATCCTGTCATCGGTCCTGGTGTCTAATATCCTAAAATCTTGAAGTCCTGAAGTCTTGAAATCCTGATGTCCAAAACCCTATCTTTACTTTATGGAATACGAACTCAACATTCTGAGCAGGGAAGAGGATTATGCAGCCGTCCGGACGGCCATTCACGCTTTTCTGGATGCTTATGGCAATTGTGAAGTAAAACTGTATCCGAAAGACGCTGTGATTGAAGAAGATGGTCTCACGATTTATGGCGAATACGGCACCCTCGATGCGCTGTTTACGCCAATCCATGATCCGCGATTAACACGCTCGGAAAACTTCGAAGACGGACGCTTGTGGCTTCAGTGGAACGCCGTGATCTATTCCCAAACCGCTGACTAAAACGACTGGAGACTATTTTTTAATCATCGTACGGAAGGTCAAATTCACCCTCGGCGTATGCACTTTCGTTGTTGTCGGAAGCCGGTGAAGCCAGTTCGTTTGCGTTTCGCCTTCCATGATGAGCAGACTGCCGTGTTCGAGCGTCAATCCCAGTGTTTCTTTCGTTCGTTTGTGTCGGAATGCGAATTTCCGTTCGGCGCCAAAGCTCAATGATGCGATACAGGTATGCTTTCCCAACGCTTTTTCGTCGTCGCTGTGCCAGGCCATTCCTTCGCTGCCATCGTGGTAAAGGTTGAGCAGACAGGAGTTGAACGTTCTTCCCGTGAGCTGTTCGGTAAGTACCTTTAGCTCGAGCAATTCAGGCGTCCAGGGAAGCGCCTCCTTCGTGGTGTTGGAATAGGTGTAGCTGAAGGCTTTATCGGCGTACCAGGCGACTTTTCGTTTGGTGATATAGTGTTTCCCGAAGATCACCGCTTCGTCGTTTTTCCAGGCGATCGTTTCGAGTAAACGGCGGTAATACCAATCGGCTTTTTCGGGCGATACGACCGGTCCGAAATAACGAACGATGCCATCCATCGGAAGGAAGTTGTGTGACGCATCGTGTTGGGTGCCGAATAAATCCATGGTGTAAAAATAAGCGCTTCCGAAGCGGCTTTCAACCCGGAAATTGCTATTTGTCGTAAAGCTTCTGGTCGCGCTCACAGAAAAAGCTTCGTCGTTTCCGGAAACCGGTGATTTTACGGATAATCGGCCCGCCACAGGTCGGACAAACGGTTTTGGTATGCGCTTTCCATTGTTTTTTCAGAATGTATTCGCGTTTCCAGTCGAGGAACTGAAAGCTGTAAATCCGTGTTTCGTCGACCAATTTTTTAAGCTTTCCGGGCGGAATATGCTCGTTGCGGCTTTCCGGATGAACGCCGACCCGGAACAGGATTTCATTCTTAATGATGTTCCCGACGCCGGCAAAAATGTCCTGATCGAGCAAGGTGTCGCAGATCATTTCGGTGGGTTTTTCTTTCAGCTTTTTCAACGCCGCTTTTTTGTCCCAGCTATCGTTCATGACATCGCCCGACCATTCGTAAAGCTCATCGAGGTTGTTGCCGATCAGCTTCACCGAACAGGAATAGAAATTGACGAATCCGTTCGGGAATGTCAGACCGAGTCGCACCGGCGAATCTTTTTCCTCGTTGACAAGGTAGGAGCCGAACAGCAGGAAATGAATCCGGATCGTGAAATCGTCGAAACAGATCAGGAATTGCTTGCCGAACGTACGAAAGCTGTTCACGGTCTTTCCTTCCAGCATGCTGGCATCAATGACTTTGGAATTGCCGACCGCCCGGGAGATTTTCTTCCCTTCGAACGACTGAACGGCTTCCTTGAGCAAAACGATGGACGGACCTTCAGGCATAACTATTTATTGATGACCTTCATGCGTTCCAGCGGATACAGGCCGGTTGTGAGCGTTACGTTCATTTCGGCGATGTAAGGAAGCAGATTCTGAATAAAAGCCGGGCCGGCCTTGATCTTTTTCACCGGCAGCTCTTCCGGCTCCGACTGCTCGTTCCGGTCTTTGTCGATCGCATAAAGCACTACGCTGATCTCTTTGCCGTAATACACGCGCATGGCCAGTATTTCCAGCCGTTCACGGTCAAATTCGGGAAGAGAAGCAGCACAATAGTCTTCGAAGGAAGTTCCGGGAGTCAGCTTGACAGACAACGGGCCGCCAAGATCGTCGCGGATATCGGTATCGGATTCGAGTTTCATCGCACGAGTTGTTTTACGGAAAGATGTGAAAACGGCCTCAGGAAGCCCTTACACAATTTCCGGAAAAACTTACACCGCTGATTATTCGCTAAAAATTCTATGTAACACGTTATTCGTGTATTAGTGGGAAGTCTAACCCGTAGCTTTTATACTAGCCAGACTCTCAATAATTCACGTGACGGTCTTTCTTCTCGTCGTAGATGTCGGCTATCGTTACCAGGATGCCGGTTTCTTCCACGCCACCGAAGTCAGGATTCACCGCCGTTCCGAAGGTTTTCATAGTAGGCGAGAGGTGCATGTAGATATTCACCAGCGGCGGCACGTTTTCTCCACGCGCACGCACATAGCTGTTCAGTACCTTGAAACCGTCTTTGAAGTCCAGTCCGCGGAGCTGTTCTTCCACCATTTTGTTGTCGTATTCCGGAACCAGCGGATGATAAGGCTTCATCAGATTTTCGTTATCCGGGAAGTAATGGTGCATGAAATGAAGCAGGAAATCACGTGCTTCGCGGTCGAACGACGGATACATGGTCACTTTTCCGAAGAAGTAAGCGATCTCGGGATATGTTCGTGCCAGAGCGCCAAGTCCGTCCCAGATGTTATCGAGTGCGAACAGCCCTTTTCGCGGATTCTGAGTCGGCTGGTAGGCCGGCTGCACCCAGCTGCGCCCGAGCTCACAGGTCGTTGGCAGGTAATCGCGGATGAAGCGTTCGGAAAAATCGAAGTAATGGTGCGTCGATAAATGAATATTGCCTTCTGCGTCGAGCGCATTTTTGCAGAGAATGAAGCGGTAGCCGCCTATAATTTCTTCGTCTTCGGGCGACCAGACGATGAGCTGTTCGTAGCAGATCGGATCGGTATCGAAGTTGTCGAGATCGACAGCCATACCGGTTCCGCCGCCGGCTTCACGGAAAGTGACTTCGCGCAAACGACCGATTTCCTGGAGCACATTCGGAGCGTTGTGTACGTTAACGATGTAGATC
>DJFN01000150.1 GCA_002432085.1 Flavobacteriales bacterium UBA5871
GGGTACGATCGTTGAAACGAAAGACAAAGCTGGTGTCGTAGCATTGCCATACGGTGTAGAAGGAATCTGTCCTTCCAAGCACCTGCGCAAAGAAGACGGCACAAACGCAAAAGTGGAAGAAACCCTCGACTTCAAAGTGATCGAATTCAACAAAGACGCTAAGAAGATCGTTGTTTCACACACACGTACTTTCGAAGACGGCATCGATGAGAAGCCGACTAAATCTGCTGGCGGCGGCAAGAAATCTGCCGGAAGCGGCGGTGGTGGAAACGCTACATCTGCAGCAGTGAAAGCTATCAATCAGGGTAACGAGAAATCCACTTTGGGTGACCTCGATGCGCTGTCTGCTTTGAAAGACAAATTGGAAGGCGAAGGAAAGTAATTTCCCTTCACAGATAACAGAATCCCGTCCGCCTTTGGCTGACGGGATTTTTTGTTTCCAACCGATCGCGGAAAAACTCCCCGACCCGACAGCATTCGCATCAGGGCTGGTTAACGAATGGGCACGAATGCATGGTTTGCATATGTTAACCTTGTTGTGCAAAAAAATGTTAATTCACACATTGCGAGGAAAGTTATTAAATCATGCGGTAGACTTTTTTGTACCTTGATCGCACCTAAAACCAAATCGTATGAAGCAACTGATCCTCACTACCCTGCTCTTTTTCGTTGCTACCAAAAGCTTCGCCCAGCAAGACACTATTTTCGTTCGTTATCCGGATAATTCTGCCGACGAGCTAACATACCTCACCGATACTGTTCTGCAGGAATACGGCATCGCGCATCCATACCTGGTCGGAACCTGCAAAATTCCGGGCAGCGCGACGCAGATCTACGCCATGGGAAACGGCGTTTACTTTGACAAAGTAACCAAATCGGCTTGCAAAGCCAACNNGGACGAAGTGTATCGCGACAGCACGCACATCAACAGCTATGAGCTGACCGACAAAACACTCACCGTCGATATGACCTTTATCGACAATTGTTGCTTTGAATTCCTTTGTGACATCGATTTAGATGAAAAAGGCATTCTGCATTTGCGTTACACCGGCTACGGAAGTCTTTGCGGCTGCATGTGCTGCTTCGGCGTTGTTTACCACTTCGATCTGGATCGCGAGCTCGAAGATTTCAACCTGAAAGGCATTATGTACGAAGACGACGAAAAAACGCTCATCCGCTTTAATTAAAGCAACCATCAAACGAACACACAGTCTGTTCAGCAAACCCGTCAAACCATGAAACATCCGCTTACATTTGCCGCCATTTCTCTTTTGACGCCCTGCTCATTCGCCCAATGGACCGAGGTTTGCACTGAGGGCGATGGTTTTGTCGTAAACTTCGAAGCACATGGGAACGTGCTTTATGCGACCGGTTTTTTCTCCGAATTGTGTGATTCTTCGGTGAATTATGTTGCCCGGCGAACTGGAGACGGTTGGGAAAACGTGGGTAATTTCAGCGAAGCAGGTCATTTTCTACGCTCCATCGATAACGAGCTTTATGCCGTTCGCTACGAGCCGGATACGGATTCGAACTGGCTTTATATGCTGAACAATGGAACATTCGAACCGGTCGGTTCGGGCATTTATCTTACAACGGCTTCCGGTTTATCGAATACCCCGAACCTTTACAATGTCATTAAATACAATAACGAAATCGTTATCTCAGGTGAATTCGACCGTGTCGGCTCACAATCTATTTCGGGTATAGCACGTTGGAATGGCATTCAATGGCAGGAATTGGGAACTGGCCTCTCCGGGAATATTCCTTCCACGGCGCCGATCATGTACCCGCACGACCTCTGTCTTTTCGGGGACGATCTGATCGCAGCAGGCAATTTCGGATCAGCCGGCGGGGAAACGGTCAATGGCATCGCGCGTTGGGACGGATCGCAGTGGCATGCACTCGGCCAGGGATTCAACGGTACGGTCTACGGAATTGCTGTTTTCGATGGTCAATTGTATGCTGGTGGGGATTTTACAGCTTCCGGATCGACGCAGCTCGATCACCTCGCGAAATGGAACGGCTCAGAATGGGTTCACCCCGGATTTGGCGTGAAGTACAACAACAGCATGTATTACAGCTACGTACACACGCTCAAAGTATGGAACAACAAGCTATACTTCAGTCGCGGGTTCGATCGCGTACTTGAAAACAGCGTCACACGCCTTGGGAGTGCTATTGCGGCTTTTGACGGAGCTGCCATCGATACTTTACACGGAGGTTTGCCTGGACAGGAAATCGAGGCCATAGCTTTGTATGAAGGCGCCATTCACGCGGGCGGCGGACTCAACGGAAGCAGCTTTATAGCACGCTATGATTATTTCACGGGTATTTCTGAATCTAACGAATCTACCGTTTGGAATATCGATATTTCGGATGGCAATATTCAGTTGGAGCTACTTGTTCCGTTTGAAACTATCGAACTGTATACGACATCCGGACAGCTAGTCGCTACAATCGACCGACCGGATTCCAACCTTTCTTTCAACTCAGTTGGAACCGGTATCTATTTTATCAAAGGGATTACAAACGGTAGCTCATTGCTGCAGAAAGTCATTTTTCCTTTTTAAGAAGAGCCTTGTTTAAGATACTATCAACAAAAAAGACCGCATCAGCGGCCTTTAGTTTCGATGAATTCAGCGATTACTGAACCTGGATGCAATTTGTGATACAATGCCAGACAATCGTGTAAGGCTGTTCTTCGTGCGTTCCCGTTTTCGTTTCGGTAAACGAGCCTTCCAGCATGTAAATACCTTTCAACGCCGGATTGAAAGACACGTTGCTATTCTGGTCGCCACTCATTTCTTTTGACCAACCTTCCGGCGCATGAATGTGCAGCTTGCTGTCCGGAATGGCCGCATTGTTGAACTGCAGAGCTGTTTCAAGCATCGAGTTTTGCTTGTAAGCAGCGTCTTTGTGAATCATAACCGCTTCATTGAGCTTCGTAATATTCTCCGTTCCTTTCTGGCTTTTCCCTACTTGTACCCTCGCCTGTGCATGGTAATGGATCTTCGTCGTCTCGTAAACCTGCGCTACCGGATGCTCGATCGTGAGGTAATAAACGCCTTCGCCTGCCGGCGTAAACTCAGCCAGGAAATAAGTTCCCTTCGGAGCCACTTCCAGTTTGGTACGCTGACCATCCGGAGCAACCATATACAGTGTAAATGACGCCATATTGCTGAACCAGTTGTGAATGGAATCGCGCTCATTTGTGGCGTATTCTCCCAGGAAAACCTTCGCTTCGTGTTTCTTGCCAACCGCTCCGGAAGCCGAAGTTTCGATCCAGATCGCGTGGGCGTTGGCGTAATTACATCCTACGAGAAGCAGGACGGCGGTGATGATAATCTTCATAGATCTTTTATTTGGCTGCAAAATTACCGACCAAACCGGCCTTCCGCAATACCACAAAAAGGCCATTTTGGACTTCGGCTCCTGTTTTCCTTTTTTGTCTCTGGATTTTCTTTGAACGAATTAAATTCAGCATAAATCACTTTATTTCAGGTAAATAAACCTTTTCAACGATAAAATTAGGAGAGGAAAATTTGTTAAATAAGGTACTTTGTATTGCATAGTACTAATTAATACTTAGTTTTGTGTCATAAACAGTACTAAAGATGAATATCGAGAACACACAGGCACAAATGCGGAAAGGGATCCTGGAGTTCTGCATTCTATCCATCATTCGCCGGGGCGAAGCGTACCCGAGTGATATTGTGGATGAA
>DJFN01000088.1 GCA_002432085.1 Flavobacteriales bacterium UBA5871
TTGATAATTAATCATTTATAATTTTATTCCCCTTCTTTTTTACGTCTAACCTGATTCCACCAACCAATCGCAGTGAATAGTACGTTTGTCTGTACGACAAATCATTAAAACGAATGCTCTTGTTATCGAAATCGGTGACGAACATCAGGAAATACTTCGGCTGATTGTAGCCGGCGATGAACTTGATATCAAAACGCGGCGCCAATCCCAGGAAACCACGACTTTGGTCTTCGAAATTGTAAAACTTTGACTGGATCACGAGTCCCAATCCGGCCATTCCACCGATCTGAAAATGCTTCCAGCGCTTGACATAAGCATATCCGGGAATCAATCCGAAATCCAGCGCCGTAAAGGATTTTGAAAGCGTTTTGCTCTGGCTGCTGTCCTGCAACGGAACCGGTACCAACGGTGCATCGATCTCGGAAGCAANNCGTTCATAAGAGCCGGTTTTTCCGCGCATGGCCTGCATTTTGAAGTCTTTCGAGCGAAATACCCACGCGTTGATGGAAAGACTGGCCGAGTTCACATCCGGCCGCTGTTCGTGCGGGTACAGATCGTTCAGCGTATCGTTCCATCGGTAGCCGTTTTTGATCACATATCCCTGGTACAAGTGAAAATCGAAATCCAGGAATACGCGCTTCAGCGTAAAATCGAATCCAAGGTCAAAATAGCTGGTTTTCCCGTAACGACTGGAACGCAGTGAAACCGGAAGATTGATCCCGAGACGAGCGGCCATCCATTTATACGAAAAGCCTAATCCCAATACCATATTGGAATTATTGCGGTAGCGCAGCCGCTTGACATCGTCGTTGAACGGGTATTTAATCCCGATTGGCGCGGTATTAAAGCCCAAATCGGAATACAGCACGAGCTTTTTGCTGTACAATGTATACGGAATACTGTCCTGCTGCCCGAAAACAGCGGCTGTCCGCACCAACAGACAAAACAATAAACTAGTTCGTAATACCCTGTACATGCAATAAGAACGCGTATTCTTTGGCAACTTCCAATCGTTCGGTGCTTCGTCCCGAGCCACCGCCGTGACCGGCACTCATCGTGCAGTCGAACAGCAGGGGAGCGGTCCCCAGATTCATATCGCGCAAACGCGCCACCCATTTCAATGGCTCCCAGTATTGTACCTGCGAATCGTGATAACCGGTCGTGATCAGCATGGCCGGATAATGGGCAGTTCGCACCTGGTCGTAAGGCGAATAGCTGAGCATGTACCAATAACTTTCCGCTTCGTTCGGATTGCCCCATTCCTCGTATTCACCAACTGTGAGCGGAATGCTTTCATCGAGCATGGTCGTAACCACATCCACAAACGGAACCTGCGCGATCACGCCTTTGAAGAGGTGAGGAGCCATATTTGTCACAGCGCCCATCAGCAAACCGCCCGCGCTTCCGCCTTGGGCGTAGATCGCATTCGGATCGCAATAACCTTGCATTCCGAGCCATTCGGCGCAGTTGATGAAGTCCGTAAATGTATTGCGTTTGTGCTGCAGCTTTCCGTTCTCATACCAGGATTCGCCCATGAACTTTCCGCCGCGAATATGTGCGATCGCGAAGACGAACCCACGATTCAGCAAGCTCAAACGCAAAGCGCTGAAAGCAGCCGGAATGGTAACGCCATAAGAACCGTAGCCGTAAAGCAGCATGGGCGCTTTTTTGAGATCGATCCCTTTTTTGTAAACCAGCGAAACAGGGATTTTTGTTCCGTCGTTAGCCGTTGCCCAAACGCGTTTGCTTTCGTAATTCTCGGGTGAAAAGGTCTTGTCCAGCAATGACTTCCGGAAATGGAGCGTACTCGTTCCGGTGCTCAGATCGAACGCGTAAACCGAAGTCGGCGTGGTGAGCGATGTATAACCGTACATCAGTGTTTTGGAGTTGTAATCGTCGTTGGCGTCGAATCCGATTTCATAAACCGGCTCGTTGATCGCAATCGTCTGCATCGAAGCCGCTATCGGATCGCCGTATTTGAATGTGGTCAGACCGCCACTACGCTGTTGTACAACGAGGTGATTTTTAAACGGCAGGAATCCGTCGAGGTAAACTGTCGGATCGTGGGCAATGAGCGTTTTGCAATCCTCGATCTTATCCGGTTTTGCAGTCGTATGCAGCAGCGTTCTGTTCGGACTTTTCCAGTTGCTGAGCACGTAAAATCCGTTATCGTGGTGATCGACCTGGTACAAATGTCCCTGGATGCGCGGCAGGAAGACGATTGGCTTTTCCTGTGGCTTCCACGCATCGATTAGCGATACTTCGGCCGTTGTGGAGCTTTGGCTGTAAATGAAGATGCGTGAATGATCGAAGCTTTTGACGATGAATACCGAAAAACGCTCGTCTTTTTCTTCGTAGATCAGCACGTCTTTTTCCTGGGAAGTTCCGAGCACATGGCGGTACACCTGGAATTCTCGCAAGGTCGTTTCATCTTTTTTGATGTAGAAAACCGTTTTGTTGTCGTTTGCCCAGAGAACCGTTTCATCGGTGTTCGTCAGCTGGTCTTTCAGGAATTTCTGTGTCTTGTTATCCCGAAAGCGAATCGTGTATTTCCGTCTTCCGACAATGTCTTCGCTGATGGCCAGCAGGCTGTTATCCGGCGAATTCGCCCAGTCGCCGAGCGCATAGTATTCGTTTTTTCCGGCGCGTTCGTTTTCGTCGAGGAATAGCTGCTCCTTACCATTGTTCAATTGCCAGAGCTGACGGTAATCCCTTCCTTCGAGGTTACGCCACTGGTAAACACGGTCGTTGGACCGGAACGTCGGACTGACCTCATTCGGATCGATACGCTGTCCGAACTCCTGCAACAAACTTTCCACCAATGGATTCAGCTCCTTGAAAAAAGCACCGCTGTAGGCATTTTCGGCTGCAATGTACTCCAGCACATCCGGTGCATCGCGCTGATTCATCCAGAAATAAGGATCTTTCCGCTGATGTCCGTGGATTTCCAGCGTTTTTATAACCTGTTTAGCATCAGGAGCCTGCATAGTTGTAAAGGATTGTGCATGAGTAAAAACCGGCAACAATGCCGTCAGGAGAAACAAACGTTGTGTTTTCATGCGTATAAAAATAGGAAAGAAGCCCGCGCCGAAAAAGAAGGACTGAAAATTAGTGTGAACNNGTGGACAGCTAACCGGATAAAACGTTATTTTTGCTCATTCCGATTTATGAAAAAGCTGTATAAGTTCCTGCTGAACAAACTGCCACGACCGCTACTGATTCGGTTGAGCTATGTTTTCCGGGTGTTCGCACCGTTGTTTTACAAAGGAAACAACGTCGAGTGTCCTGTTTGTGGCAAATCGTTCCGAAAATTTCTTTCCTACGGGTCGAACGTTTCACACCGCGAAAACGTTTTGTGTCCTTACGATCTCACACTTGAGCGTCACCGTCTTATGTGGCTTTACCTGAAGAATGAAAGCAATTTCTTTAAAGCCGATAAGCTCAGCGTGCTGCACATCGCGCCGGAGCAGTGTTTCCACAAACGCTTTAAACAGCAGGCTAACCTGGATTACCTGACAGCCGATCTCGAATCGCCAATCGCGGATATGCATTTCGACCTGCATCAGATTCCATTGGAAGACAATCGTTTCGACGTCGTTTTCTGCAACCACGTGATGGAACACGTCGATGATCCGTTACAATGCATGCGGGAGCTTTACCGCGTGATGAAACCGGGCGGATGGGCCATTATGCAAGTGCCGCAGGATATGAATCGCGCTGAAACTTACGAAGATCCGACGATCACCAGTCCGGAAGAGCGCGAAAAACACTTCTGGCAGAAAGACCACGTTCGTTTGTTCGGAAGAGATTATCCGCAGTGGCTCGAAAAAGCCGGTTTTAGCGTTGAAATTGCATTTGAGAAGCACAGAATACCTGATGAATTGATTCAACGCTACCGTATCAGCAAGAATGAATTGTTGTACATTGCACATAAAAATTAATCCATGAAACACCTGTTTACGCTTCTTGCCGCAACCATTCCCGCTTTTGCAGCACAGAGTCAATCGGAAGTGTCTGTAAAGTTCGCTTTCATGAACGAAGAACAGCCTTTTGCTCTCAATGAAACAATCACTTCGCTTGGCGGTGTCGATTATAACGTACAGGATGTGGCATTCTACATTTCGCGCATCGAGGTTGTTCACGACGGCGGACAGGTCCTGGAACTGGACACGAACACCGTTTTATATGTCAATCACCCACATAACAGCGTAGAGCTGGGCGAGCTGAACCTGACCAATATCGAAGGAATCCGCTTTATGGTCGGCGTTCCGATGTACCTGAATCACCTCGACATCAGCCAGTATCCGGAAAATCATCCGTTGAGCTACCAATCGCCGCCAATGCACTGGGGTTGGTCGGCCGGCTATATGCATTTCATCATTACCGGAAACGGGGATAACAATGGCGACGGCACACCGACTGAGATGTTCCAGCTGCACTGCCTGGGCGATAACAACACGCAAGCTGTCGACATTACGACGGTGGCTACGGTTTACCAGGACGGCTCGCAGGAAATTATCCTGAATGTGAACATCGATCAATGGCTGGAAGGCTTCAATCCCGGAACGGTAGGTACGCACCACGGTTCGAACGGCGTTAACGCAGCTGCAATGGACAACGTAACGGATAATCCGGTGTTTACATCGCCTGTAAATGCTTCCGTCACAGAAACTGACCTGATCGACGTTCGTGTTGCACAACAAACAACGGCTACCATCGTTTCATGGGATGAGCAGGTGAAAGCTGCAACTTACCGTTTGACGAACGCCGAAGGACGTGTAATTGCTTCCGGAACTTGCGCCGGCGCTGAGCTGCGCTTCGAAGATCTGACAACGGGACTGCATTTCGTACAGCTGTTTTCCGGAAAACAGAATCTTCTTGGAACCGCAAAATGGATCGTTCCCTGAATAAAAAAAGGTCACTTTTTTTGTTGACGCTATTGGTAACGGGCAGCTGCCTGTTATTGGCGTTTAAGTGTGTCAAAGTGCTGCCCGAAAGCAGCACGCTTGGTCCGATCCCTTTTCCGGAAGACAATCCTATGACGCTTGAGAAAATCGAGCTCGGTCGCAAATTATTCTTCGACAAACGACTTTCGGTCGACAATTCCATTTCCTGCGCCGATTGCCATCATCCCGAAAAAGCATTCACCGATGGTCTGGCGGTTAGCAACGGCGTTCTGGGCCGTCATTCCGAGCGCAACGCACCATCCTTGCTCAATAGCGCCTATCTCGAGCGCGTCATGTTCGACGGTGAGCTGAAAACCCTTGAAATGCAGGTCATCGTTCCGATACAGGAACACGTTGAAATGGGCTCCGACATGCGTGAGCTGTTGAAAGAGCTGCGCGCCATTCCGGAATACGAAGCCGCCGCACAGCGCATTTTCGGGCGATCGTTCGATCCATGGGTGCTGACGCGTTCCATCGCTGCGTTTGAGCGTTCACTGATTTCCGACAACAGCGCTTTCGACCGCTTTTACAGAGGCGATTCCTCCGCAATGACGGCTTCTCAGCAAAGAGGGTGGGAGCTGTTCAATAACAAGCTGTATTGTACGCAATGTCACCCGGCGCCGCATTTCACTACCTACAAAGTCGCCAATAACGGTTTGTATGCAGATTACGGCAAAGACCAGGGACGTTTTCGTATCGATTTAGAAGAGAGCAGTAAAGGGTTCTTCAAAGTGCCTTCACTGCGGAATATTTCCCTCACGGCGCCGTACATGCACGACGGCAGTTTTCTGACGCTGAAAAACGTCCTTCAACATTACAAATCAGGCGGTAAAAACCACTTTAATCAATCGCCAACGGTAGTGAAATTCGATTTAACGGTTCAGGAAGAGGAAGATTTATTGAATTTTTTTCAATCGCTCACCGATACGACGTATTTGCAGAACTTCCAGTAAAATCGAGCGATTTAGTAGACTTTTAAGTCTCAGGGTCTTCAGGTTAAATGTTAAAAAATCGCCAAAGCCCTATTGGACGCACAATATTTTAGCGAACAATCGTTAATTTAGGTTAAAACTATCTCCCCAAACATGCAAACCCAAAATCCCAATAAACCATGTCAGTTAATCCTTATTTCCACCAAACTCAGGACCTGCTCCGAGAGGAGCAGCTATGGGTAACACAGGCCAAGGCCGACCCGACAAAATTTGCTCCACTGTACCGCAAGTACTATTCTCCGATCCTGCGGTATCTGCTCCAACGCAGCGACGATGCCGAAATGGCACATGACATTGCTTCACAAGTATTTGTGAAGGCTATTAAAAATCTTAATCAATACGAATTCCGCGGTGTGCCGTTTGGCTCATGGTTGTATCGCATTGCCAAAAGCGAGCTGTATCAGCAGTTCCGCGAAAAGCAAACGACGAAAACCGTTCGCATGGATAACATCCAGGTAGCTACATTCGACGAATTCCTGATCGATCCGACAGAAGGCGAGCTGAACCGTTCGCGCTTGCTGGCTGCTCTTCAGCAATTGAAGCAGGAACAGCTGCGTTTGATCGAAATGCGCTTCTTCGAGCAGCTGAGCTTCCGTGAAATCGGCGATCAGCTTGGTCTGACGGAGAACAATGCCAAAGTAAAAACGTTCCGCGCGGTGGAAAAACTGCGGGTACATTTCTACAAGAAAAACCTGGCAGCATAACTAAACTTTTTGTTAATGGCAGTCCGCTCGGTTAGCCCCGGGCGGACTTTTTTATATTCGGTCGCATTCCTAAAATATTCATTAACACTGAAGATTTAAAAAAAAGCACCGGTAAGCAGTTGTTTTTTAACGCCAAACGAGTATTTTAGCGGGGAATTAAAATACCCTTATCTGACAAGGTATGATTTTAACGAGATACGTATTGATAGCCTTTGTAACTACTACTGCTTTAACAAACGCTATTGCGCAACCCACCAACTTCAACTCTCAGCGAAATTGGTCGAGAAATAAAAAAGAGATCATAATCGGTTTCGGGGCTACTAACTTTTTGGGTGACCTCGGAGGAGCGAATCAGATCGGAACGGACTACAGTCTGAAAGATCTTGATTTTCCATCAACCGGTTTTGGCGGTGTGATCGGTTACCGTTACCGTTTCCATCCGTACTATGCAACTTCGACGTTGCTGAACTTCGGTATGGTACGTGGTAGCGATGCGAAAACGGAAGATGTGGTTCGTATGAGTCGCAATCTGCATTTCCGTTCGCCGATCGTGAACCTGAACCAGCGTTTCGAAATTATCGTACTGGCCAACGAAAAAGTAGGCCGTCGTTTCAACATTCCGGGACTGAAAGGATTCAAGGACCACAACGAGCAGCTTTACTTCTTTACCGGTGTCGGTGTAGCTTACTACAGCCCGCGTGCATTGTACCAGGGTTCCTGGGTAGCACTGAAGCCGATGCGTACGGAAGGACAAGGCCTCGACGGCGGTCCGGCCGAATACAGCGGGTTTACAGCAACGATTCCATTTGGTGTAGGTTTCCGCATGGGAATCAATCAATTGTGGAGGATCGGTATCGAAGCAACGTATGTAAAAACGTTCACGGATTACATCGACGACGTTCACGGAACTTACTACGATCCGGACATCCTGATGACGGAAGTTGGTCCTGACGCCGTTGCACTGGCCAATCCTGCAGTACAGAACTCGAACTGGTTCAGCGCAGGTCAGCAGCGTGGTGACAAGCAAAACGACGCATTGTTCTATGCCAACGTCACGATCTACCGCAACATTACCTATAAAGGTTCGATCCGCGGAAAACGCATCCGTTTCGGAAGATCTTACAGAGCGAAATTCTAAGAATACAAGGAATAATCGAACAGGCGAGGTGATCAGTTGGTCACCTCGTTTTGTGTTTATACCTTTGCTTTCCAAAAAGCTTTCATGTATTCCTTCATCAAGTGGTTCCTGTTCCGGTTTGATCCCGAAAAAGTTCATTATTTTACCTTCGGCCTGCTGCGTTTCTGGCTTTCCGTGCCGTTCGTTCGTCCGATCTGGCGCAAGCTCTACGTACTAAACCATCCGGCGTTAGAAACAACCGTTGCCGGTATTACATTCCCGAATCCTGTTGGATTGGCGGCAGGCTTTGACAAGAACGCTTTGATGATCAACCAGCTTGCCGATTGCGGATTTGGATTCATTGAGATCGGAACTGTGACACCTGTTGGTCAGGAGGGCAATCCCAAGCCACGTTTATTCCGTTTGGTGGAAGACGAGGCCGTGATTAATCGCATGGGCTTTAACAACGACGGAGCGGAAGTGATCGTGGACCGTCTGAAGCAATTAAAACCGAACTGTATTGTAGGCGGAAATATCGGTAAGAACAAGGTCACGCCCAACGAAGAAGCCACCAGCGACTATTTGAAATCGTATACAGCGCTCGAACCGTATGTGGATTACTTCGTGGTAAACGTCTCTTCACCGAACACGCCGAACCTGCGCGAATTGCAGGATAAAGCACCGCTTACGGAGCTGCTCAACACATTAATGACAAAACGCAGTGAAATAGGCTCATCCAAACCGATTTTCCTGAAGATCGCTCCGGACCTGACCGACTCACAGCTCGACGACATCGTAGACATCGTTCAGACGACAGGAATTGCCGGTGTTATCGCAACGAATACAACGATCGATCGCAGCGGATTGAAAACCGACAAGCAGCGCATCGAAGACATCGGAGCAGGCGGCGTTTCCGGGAAACCGGTCAAACAACGCTCTACGGAAGTGATCCGCTACCTGGCCCGGCGTTCGGAAAATCGCTTCCCGATCATCGGTGTAGGCGGTATTCATTCGGCTGAAGATGCGCTGGAAAAACTGGAAGCAGGAGCAAGCCTCGTTCAGATCTATACCGGCTTTATTTATGAAGGTCCGGCCATTGTGAAACGCATCAATAAAGCTATCTTAGCCAAACGTTTGAAGTAAACAACATGAGCAGCGATCGTGTCTTTATAACCGAGTGTCCACGCGACGCCATGCAAGGCATCACCGAGTGGATTCCGACCGAAACCAAAGTAGCTTATATCAACAATCTCCTGACATGCGGATTCGACACGCTCGATTTCGGAAGCTTCGTTTCACCGAAAGCTATTCCGCAGATGCAGGACACCAAAGAAGTGCTTGCACAGCTGAATCTAACGGAAACTTCACCTAAACTGCTCGCCATCGTTGCCAACGAGCGCGGGGCAGAAGAAGCAGCTCAATACGACGAAATAACTTATCTCGGCTATCCGTTTTCCATTTCGGAGACTTTCCAGCAGCGCAATACGAACGCTTCGATCGAAGAATCGATGAAAAGGGTGGAGGCCATTCGCGAGATCTGCAGCCGACACAACAAAAAACTGGTTCTGTATATTTCCATGGGCTTCGGCAATCCTTACGGCGATGCGTGGGGGCCTGAGCTCGTAACAGAATGGAGCCGTCGCTTGTTCGATCTGTTCGATGTGCGTCACCTGGCGCTTTCCGATACAATAGGCTCGGCAAATCCGGAGCTAGTCCGTTCAGTGTTTTCAACCGTGATCCCGGAACTGCCGCAGGTTACCATCGGCGCGCATTTACATACATTACGTGAAGATGCGATGGCATTGA
>DJFN01000047.1 GCA_002432085.1 Flavobacteriales bacterium UBA5871
ACAAACGTTACTTCTTCTTTCTGGGAGTCTAATTTCCGTTTCAAGTTCCGTTTCGAAGCTGACGGCGGTAACAATATCTTCATCGATGATATCAACATCTACGCAGGCGATCCTTCTGATGTGATCGTACTCGGAACTGACGAAGCTGAATTGCTGCAGGACGTAACATTGTTCCCGAACCCGGCTGAAGACGAAGTGAACCTGCGTTTCTCGGTAGCTGCCGGTCAGACGGTAACGATTGCTGTAACGGATCTGATGGGTAACATCATCCAGCGTCACACAGTGAACGCGAACCAGGGAAGCAACCTCGTATTGCTTTCTACAGACACGCTTGCTGCAGGAATGTACCTTGTTCGTCTGAACGAAGGATCACAAACACTGTCGTTCGTAGTTAAATAAACACCACACGCTTTTTAAGCGATCCAAAGGCTGTCCGGGTAGCGGGCAGCCTTTTTTAGTTCTCAGGCTTTAATTACCACATTCCCTTCGTCAACCAGGCTTTCCCCGTTCATGCGCAGAAACAGCTGGATGAGCGCCACGACATCTTTTTCGCAATACGTCTTGATGCGCAGCAGGTCGTTTTCCTCGTAATAAACGCGGGCCACATCGGCGCCGGAGATATCGTCTTTCGGTGTCGGGATTTTGAAGATATGGCACAGCAGCGCCAGGCTCGTATAGGCTTTGTAATCGCCGAATTTCCACAGCTCCATGGTATCGAGGTGCTGTATTTCCCACGGTTTTTTGCCTGCAAGATTGAGAATATTCGGCAGCTTCAACCCGTGAATGAGAATACGTCGGCACAGGAACGGAATATCGAATTCCTTGGAATTGTGTCCACACAGGCGGTGATTGATCGTATTGTAGCTGTCGTCCAGAAGGCGGATGAATTGCCGCAGCAGCGTTTCTTCATCATCGTGGTAGAACGATTTGAGGTAGATCATGCGACCGGTGGCGGTGGAGCGGACAAATCCGACCGAAATGCAGACGATCTTTCCGAATTCGGCGTAAATACCGGCTTTTTCATCATAGACCTGTTCGAAGGTTTTTTCATCGGTCTTAAAACGCTGATTTTTCAGCTCGAATAAGTGGGCGGTGGTGGGATCAACATCCGTGAAGCGGTAAGTTTCGGGAACGGTCTCGATGTCTAAGAAAAGGATGTTGTCCAGTTGTGTTAAATCAAGCATGTTTTGTCAATTTCTAAATTAAGCTACATATAATTATCCTTCTCCCGCAAGCTTTTATCCGAAAAAAATCGGTCGCTTCGCTCGAAATCCGGTGGTAAGGAATTACATTCCTTATTTTTGTAAAAAAAATTTCCGTGGCCGAGACGATTGCCCTTTCAACAGGAACAAAAACAGAGAAATACGAAACGCTGCTTCCCCAGGTCCGTGCTTTGGTGGAAGGCGAGCCGAACCTGATCGCCAACCTGGCCAACACGGCTTCGGCTATCCGCATGACCTTCGGATTTTTCTGGGTAGGATTTTACCTCGTTGAAGGCGAGGAGCTTGTGCTCGGACCGTTCCAGGGAACCATTGCCTGTACGCGCATTGCCAAAGGAAAAGGCGTTTGCGGGACGAGCTGGTCAACAGCCGAAACGCTGGTTGTCCCCGACGTAGACGCATTTCCAGGTCATATCGCCTGCAGCAGTGAATCGCGTAGCGAGATCGTGGTTCCGATCCTGGCGAACGGAAAAGTGGTTGCCGTACTGGATGTTGATAGTACCGCGCTGGCTGATTTCGACGAAACCGATGCTCACTATTTAAACCAGCTCTGCCAATGGTTAGGCTCGCATTGCTTCTGATACTGCCGGTTTTACTGGTACAGGGCTGTGCCGAAATCGTTCCGCTTACCGGTGGGCCGGAAGACGATTTCGCACCGAAGGTCGTGAGCCAGGAGCCCGAACAGGGAACAACGAACTTTCATGGAAACGAAATCGTGATCGAGCTCGACGAATATGCGAAGCTGAACGATCCGGTGAATACGATTTCCGTGAATCCGGCCGATATGAAGGTCACTTCCGAGCTGAAAAATAAAACGCTTCGTCTTTCCTGGAACGAGCCGCTGCGGGAAAATACAACGTATATCATCCAGCTCAACGGAACTATCCGCGACAACAACGAGAACAACGATTCCATCATGCAGATCGTGTTTTCGACCGGACCGGTGATCGATTCGCTTTCCTACAACGGTCGTGTGGCGGGCGCATTTTCCAATACGGCACTGAACCAGGTAACGCTGGGCCTTTACACGCCCGACAGCAATCCTTTGCAGTCAAAACCGGTTTATGCCACGCGTTCCGACAGTAAAGGCCGTTTTGCGTTCAATTACCTCAAACCGGGCTCGTACCGCTTGTTCGCTTTTCAGGATGTCAACAAAGACCAGCAGGTGCAACTGGGTGAAAACATCGGTTTTCTTCCCGAAACGGTTACAGCCGGTGATACGGTGGAACAGGTCGTACGCGTTTTCAGTCCGAAAGCGGTACATTCCGATCTGCGTCTGACCTTCGTTGCACCGGGAATGATGGTGGCTTACAACAAAGACAGCCTCGATCCGAACCGACTGAAAGTGAACGGACAGCCGGTTGAGCTGTTGCAGCGCTATTCATCCGATTCCATTGCGATCGCTTTGCCGGCGGGAATGCCATCCAATCTTCAGTTTACTTACGACACGCTGACGATCACCAAACCTGTTACGTCGGCGGAACGATCAGCTCCCTTAGCTATTTTCCCGGAAGGAAGATCGAACAAATGGCAACCTGGTGACAGCCTCTTTTTCCGGGTAAACGACCGCATCACGGCGCTGGACACATCCAAAATACGACTTGCGACAGAAAAAAACGTTCAAGTGAATTACCGCCTGGAACGTCCGCGTCCCAATAGCTTTGTGCTCATTCCCGATGCAAAAACAACCGATCATTTCAACGTTCGTTTCGAACGACAGGCCGTTTCGGGGCAAACTTCCCATAACGATACGCTGCAGCTCACTTTCACGACGATGCTGCCGGCCGATCTGAGCACGCTGAACCTGCGATGCGAAGGTTTCGACGGTCAATGGATCTTTGAGCTGACGCAGAACGACAAGGCCATGTACAGGGTCGTGAAATCGTCGGGCGAAAACACGGTTGTTTTTCAGAAGATCGAGCCGGGACAATACTCCGTGCGCTGTATCGCCGACCGTAACGGAAACGGCATCTGGGACACCGGGAACATCGAAACCGGTGAATTGCCGGAAATCGTGGAGCGCTATACGCTGACTCAAAAGCTGCGTCCGAACTGGGAAGTGGAAGAAACGCTCAAACGCGAGCCATGACACAGGACCAACAGATCAGCCGGGCGTTCAGTAAATGGCGTATTTACCTTGCATTGGCGCTTGGGCTGGGCATTTCGGGCTGGTTGCTCTACAGCAGTTTGCAGAAAAGCGAATTCACGGCTGTTAAGCAAGGTGCCGGCACGCATGCGTGGACGGATTTCAACAACAACAAACGCATCGATTTTGCCGAGCCACGCGAATTTATTGAAGCTCCACAAGGAAATTACCGCAAGCTGTCGGCGTGGGAAGTCATCAAGCGCATTGAATGGACGGGCCATACGTTTTTCTGGATCTTCATGGCGCTGCTGGCGATGGTGGGCCGCGATCTGGCCTATATGTGGCGCATCCGCATCCTGACGCACGAAGAACTGAGCTGGAAACGCAGCTTTTTCGTCATCATGATCTGGGAATTCGCTTCGGCGCTTTCACCCGGGGTACTTAGCGGCGCAGCAGTTGCCATGTTTATCCTCAACCGCGAAAAGATCGCCATGGGCCGCTCAACGGCGATCGTGATCATCACGGCCTTTTTCGACAACCTGTTTTACGTCTTGCTCATTCCGATCGTCTTCCTGATCATTTCCGCCGACTTCCTTTTCCCCGATGATGTGGCATCAAGAGCTGCAGAGACCATTTTCTGGTCCGGTTTCGGCGTCTTCACACTATTGTGTCTGTTGCTCTACCTGAGTATTTTCCGCTTTCCTTACCTGATGAAGCGCCTGCTTTCCGGCATTACGCGCATCTGGTTCCTGAAACGCTGGCAGGAGCGTGCTTCACAAGTGGGAGAAGACGTAGCATTAACGGCGATCGAGCTCAAATCCGAGCCGTTTTCGTTCTGGCTGCGAACCTTTGCTGCAACGATCGCTTCGTGGACATCGCGTTACCTGGTGATCAACTTCGTTCTGCAGGCTTTCGTGAACCTGGGCTTCATCGAGCACATCCAGGTACTGGCCAAACAGCTCGTGATGTGGATGTTCCTGCGTGTTTCCCCAACGCCGGGTGGAAGCGGAGTGGCCGAGTGGGCGTTCAGCGAATTGCTTACGGATTTCAGCAGCAGTGCCGTTTTGTNNGTTCATCGGGTCGATCATTCTGCCGCGCTGGCTCCGTAAAAAGGAATTATAAATGCGCAATTATGAATTATCAAGGAGCTTCGAGTTTGAATACTCTTCATAATTTGAGCATTGATAATTCATAATTAAAAAATCCCTATCTTTGCCGCTCCTAAACGGAATAGAATATGTCTACCGGAGTCAAAATTTTCGCAGGAAGAGCTTCACAAGCACTCGCAGAGCAGATCGCCAGTAA
The DNA here is from genome assembly GCA_002432085.1 of Flavobacteriales bacterium UBA5871. Lineage (GTDB taxonomy): Bacteria > Bacteroidota > Bacteroidia > Flavobacteriales_D > Crocinitomicaceae > Fluviicola. The sequence goes on from DJFN01000047.1 coordinate 4,612, forward strand.
TTTCGGTGCGCCACTTGGCGACGTGAAAGTGGTGGAGTTCAGCGATGGTGAATTTCAGCCTTCTTTCGAAGAGACTGTGCGCGGACAGGACGTATTCATCGTTCAATCGACGATGCCGCCGACAGAAAACCTGTTCGAGCTCTTGTTGATGATCGATGCGGCCAAGCGTGCTTCAGCGCGTAAAATCATTGCCGTTATCCCGTATTTCGGATTTGCCCGTCAGGACCGTAAAGACAAGCCGCGTGTGGCTATCGGTGCGAAGCTGGTTGCGAACATGCTGCAAGCCGCAGGTGTTAGCCGTCTGATGACCATGGACCTCCACGCCGATCAGATCCAGGGATTCTTCGAAGTGCCGGTTGATCACCTGTTTGCTTCCACGCTGTTCTTCCACGAAATGGAAAAGCTGGATAACGGAAACCTGATCATGGCAGCACCGGATGCAGGAGGCGCCAAGCGTGCAAACTCCTACGCCAAGAAACTGAATACGACGCTGGCGATCTGCCACAAGCACCGCAAAAAAGCCAACGAAGTAGCCGAAATGACCGTGATCGGTGATGTTGCCGGTAAAGACGTGATCCTGATCGACGATATGTGCGATACGGCAGGAACACTCACCAAGGCAGCTGATCTGTTCATGGAAAAAGGCGCTCTCAGCGTTCGGGCGTTCTGTACACATGCCGTACTTTCCGGTCCGGCTTATGAGCGCATCGAAAACTCAAGCCTCACCGAGCTGATCGTGACGGATACCATTCCGCTCAAACAGCAAAGCTCCAAAATCCGCGTGGTGAGCGTGGCCGATCTGTTTGCCGACGTTATTCGTCGTCTGGTGAACAACGAATCCATCAGTACACATTTTATCATATCATAAACAATCATGAAAGTATCACAATTGAGCGGTTCGCTTCGTGCGAACGTAGGGAAGAAGGATGCTAAAGCAGTAAGAGATGCAGGACAGGTTCCTTGCGTTCTTTACGGTGGAGGTACTCAAACCCACTTTTCCATCACAGATCTTGCTGCGGAAAAACTGATTTTCAACCCGGACGTGTTCCAGATCGAACTGGACATCGACGGTAAAAAAGCAAACGCAATCATCCAGGAATTGCAGCAA
>DJFN01000174.1 GCA_002432085.1 Flavobacteriales bacterium UBA5871
CAACCAAAAAAGGCAGCCTTTTCAGAACGCCTTTACATCAGTATAATTGCGTGTTTATTTCAACGTAGAAAGCGCCTTCCGCAGATTGCCTATCACACCCGCCACGTCTTCTTTTCTACAGGTTCCTACAGAAAGACGGTACCAATCCGAATCGTCGGAAGAACCGAAAGCGTAGAAAGGCACAACAGCCACTTTGGCTTCGTCGAGAATGAAGCGCGTTACATCCTGCGTGGTGTTCAGTACCGTTCCGTCAGACGTAGTTTGTCCGTGAAGGCTCAATTGGATCGTGAGGTAGATTGCCGCTTCCGGAGCGATGGCATCGACGCGGAAACCTTCGGCTTTCAGCGCCTGGAATCCTTCGTAGAAGCCGACGAGTCGTTCGTTTAGCTCGCCTTTGATATGCGTCAGGAAGTTATCGTATTGTGGCAGATCACCGAGGTAGGAAGCCACAGCCATTTGCTCGGCTTTCGGCGCCCACGCACCTACGTGACCGAGAATGGATTTCATTTTGTCCATGATAGGCTTCGGGCCCATCGTCCACCCTACGCGAACGCCGGTTGCAGCCAACGATTTGGAAATGCCGTCCACGAACAGCGTGTAAGGCTTCATTTCCGGCACCAGCGAAACAGGGTTGTAATGCTCGGTCGTTCCGTGTGTCAGCGGCCAGTAGATCNNGATCTGTTCGAGGTCTTCTTTGCGGAACACCGTTCCGGTCGGATTCAGCGGCGAGCAAAGTGCCAGCAGGTTCGCTTCCGGAATATGCGGCGCGATCTCGGCAGCCGTCGGCATGAATTTGTTCTCAGGCGAAGTTTCGATCATGATCGCCTTCGCGTTGTTGAGGTATGAGTAATGGTTGTTATTCCACGATGGAACCGGGAACAATACGGTATCGCCCTGATCGACCAGCGCACGGAAAATCGCATAGATAGCCGGACGTGCACCGCCGGTCACCACGATCTCATCGGCTTTGTAGTCGAGATCGCCGCGTTCCTTCAGCAATCTGGAAATGCTTGCACGCAATTCGGCCATACCGTCAGCGGCAGGATAATTCGTCTGATCGTTTTCGTATTCACGGATGATCGCATCCTTCAGCTCGGTCGGAATCGGGAACACCTTGGGATTGAAATCACCGATGGTAAGATTGAAAATTGCTTCGCCTGCCTTGATCTTTTCGTTGACCTCTCCGGCGAGTTTAATGATCTCGGAACCAATAATATGCTCCGCGAGTTTGGATACTTGAAGCACTGTTCCTGCTTCAGTTGCCGTATTGCTCATGTAGGGGTGTATTAAAATTCAGCATAAAGGTAGTTGATTTTGAATGGCTGACATAAATTAAGTCCCCGGATGTTTGATCCGAATGCGGCAACAAGCGATTTTCCGGCAGAAAGAAATCACAGAAAAGCTGTAAATTGGTCAACTATGAAACCGCCCTTTATCATCCTCGGACTGGTCCTTCTACTCGCATCCTGCAGCATTCCGCGTGGAAACGGCTACAGGGATCTCGGACAGCGTTATGACGTCATCGCAACCTGCTCCGGCGGCTCCGAGTCACGGATCTATTTCCACAAAAATTCGAAACGAAAACTGAACGGTCGTTTCCATCTCGGAACAAAAGATTGGCTTTATACTACCGGTACTTTTTGCGAAGGGAAACCCGTAGACACGCTGACACGCTATTCGGACGGAAGATTGTTTGAAAAGTCAGCTTATTACCAGGGACTAAAACATGGTCTGTCATATACCTACGGCTCCTTGGATTCAACGACTGGCGAATACGAATATCTTGATTGTATTATGCATGAAAATGGTGTCCCGAATGGTATTGCTGCATTTTACACGAACGGCATACTATCGCATCGCACGTTGTTCAAAGACGGACGAAAAGAGTCGGAGATCTATTTCGACGAAAAAGGAGATACACTAACCGAGCTTCACTACAGCTATGATCCTTTTGCTGCCAAACCTCAGCTCGACGAAAGTATCCCGAAAGATCTGTCCGGCTATTCTTTCAAAGGAAAAATAACGATCAGCGGCAGCCTTCCTTATCCGACCGATTTTTTCTTTCTAAATGAGATAATCTCCACAGAAATTCTTTGTTCCACCACCGATTATTACCTCATTGAAACGGAATCGGGAAACTGGCTCTGCTTTTACGCTGCTCTGGGATGGGTTTACCACAAAGAGATTTACTAGCCTCTGACGCTTTTTACCGCTCATCATTTGTTCCGCAGCTGTCTGTCCGAATAAAAGGCAGATTCCGTATTTTTAGCTCAAAGTTACCTCTATGATGAAATGGGCCGCCTTTGCCTCCCTGGCGCTGCTTGCGCTTGGATTGACCTCCGCAGAAACCGACACCCAAGCCACAACCGATCCGCCCTTGTGGATGCGGTATCCGTCGATTTCTCCCGATGGTAAAACGATCGTGTTCTGCTACAAAGGCGATATCTACAAAGTCGCCGCAACCGGTGGAATTGCCACACCCATTACCATCAGCGACAGCTACGATTACCTGCCTGTGTGGTCGCCCGACGGACAATCCATCGCGTTTACTTCCGATCGCAACGGCAATTTCGATGTCTATGCAATTTCGATCAATGGCGGCGCTGCTCAGCGGCTGACCTACCATTCCGCGAACGATTATCCGCAGTGTTTCAGTCCCGACGGGAAGACGATCCAATTCACTTCCACACGTATGGACAACGCGACGTTCACACAATTTCCCTACGGCGCTTTATCGGAAGTTTACAGCGTTCCTGTAGTCGGTGGAAGAGAAACGCAGATACTTTCCATTGCAGCCGACGACGCTCAATGGAACAAAGCCGGAACAAAAATGCTTTTCCACGACCGGAAAGGCTATGAAGATCAGTGGCGCAAGCATCATACATCTTCGATAGCACGCGATCTCTGGCTCTACGACAAATCGGCGAACTCATTCAAACAGCTTACCGATTTTGCCGGCGAAGACCGCAATCCGATCTGGAGCTCCGACGAGCAATCTATTTTCTACCTCAGTGAGCGCAGCGGCAGCTACAACGTCTGGAAAATGAACAGTGACGGGAGCGGCAATACGCAGCTCACCCGCTTTGAGAAAAATCCCGTTCGTTTTCTTTCCGCGGCACAAAACGGCAC
>DJFN01000078.1 GCA_002432085.1 Flavobacteriales bacterium UBA5871
GAACGACGGCCATTTTTTGTGTGTCCAGTCGAGGTAATGCCCGAGATCGACTTCCTTATCCAGCGGCTTACCAAGTTGTGCCTGGTAATTCGGGTAGAAGTCATCGTAGAATTTGTTCACATCGCTGTCGAAAAAGGAAATCGCTACGGTCGAGCTGAGCAGTAATCCCAGTCCGAAAATGGAACCGGTGAGCGCATACAGGAACTGGAACGGCAAGCCGATGATTCCAAGCGCCGTGTGCGCATCCGTCCAGATGGTTTTCCATTTGGCAAACGGACGAAAGGTAAAGAAATTGGAAACGATTTTTTTCCAGTGAACGAGTACGCCGGTGATGATCGCCAGGAAAAAGAAGAGCGATACGAATCCGGCGATCAGGTAGCCGATCTGTCCGAACTGCCAGTAAAAATGCAGCCAGTAGAGCAAGGTTCCTGTTCCGTAATATTCTTCGTGCGGACCAAATTTCCCGGTCGTTTCGTGGTAAATGTACTCGCCGCCCGCGCGTTCTTTTTCGGAAATAGTGGAATCGGCACTCGGACTTACATAAACCGCCAGCTCGCCATCGTGTTCGTAAAGCGAAATCGTTCTTCCGTAGTGCCCTTTAGTTTCTTTCTGTGCTTTTTCGAATGCTTTTACGAACGAATCCGCACCGGGAGCTTTGGTTGGTTTGGTTTTGCTGATTTCGTATTGTTCCCATTGATTGATCTCGCCCTGGAACAACGTGAATGCGCCTGCGAAAAAGATCACGAACAACATCACGGAAATGGAAATTCCGCTGATAGTATGCAGGTGAAAAAAAAGATTATATCTCCGGTTGTTCATGTCAGACTACAATAGGATGCCAGCTTTGTCCGGCGATAAATAAGCACACAAATAAAGCGATCAATCCGACATAGAGCAGCAAACATTTCCAGCCGTTGTAGAACAGGAACGGCACGATCATCAGAACGATCCACATTGGAAAGGTCAGGAAAGAAAAGGTCGCCACCACGGTCTTGTAATCGCCCAGCCATTGCGCCACAGCCATGTGCAATGTTGCCGAAACGAGAAAAGCTCCGGGAATCGCAGCTGAAATTTTCGCCACCCGCTGATGCACGGATGTCGTGAGGTATTTCTTATTTGCGGGCATTGGTTTTCGTCGTTACAGGATTTTTAAACAGCAAGGGAGCAAACAGCATTTGCAGGCTCAGAAAAGTCATGATCGCCACCAGACCGAAGAAGATACTTGCCGGCCAGCCGATTTCCGAGCAGGGAAACAGAAACCCCGTAAGCATCAGCAATACACTGATAATACGGATGACTTTTCGCGCTTCGCCGGCCAGCTGTGCCAGTTTACCGCGGCGATAGTCGGCTTTTTCCGAAGCGAGGAACAACAGCCAGGTTTCCAGGAAATGTGCTATGAAGGAAAGTATCAGCATAAAAAGCAAAAAAACGGAGTCCGCGAACGAACTCCGTTGATTAGACAAATCAGAAATTATACGCTACGCTCAGACGGACGTTTCTTCCCGGCTCTGTCTGCACGTAGTAAGCATTCAGCCACGTGTAGTAAGAACCGCTGTAGAGGTATTCGTTGAGAATATTGAAAACGTTAGCCGTTACTTTGAGCTTGTTGTTCTCCCAGAAGATTCCGCCGTCGAGACGGAAGTAATCCGGCAGCTCGGCACCACCAGCCGGTGGAAGGTCCCAGCTTGTTTCGCGATCGCCGAGGAACGTTCCGCCAAGAGAAGCTCCCAATCCGCGCAGGACGCCTTCGGAAATACGGTAGGACAACCATGCATTGGCCGTGTGACGCGCAAATCCAGGAACGACATCGCCTTCTTTTATGGAAGTCACACCTTCGGTTACGCGCAACACTTTGGATTCTGTCCAGGCGTAGTTTACGATCACGTTGAAGCCTTTGAATACCGTTCCGCGAACGTCGAGCTCAACTCCCTGCGATACTTTTTGTCCCAGCTCTACGCTCAGACCGGAAGTCGGCGGACTGTTCGGATCGGCTGTCAGCTCGTTGTTTTTCAAAATGCGGTACACCGCCAGAACCGTGTTCCATTTGCCACCGAACCAGTCGTTTTTGATACCGATTTCCTGGTTGTTACCTGTGATCGGCTGTACGCGATCGCCGTTGGCCAGCTTCCCGTTCTGCGGAATGAACGCCTGATCGTACAAAGCGTAAACCGCCATGTTTTTATGAACGTTTGCACTCAAACCGATACGCGGCGTTACGTGCTTGTCGGAAACCGGTGCCCCTCCCCACGCGGATTGCTGAATGTAGGTATAACGACCTGCAAGCGTCAGACGTACGCGGTTTTCGAAGAAACCAAGCTCGTCCTGAACGTAAATACCAGCATAACGGGAATCCATCAGACCGCCGATCAGCTGTGCACGCTCTTCCAATGGCTTGGAGTAATCGAATTCAGGGAAACCGTTTACCGGCGTTCCGAGATTCGGGTTGAAAGGGTCGAATTCCGCGCCGATTGAATCGAGGTCGTGTCCTTGCCCCCAGTCGGCCCAGTAGGATTTGTTCGACATGTCGAGTCCGGCAAGCACACGGTGACGAATCGGACCGGTTTTCACATCACCTGTCAGGTAAGCCTGTCCCATGCTCATGATGCTTTTCGCGTCCCAGATGCTGACGTTGCGAATGAATTTTCCATCCGGATTCACAACGCTTGCCCACATGGAAGAACCTTGCTGCATATAATGGAAACGCGCCAGTTGTACGTTGACTTTCCAGGAAGGATTGATGCGGTGCTCGAGGTAAGCGAAGAGGCTATGATCATTGATTTTCGTCGATGGCAGGCCCTGTGGCAGCCAGGAAACCTCTCGCGGCAATGTTTCGTAGCCAGTTGGCGAAAAAATGTAGTAAGAACCGACGTTGCTCATGTTGGCACGCTGATAGTTGTATTCCAGCGTCAGTTTCGTGTTCTTATCGAGCTGGTAGGAAATAACCGGAGCAATGGAATAACGGTCGTTGAATTCGTTTACGCGGTGCGATTTTTTGTTTTGTGCTGAAACATTCAGGCGATACAGCCATTTACCGTCCTGCGACAGTTTGCCGTCCAGATCGACAGCAGCGCGGTACAGGTCGAAGCTGCCCAGCGTGAAGGAAACTTCACCTCTTTCATTCCCGGTTGGTTTTTTCGTTACGACGTTGTACAATCCGCTCGGATCGCCATTCGCCAGCATAAATCCGGCAGGACCTTTTACGAATTCCACGCGCTCAACCGTGCTCATATCTTCGGTCAGTGGTCCCCAGTAAGAGTTTACCACGTTGAAACCGTTACGGAAAGCCTGGACCTGCGAGCCACGTGCGTTAACATTGGTATAAAGATCGCCCCAGTGTTCGGAACGGTAAGTACCGCTGACATTGCGCAGTACGCCGTCGCTCATGCTGATCACCTGCTGATCGGCCAGTGCGTCTTTGGAAATCACCTGGATGTTCTGCGGAATTTCCAGCAGCGGCGCGTTCAAACGAAGAGAAGCAGAAGGATCTGCCGCAGCGTAACGGTTCTTTTCGGCGATTACCACAAATTCGTCAAGCTCTGTGTTCTTTGTAATATTGGCTACCAGTCCCGGCAATTTAACAGAGCTGCCGGCATCAACATGGATCGTTTTTTCCAGCGCCGTACCGTGTGGAACGAGCACCTGGAGTATGTAATCGCCCGGAGCGACTTCGGTCATGGTAAAGCTACCGTTGTTGTCGGTCACGGTTGCATACGTTGTTTCCTTGAGCACAACACGAACCTGAACGGCCGGTGTTCCTTCGGTGGTCTGGATCGTTCCTGTGACGGTCCCGTTCTGTGCGAATGCCCAGCTTCCGGTGAGAAGGAAAGCCATCAGCATAGTCGCATTAAAGAGTATTGATTTCATGTATTGTTTATAAGCTGGCCGCAAAAGTACTATGTAGAATCGTTCTAAATAATACCTGAATTGTGGTAATTTCCAGCTAAAACAAAAACACAAAACTACCCTCTATAGGGTATGTCAGTCTCCAGTCGACAGTTACCAGTCTCCGATCGGTTTTGAATCTGAATCGGTCCTGAAGCCTGTCGACAGGCGGTTCTGAAATCCTGCGGTCTTTTAGAGAGCGAGCTCGATTCCCACCGGGCAATGGTCAGAGCCATAAACTTCGTTGTGAATGGTCGCCGATTTGACTTTCGGCAGGAAACCTTCACTTACAAGGAAATAATCGATACGCCAGCCGATGTTCTTGTCGCGCGCGCCGCCGCGGTAGCTCCACCAGGAATAGCGGATCTCATCGCCGTTGATCGCACGGAATGAATCCACAAGCCCGTTGGAAGTAAAGGCATCCATTCCATCGATCTCCTGCTGCATGTGTCCGGCCGATTTGTTGTAATTCGCCTTCGGACGGGCAAGGTCGATGGATTTATGCGCCACGTTCATATCACCGCAAACGATCACCGGTTTTCTGGCTTCGAGTCCTTTGAGGTATTTCAGGAAATCGGCATCCCAGGTCTGACGATAGCCCAGACGCAGCAACTCGCTTCCCGAATTCGGCACGTAAACCGTCACGAGGAAGAATCCCGGATATTCGGCGCAGATCACGCGGCCTTCGTTGTCATGCTCCGGAACGTTCATATCGTAAGTCACGTTGATCGGCATTTCTTTCGTGATGATCGCCGTTCCGGAATAACCTTTTCGTTCCGCTTCGTTGGCAAAAACGTGGTAGCCTTGCAAAGTACCCATCACTTCTTTCACTTGCTCGACAGAAGCCTTCGTTTCCTGCAGACAGATCACATCCGGGTCCATGGCCTGCATGTCGGTGATAAAGCTTTTCTGCGCAATGGCGCGGATTCCGTTGACGTTGAAAGAGATGATTTTCATGGAAATTCTATTTTGGACAAATATATTAGTTTCGGAGTTGGTGAGTTAATGAGTTGACGAGTTTATTTATCTAAATCATCACCGTTAGCAATCAATTTCCGCAACTCTTTAACTCGTAACTAGCAACTCTTCAACTTCCAACTCAAAAACTCTCCAACTCACCAACTCTCAAACTATCCAGCTAACTTTGCACTATGAACGGTTTTGACGCGCAAACACTAGGCGACCTCGAATTTCACCAGATCAGGGAATGGCTTGTTGCTTATGCGATTGGCGATACGGCCCGTGGCAAGCTCGAACAGCTGGTGCCTTCGAACAACTTTACAGAAGTCGAAACGGCCCTGTTGCGCGTAGCCGAGTTCAAATCGATTCGCACCGAAGGTGAATCCTTTCCGGCGCTGGATTTCGAAGAGCTTTTAGCGGAAATCAAGTTGTTGCCCGTTCGGAATGCTGTGCTTCAGCAGGAAGGCTTCGTTCGTATCGTTCGCGCTTCGGAGCTGGTGAACACACTCCTGCATTTTTTCGACAAGCGAACGCAGGATTTTCCACAGCTGTGTGCTTTGCTGAGTGACGTTTATTTCACTCGCGAGCTGATCGAGCCAATCGAAAAGATCTTCGACCGCAAAGGCCAGATCCGCGACGACGCTTCACCGGAATTGTTCCGGATCCGTCAGCAGATGAACGTGCTCCGCAACCAGATCGCCCGCAATTTCGACAAGGAAATGCGCAAATGGATGAAAGAAGGCATGTTGGGCGAAACCAAGGAAGCGTTTGTGAACGAGCGCCGCGTGCTGACCGTTTTATCGAACCACAAACGCAAAATCCCAGGCTCTGTCGTTGGTTCTTCCAAAACCGGCAGCCTGACGTTCATCGAACCGGGCGTTAATATTCCGCTGAATAATGAACTGGAATTGCTGCTCGACGACGAACGCAAGGAGATCTTCCGCATTTTGCAGGAGCTGACGCGTGAAATCGCACACCATTTGCCGCTGATCAAGGCTTACCAGGTTTTGCTAACCGAGCTCGATTTCATCAACGCGAAAACGAAGCTGGCACTGGAGCTGAACGCGGTTTTGCCTGGAATTGTCCGCCAGACAAGGATCGAGCTCATCGACGCCTTCCATCCTATTCTCTGGAAAAACAACAAGGCGGCCGGAAAGAAAACGCTTCCGCAAAGCCTGATCCTCGATCCGGAAAACCGCATGCTGGTTATTTCCGGTCCGAACGCCGGTGGTAAATCCATCACGCTGAAAACAATCGGACTGCTGCAGCTCATGCTTCAGGCCGGGTTGCTGCTGCCGGTTCACGAAAACAGCAAATTCTGTTTCTTCCAGCAGGTGCTGACCGATATCGGCGACAACCAGTCGATCGAAAACGAGCTCAGTACGTATTCTTATCGCCTGAAGCGGATGAAGTACTTCCTGACCGTGGCCAACAAGCGCAGTCTCTTGCTGCTGGACGAATTCGGTACGGGCTCCGATCCCGAGCTGGGCGGTGCACTCGCGGAAGTGTTCTTCGAAGAGCTTTACCAACGAAAAAGCTATGCCGTCATTACAACTCACTACGCCAATATCAAGCTGAAAGCAGATCGTTTGCCGCAGGCGGTGAACGGCTCCATGCTCTTCGACACACAAACGCTGGAACCGCTCTACCGTTTTTCCATGGGACAGCCAGGCAGCTCGTTCACCTTCGAAGTGGCCCAGATGAACGGCATTCCGCTCGATCTCATCGAACAGGCAAAAGGCAAGCTCGACAAGGGAAAAGTGCGCATGGACAAGCTGCTGAGCGATCTCCACAAGGAAAAGACTTACCTCGAAAAACTCAACCGCGAACACATCGCAGCCCAAGAGCTGGCAGAATCCGCGCGTCTGGATTACATCGCGAAAAAAGAACGCTTCGAAGACCGGATGAAAGGTCAGCAAGATATGATCGAGCGGAATAACCTGTATCTGAACGCCGGTAAAAAGATGAAGAATTACATCGACCGGTTCCAGACGCGATCGCGCAAAAAGGACATCAANNCAATAATCCATTGATGGAGGAAATCCGGAAATATTTGCTGGTCGAAAAGTCGAAAATCGAGGAAGCGAAACGCAAAACCGAGCTGAAACAGGCTGTTCCGGCTAAACCGGGCAAGAAAAAGAAACCGCTTCCGCCGGAAAAAGATCCGTATCAGCGCGACAAGATCGTAGTCGGCTCAACCGTAAAAATGATCGAAACCAAACAA
>DJFN01000246.1:0-35122 GCA_002432085.1 Flavobacteriales bacterium UBA5871
TCATCGTCATCGACACAGACATTTCGTCGAGCGGAATCTGGTCGAACAGCACTTTCATATCGAGGATGGAGTCGATCGCCACACCGGCTTTTCCGACGTCTCCGACAACGCGCTCGTGATCGGAATCGTAGCCGCGGTGCGTTGCGAGGTCAAACGCAACGGACAATCCCTTTTGTCCTGCTGCCAGGTTGCGGCGGTAAAAAGCATTCGATTCTTCGGCGGTTGAGAAACCCGCATACTGGCGAATGGTCCACGGACGGATGGCGTACATCGAGCCGTATGGTCCGCGCAGGAACGGTGCTTTTCCGCTCACGAAGCCGATCTGTTCGCTGCCGGCAGTGGAAGCAGCGTTGTACCACGAATCCAGCTCGATCTTTTCAGCCGTTGCAAACGTGCCGGTTGTCTTGCTGCCGGTTTCACCGGAGTGGAAATCCAATTCGATATTCTGGAACGATTTGCGCATTATGCTTCCTGTAAATGGTGTTCAATAATCAATACGGGCAGGTGATTCCATCCTTCCGGAACGTCCTGCCAGGTGTTGTCAACGGTCTGCGGATTCGGGAAAGCGTTGATCCCGATCAGTGTTTCCTTTTTATCGCGAACCAGTTGTAAGCGCTGTTCGGCTTTTTCCTTGATTTCCTGGGAAAGCTGAACAGTTACGGCCGGTGTATCGAGTCCGCCGTTGTGCTCGATCTGTTTGAATTCGGCCCACGCGCGCTCGGCAATGGCTTTCGTAAGCTCGTCGATGGCATAACTGCCACCGGCCGGATCTGCAACAATACCGAGGTAGCTTTCTTCTTTCAGCAAGAGCGAAATGTTCGTCGCCATGCGTTGAGAAAACTCGGGGTTTTGTTTCGTAGCGTGCCAGTCGTAAGGTTGAATCACGAGCTGGTCCACGCCACCGAGCACTGCCGACATGGCTTCGGTCGACTGGCGCAACAGGTTGGTATACGGATCTTTCAGGCTGATGTGCATAAATCCCGTTTTCGAAGTAATAAATGCAGCGCAGCTCTTCGGATCTTTCGGACCGTATTCGGAAACGATGCGTGTCCATGCTGTACGGAAAGCCCGCAGCTTGGCGATCTCGTAGAAATACTTGTTCCCGATGCCGAATACAAAATGGATATTGGCAGCGGCTTCATCGATGCTGAGTCCCAGCTCGAGCTGTTCAACCAGGTATTCATGTCCTTCGGCCAGTGCGATCGCCAGTTCCTGCCAGGTTGTAGCGCCGGTTTGCTGAACGGCATATCCGTTTACGCCAAAAGGTTTCAGTGCCAGGTTTTTCGCTCCGGAAGCCAGTTTGACCCACGAAGCAGTGCGATTCCATACAATAGCCGAGGGAAAGCTTCCCGCACGCTCGGCAAACGCAATGGCTTGTGCTTCGGTAGCAGGGTAGAAGGTCGTGAAGATGAATTCCATCCCGACGTCTTTCAGCAGAGCGTTGAAATCGATATCCTGTTCGCTTGTAGCGTGAAGTACCAGTGAAGTCGTTCCTTTCATCAGCGCATCGAGCAGCTGACGGTTGGTCGTTTGTTCGTTCTCAATGCGGAAGCACGATCCGATCATCCAGTCGTTGCTTTCGGCGTGAGTGCCACGCGTAAAAGGTGCCTGTCCCGGGTCGGCGAACGGCTCGCCCGCATCTTCGAGGTGAAAATAGGCCGGCAGATTGATTTCTTCAACGCGGTTGAATTTCTGCAGCGTATCGGCCGAAGCTCCTTTCAGCTCTTTGTGGATAAGCTCCACCCAGTCTGTTTTGGACGATTTGGAAAAGGATGAAAATAAAGCGGACATACCGGGGAATTAAACGGTTTCTGGCGGAAGCTTGTCTCCGCGCATTTTAAGGTAAGTAGCCGTTGAGATCATGGTCAGGAGTACCGGCGCGATGACAATCCCTGCCACAGGGATCATAAAAATCAGGGAGAATAAGCCTCCGGTGATCATCATGTGCAGCATATTACGGAAAGCAAAGCCCCAGCTGGAGCCGGTTCCGATTCCATAGCGCTCGAGGCTGTAATCGTAAAAGGCGAAGCCCAGGAAGAACGACGAAAGCAGAAAATGCACCAGGGTATCAATGATATCGGGGAAGATCCAGGAAACGATCCACCAGACGAGCAGGAAAACCAGCTCGAACAGCAAAGCGAGGATCACGATCAGGATAGCGCGCAGCACATCGTTGAGAATACGGATGAAGCCGCCTTCGAACTTATTCCCGGTGAGTTGTTCATCGAATCGTTCGGACAGCATACTGTTAAACGGCGAAAGCAACACGAGAATGGTGAACTTGAAGACCTCGTTCAGGATAACATCGATAAAGCCTAATGTTCCTTTCACGGTTCCGGAGAGAAAACCTCCGATCAGCCAGACATCATTGAGTGACTCAGCCGATTCGGCTACGCCGGCTGTGTAGCTTGTAGCCGAAAGATAGATAGCGCCGACAATGAGTCCGGGAAGGAAAAAAACAAGCAGTTTCCCCTTGGCGAGCGTATCGGCTGTGACCTTCAGCGCGTATATGTGATTGTTGATTGCTTTCATCGGCTTGATTAACCTGTCCAAAGATAAAAAAGAAGTTGTGAAAATACAGTGCGAGGGTTCTATGGCACAGGTCTTGCTAATCAGATGAAAACAAAAGCAATGAAAACAATTGTCAAAATTGGGTTACTGCTCTTTGGATTGGTTAGCTACGGAAGTCTTTTCGGTCAGGAACCGACAATGAAACCTGTAGATAAGTCCGCACTGACAAAGCCGAAGGAGCTGAAAAAGCTCGACATGCAGTCGGTGAAAAAAGAGGTTCCGGTAAAGAAAGCGGCTCCACAAAAGCTGCAGCCTGTCACCAACAGGGAAACGTACTAAGCCGGACACATGGGTTGCTAAGCCGCGCCGTTCCGATAGCTATCGGAATGGCGCGGTTTTTTTATTCCTCCTCCCTTGAGAAGATGAAGCGTAGCTTCTGAAGACGCGGCAGCAACAAACGGTATTGCGAAAGCTGCAAGGAGGACCGAGGAGGGTGGTAACAAAAAACTGATGATGTCCACAAATTGTATCGGCTAAACTTAATCCCACGCGTTGTATTTTCTTCCCTCCAACGGTGAACAAAAAATCCCGCTCTTTCCAGAACGGGATTTTTGTTTTATCAGGATCGGAATTACTTCCCTGCTGGGCTTGCGAAGAAGGCTTTTGCCTGCTTGTCGGCCGGATCGAGGGAAAGAACGATGTTCCAGTATTCTTTCGCTTTCGTGTAATCTTTCGCTGCGGAGTTTACATAGTAATCACCCAGGTATTTCGCTGCTTCGATTGTTGGCGTTTTGTAGCCCGGATTTGCTTTTTCCTCTTCTGTGAGCAGGTTCAGGTATTGCTCATACCAAGGCTGTGCCAGCCACTTCGGTGCTTTCTGATCGTCGAGCTGGTAGCTGGAACGTGCTTTCCAGTGGAAGCCGATAGCCCAGGTTGGCGATTGACGGGTCAGACGGGCAAACGCAGAGTCTGCTTCTACGTAGTTCTTGCTGCCGAAGTAATGTGCACGGCCCAGATCGTAGTTTTCCGAAGCGTTCAGCTTGGTAGGATCACCGGCCATTTTGCGCTCGTATGTAGCGATCACCTTATCGTATTTTTTCGCTTTGGAGTACAGCTTCGCGATTTCAGTGTACAGGTCACCGGCATTAGACGGATCTTTCTCGATAGCTCGCTCCAGCTCAAGGATGGCCAGGGAGTCGTTACCCATGGCAGACAGGATCTGGCCACGTGTTGCGTAGTCGTTCCCTATCACTTGCTCCGATGTGGCGATCTTGAAGAAATTGTCGCTTTCAGCCAACGCTTTTTGGTATTCCTCCGGAGTCTTGGCGCCGGCGTTGTTGCACTCATAAATAGAGTAGAACAACATACGCTTCGTAAAGGAGTTGCTGAAGCCTTCGGATTCAACGCGGGTTACTTCCGGCAATACTTCGCAGTATTTTTTACTGATGAAAAGCGCAGATGCGTAACGGTAACGTGCTTCTGTGCTGTTGTTCAGCTCGAGGTATTTCGTATAGTTCTCTGCCGCGCGTTTCCCCTGGTTGAACAGCAGGTTCAGCTCACCGTTCAGACGGTAGGCAGGTGCGTATGTCGGATCGGCTTTCTGCGCATCGATGTACTTCTGGTTCGCCAGCTCGTAGTTTTTCGCACGCTGGTAGAGCTGAGCGGTTTTTACGAGTGCTTTTGCCGATTTCGGATCGATAGACAGTGCTGTGTTGTAGCTTTTGATAGCCGGACTACCGTCAGCCGGTGTCAGGTACTGCAGCGCGTCACCCATAATCAGGTGGCTTTCCACGTTCTTGCCGTCAAGCTTGATCGCTTTATCCATCAGCGCGATTGCACCTCTCAGATCTCTTTTCGGAGCGTTCACCAGCACTTCTGCGATCTGACGCATTACTTCCGCGTTTTTATTTTTAGTCTCCGAAAGCGCTTTGTTGAAAAGCTGGCGTCCGGCAGTCGTGTCGCCTTTGTACCAAAGGTATTTACCTGCGCCAACAGTGTTCAGCATGCATTCCGGATCAACGCTCAATCCTTTTTGCCATTGCTCGTGCGCTTTTTCCAGTTCTTCGTGCTCGAAAAAATTCTCTCCATAGTAGAAATACAGTTTCGAGTTCGCCGGTTCTTTCGCGATCAATTGTTTGAAATCGGCATCTGCCGCTTCGTAACGTTCGTTTTCGGTCTTTTTAATAGCTTCTTCCAGCGTCTGGGCTTTCGCAAACGGAACAGCCAGCAATGCAAGCGCTAATACTGTAAGTTGTTTCATAATTATTGAATCTGTATACGAGTTACCGTTTAAGCAATTCTCCTGCCAAAAATAGCAGAATCTGACGGTTAGCCTGTTGGTTTAACGATAATTTAGTATAGTGCAGGTTTCCGGAAAGGAAGGCCTTTATTCGGGTATTCTTCGGTTAAGATGCTGTTAGCCAGGTAATCTGAAAGGAATTTTCAGCACATAATAAGACTTGACCGCTTTTCCGCCGTTTTTTCCCGGAGTCCAGTCCGGCATAGTACTCACGAGCCGGATAGCTTCCTTGTTGCAGGCATCGCAATCGGGAAAACCCCGCATGATTTTCGGATTCAGCACTTTCCCGTTTTCGTCGATAACGAATTTTACATAGCACGAGCCTTCGATGTCGTTTTCCAAAGCCGTCGCCGGGTAAACAAGCTGTTCCTTCAGGAAACTCTGCAAAGCCGAATTGCCTCCAGGAAACACGGGCGGCTCTTCGACATAGCTGTGAATTTCTTCCGGATTGATCTGCGTACGCTGCATTTCGATGGTACTTGTATCGGGTTCCTGGGCATATATTGCTCCGATGAACAGAAAACAGGTTAATAGCAGGCACAGTTTCATATCATTGGAGTTTAAACGTAAGCGGTAAGTTGTAATAGCTGTCGACTTCTTTCCCATTGACCTTTCCCGGAATCCATTTAGGCATTTTTTCTACCACACGGACAGCTTCGGCATCGCACTCAGGAGATTTGGGAATACCTCTTACAACTTTTACATTACTGATCGTTCCTTCCTTATCCACAACAAAACGGAGGTACACTTTTCCCTGGATCTCCGCTTCCAGCGCTTTCATCGGGTAGATCATGTTCTGTGCAAGGAATTTCCTTAATGCATCGATTCCACCAGGAAATGAGGCCGGTTCATCTACATAATCGTAAATGCCGTTTTGAGGTGCTGCCGGTGCTTCTTTTTCTTCAGGGCCGCGCGTAGCATTGGTCGGAAGCTCCGGTTGCACAGGAATTTCTTCCTCCTGGCCATAGACGCAGCCAGTAAACAAAACAAAAAGAAAAAATGACAGTGTTTTCATAGTTGGAAAGCAATAGGAAGCGTAAAGTAACAGTTAACCGGTTTCCCTTCGTTCCGGGCAGGTTGCCATTTAGGCATCATCTTAACAACACGAACGGCTTCTTTATCGCATTCCGGACAGTTCGGAACGCCGCGGATCACGCTCACGTTACTGATCTGGCCGCTTTTGTTGACCACGAATTTCAGGTAGCATTTGCCGGTTAGTTTTTTAGCAACAGCCGACGGCGGATAGTTGATGTTTTTCTGCAGAAACTCGCGCATGGCGGGCTGACCACCGGGGTATTCAGCGATTTCGTCTGCATAGTCGAGGATCTGATCTTCCTGCTGCGGAACCGCAGGTTCCGGAGGCGGAGGCGGCACTTCAGTATTTTCCGATTGGGTCGGAGTTTCTTCCTGGCTGTAAGCGTTAGATGCTAATGCCAGCAGTAAAAGTGTGAAGATTGATTTCATGATTTCAGGTATTGACTATTATTGATTGCTGAGCTCGAACCGAATGGGAAGATTGTAAGTCGATACGACAGGTTTGCCTCCGATCTTTCCGGGTTTCCAGTCGGGCATGTTTTCTGCCAGACGAACGGCTTCCTGATCACACTCCGGGCAGTCCGGCACATTTCGTACCACTTTGATGTTCGTTATTTTTCCGGTTTCGTCGATCGAGAGCTGAAGATAGCATTTGCCTTGAATTCCTTTTGCTTTTGCACCTTCGGGATAGCGCAGGTTCTCGGCAATGTACCGGCGTAGTGCAGCTGGCCCTTCCGGATATTCGGCAGGTTCGTCTACATAGACAAACGCTGTTTTTGCTTCTAATACAGGCTCTGGCTCACGTGCTGACGCTTTTGATCCTCCGTTCATGTTGAAGGAAATCGTCAGATCGTAGAAGCTGGACACGGCTTTTCCGTCCAGTTTTGCGGGCGTCCATTTCGGCATCAGCTTAACGAGGCGTAGCGCTTCCTTGTCACATTCCCGACAACTGTCATTGGTATTGATCCATCTGTCGAAACGGGCATTTCCATTGGCATCGATAATGAGTCTCAGCTGAGATGTTCCCACATCGCCTTTTTCAAAGACCACAGGCGGATAAGAGATGTGTTGATTGATGAAATCTTCCAGGCCGGTCTGACCTCCAGGAAATTTAGCCGACTCGTCTAATGTGGTATGAATCTTTTCTGACTGTACTGGTTTCGGCGGCAACGGTTTCTCTGATGGTGGAGGCGTAGCTCCCCATTCTTCCTCCTGTCCGAAAGAAGCAACCGCACTTAGCAGGCAAAAGGGGATGATCAGGTGTTTCATGAAGCAATTTACAACTATTCTTCCGACATCTGTATCAGACGAACGACTGCGTTAGCGGGAATAAGTGCCGATTTCTGAATGATCAGCTGTCCGTGCTCGCCCTGCATCCAGTTCACAAAACCGGTATTCAGTCCGCTGCGGCTGCCCTTGTTGATCAGCCAGACTTCCCGTGTGAAAGGGTATTCTTTCGTGTGAATGTAGGATTGATAAGGCTGGAAGAATGGTCCGTTGGCCGTTTTTCCAACTGCAAGGACTTTCAACCCTTTACGGTACTCCACTACTGCCTGGTCGTCTTCATCGCTGATCCAGTTTACGCCGATGATACCAAGTGCACTCGGATGCTCCTTCACGTACTTTATAACATCTAAATTCGATTTTACCGCAAATACGTTTGCAGGTAGCGATCCTTTTCCACTAAGTGTGTGGAGGTATTGGAAATTTGCCGAGTTAACATTGTCGAAAACCACATTGATCGGCAACCCGTTTTTCCAGGTGGTGATCTCGCCTTTGAGAATTTGCTTCAATTGTTCGACTGTCAGTACGGAGTCGGAATTATCCGGATGAACGAGCAGTGTCACTGCGTCGTAGGCAATTTTGGTGCTGCGCACTTCGATATTGGCCTTTTTAAGATTGGCTTTTTCCTGTTTGTTCAGGTCGCGTGCGATGCAGATGGTATTGGTCTTTTTTTCAAATATGGCCCGAATAGCTTCTTCCTGCGTGCAATATTCCGGAACGATATTGGCCTTCGGGAACTGGCTCTCGAACGTATAGATGCTCGTTTCGAAGAGCGGTTTGTAGGATTCTTCGAGGTAAAGCGTTTGCTTGCCGCGGCCATGTGCGTCTTCCTGGTAGGCGAGCGGATTTTCACAGCATACGATCGTGAGCAGCAGCATGAGCGCCGGAGCGATCAGGAAAATGGCTTTAATCTTTTTCATGGCGGGAAGCTTTAAAGTCTTTGTAAAGGCGAAAGCCGCGGTAGGCGGCATATATCAACAGGATGACAACGAATATGGTTCGCTTGGTGCCCACCATCTGTGGCTTCAGGATATCAGTGGTTAGCAGGAACCAGCTGAAGATGAGGCAAACCACGATAATGAATGCACTAAAAACGGTATTGATGTTTCCGAACATGGTAATATTACTGGTAAAAAAATCCCCGATAGCTGGGGCTTCGGGGATTTTGATCTGTATAAAGATATGCTTTTTTACTGTAGCTTGAAAGTAATCGGAAGGTTGTAATAGCTGTCTACAGCCTTACCACCGTTTTTACCAGGCGCCCATTTCGGCATTTTCTTCACTACGCGCACAGCTTCCTTGTCACATTCAGGGCAATCCGGAATACCACGGGTAACTGATACGCGGGAGATTTCACCGTTCTTATCGACAACGAAACGCAGGTATACTTTTCCTTCGATCTCTTCCTCAACAGCTACCTGAGGGTACGACAAGTTGTCACCCAGGAACTTTCTCAGAGCAGCCATTCCGCCAGGGAATTCTGCTTTCTCGTCTACGATCGTTGCAGGCTCGTCGTTCACCGGTTTCACGTCGATCACAGGATTCGGGTTTGTTGGAACAACATCACCGAAATCACCGCCACCATCGTTGGTGGTTGTTGAAACGGTCGTTTGCTCGGTTTCGTCTACTGTAACAGGGTCTTCCACGTTCGCATCATCGGTAACAACTGGTGGAAGGAACTGAATCGTCTTTTGCATTTCCGGGATTTCAGGCTCCGGTGGTGGCGGTGGAACTTCTTCCTCCTCAACCGGCGGAGCAGCTACCGCAAACGTTGAATCGTCAACCGGGGGCGGTGGAACCACTTCTTCCGGGATAGCCTGGATGATTTTGTAAACACCGTACGCAGCACCGATACCACCGATCACGCACAGCATGATAATGAGCAGCCAGGTGTTGTAGCTTTTGCGGATCGCATAAGCTCCGTACTCGCGGTTGCGGTGTTCGAACACCATTTCGTTTCGCTCATGCGATGTCACCTGTGCCCAATTGCGGGAAGCGAAGTGATCGTAGAGGGAAATCCCGAATACAACCACAATGATTGCCAGAATGATTTCCATATCTATTGAGTTTTAGCTTTTAAAAGATTATCCTCATCCTGCATGAGATCTACCGGAGCAATTACACCGATGTTGGCGATCTTGAGCTCATCGATCAGGTCAATGAAGTTCTTGCAGGTCGCTTTTGTATCGGTCTTGATCAGGACTTTCAATGCACGATCGTCTTTTTTCATCGCAATCATCTCCTTCTTGTAGATTGAATCCGGCAAATTGGTTTTCGCAGCGCGCTCATCCAATTTTGCTTTTTCCTCAATCACATAACGGTTACCGTCAGCCAGGAGCTTACGAACACCGTCAGGACCGAAGTTGGTCTCAGACAATTGTGTTGGAGGCTCGCCTTTCGGATTGCCGACAGGATAGAACTCTCCTTTGTAGTAAAACAGCTTGTCTTCTGTAACGATGAATGTGATCGCATTGAAGATCTTCTGCTCAGGCATCTCTTGATTTGGCTCCGGTTTAGCCGGATAAACAAGACTCATTACTTTCGCTTTGCTGAACGTGGACGTCAATACGAAGAACGTCAGCAAGAGGAAAGCAAGGTCCACCATCGGCGTCATGTCGATGCGTGTGGACTGTTTTTTGGCGCGTTTTTTACCTCCTTTGTGGCCGCCACCGCCGCCACCGCCTTCTGCTATTTCTGCCATGGCTTATTCCTCTTTTTTCTCACTTGATGCACTACCGTTCGGATTACCCTCCAGGTTGGTCACAAAGTTCAGGTTATTCAAATTCAGATCCCGGAAGATATCGATGACGTTCTTCGCGTACACATAAAGGGCTTTGCTGTCCACTTTCAGAATGAATTTCGGCTTGAAATCGTCTGCAATGGCATTCGGGTCTTTCGTCAATGCTTCTTCGTACTGATCTTTACCGTACTTCATCGCCAGGGAGTTACCCAGGCTGATCCAGTCACGCAATTCATTTGCTCTGGCAGTATCCGCCGGAATCCCGACAAAACCAGGTACTTCTACCTGACGCTTACGCTCTTCCGTTGTCATGTCCAGGTATTTCGGCATATCTGCCATACGGCAGCCGAAGCTGGTCATTTTGAGGAAGTTTTCTGCTTGTTCTTCAGTGAACTTTACATTGTATTTGTCACCCATAGCAGCGAGCAGATCGCGTCGCGTGTCAGCACCTGTGATGTTGAAGAACACGTGGCCTTTCTCGCCTACAGTTACCATGATCACGTTCTTAGGAATGATCGTTTCACTGATACTAGAAGGAGTGTCGACCTGTACAGGCTCGGTTTCGCGGAAGTTTGCCGAAAGCATAAAGAAAGTTACCAGCAGGAAGGCAAGGTCCACCATCGGCGTCATGTCGATGGAGGGTGCACTTCGGGGCATTTTTATTTTAGGCATTCCGTTTTGTTATTTGATGAATATTGTATGCTAGTTCCCGTTCGGATGATTACTTCGTAGAAGCAGAGAAATCCTGAACGATAGTGAAGCTTGCCTCATCAATGCTGTACGTCATCTGGTCGATTTTAGTCGAGAAGAAGTTGTACATGATGATAGCGATACAAGATCCGGCAATTCCGAGGAACGTGTTGATCAAGGCCTCGGAGATACCTGTTGCCAGCTGAGCAGTATCCGGAGCACCGGAGCTCATTGCAGCAAACGATTTGATCATACCCAATACCGTTCCGACCAGACCAACGAGTGTTGCAATGGAAGCACAGGTAGAGATGACAACCAGGTTTTTAGACAGCATAGGCAGCTCGAGCGCAGTAGCTTCTTCCAGCTCCTTTTTCATAGCTTCTACTTTTTGCTCTTTGTCCATAGCAGAGTCGTTTTTCAGGTGGTCGTATTTCACCAGACCAGCTTTTACAACGTTTGCCAGGGAACCTTGCTGACGGTCGCACTCAGCTGTAGCAGACTCGAGGTCTTTGCTTTCCAGGTACGATTTGATTTTCGCAACAAATGTGTTTATACTTCCTTTTCCTTTTGCTTTAGAAAGAGTTACGAAACGCTCTACAGAGAAAAGAATGATAATAATGTTAATCGCTATCAGGATAGGTACGATGAACCCTCCTTTGTAAACAATCCCCATCAGATTACCTTCAAGTGGCTCTTTCGTTGGATCGTTTTCTACGAAGTTCGACGGATCACCGAAGATGAACTTGTAGACAATAATACCGATTACCAAAGCTATAACGATAGCGATTGAGGAAATCAAAGATGAAAAACCCCCAGATGTTTTTTGATTGTTACTCATAACTTAGTCTTTAACTTACTTTACTTGTTTAGGCACCAAACATAGTAAAAAGGTTTTAATAATGAAAAGTATACCGCTTTGAAAACGGCCACTTTTTAGTGAAGTATCCTGTTTTCCAATTGAACATTTGACTTTGGCTAGCGAATGAGAAAACAGAATCGGAAAATCTGAATTGTTTTGCCATATAGCTGAAAATGAGAAGATTTTAAAAATAACATTTTCAGCTCGTTTTTCACACTATTTATACGCCTTCAGCCCAATGTTACGGTTTTATTAATTCTCACACCGAAGACCGGTACACTACTCAATTGATTTAGTTCGTGGACTTCAGGACATAAAGACTTCAGGACATCAAGACGGAAGACCAAGCCATCACTCGCAACTCATCAACTCCGTAACTCACCAACTCACTAACTCATCAACTCGCAACTTCCAACTTCTAACTATCTTTGCTGACTTACACGAGAATAACAACACTATGATAAAGGTCAGAAATTACGTGCTCGGACAATGGATAGCCGGCGACGGCGTTGAAACGAATCTCTACAATGCGCTCACAGGCGACAAGATCGGGGAAACCTCATCGCAAGGACTGGATTACCAGGCTGTATTACAGTACGGTCGCGAGCATGGAGGCAAAGCGCTTCGTAAAATGACATTCCAGGAGCGCGGTCGCATGCTGAAAGCGCTGGCACTGCACCTGATGGAGCGCAAGAACCGCTATTACGAAGTGAGCGCCTGGACGGGAGCAACGAAAGTCGATTCGTGGATCGATATCGAAGGCGGAATCGGCAACCTGTTTGCCAATGCGTCGCTACGTCGTCAGTTTCCGGACCTGCCTTATTATGTAGACGGCACGGCTGCTCCGCTTTCCAAAGGCGGCAGCTTTATCGGTCACCACATCATGGTTCCGAAACAGGGCGTTGCGGTACACATTAACGCCTTCAACTTCCCGATCTGGGGAATGCTCGAGAAAATCGCCGTGAACCTCATGGCAGGCGTGCCGGCGGTAGTGAAGCCGTCCGAGTTTACCTGCTTCCTGACCGAAGTTATGGTAAAAGACATCATTGAATCGAAAATTTTGCCGGAAGGGGCTTTGCAGCTCATCTGCGGTCTGGGTCGCGGGATTCTTGATCACGTTGACATGGAAGACGTGGTGACGTTCACCGGTAGCGCTTCTACCGGGAAAATGCTGAAAGCTTTACCGCAGTTCGCAGAGCGCAGCGTGCCGTTCAACCTCGAAGCAGATTCCCTGAACGCAACCGTATTGGGCAAGCATGCCACGCCGGGAACGGAAGAATTCGACCTGTTCGTAAAAGAAACGGTGAAGGAAATTACGGTGAAGACCGGTCAGAAATGTACGGCCGTTCGTCGTATCCTCGTTCCGGATAACCTCGTAGACGACGTTCAGAAAGCGATTGCTGCGCGATTGCAGACGACCAAGATCGGCGATCCGTCTATCGAAGGCGTTCGCATGGGAGCGATGGCTACACGTACGCAAGTTGACCGCGTTCGCGAGAATGTAAGGCGTTTGTCTGCCACGCAGCAGATGGTCTACGGAAACATGGATTCCGTGGATGTGATTGGTGGCGATGCCGAAAAAGGAGCGTTCTTCTCACCGATTCTGTTTGTCAACAACGATCCGTTCCGCAATACGGATGTACACGATATCGAAGCGTTCGGACCGGTAGCGACGGTGATGCCATACAAAACCATGGACGACGCGATCGAGCTGTCGCGCATGGGCAAAGGCTCGCTCGTTTCATCGATCGTAACGCCGGATAACCAGGAAGCTGCTGAATATGTAATTGGTGCGGCCAGTATGCACGGTCGTATTCTTGTATTGAACAAGGACTGTGCAAAAGAAAGCACGGGACACGGATCTCCAATGCCGCTGCTCACACACGGCGGGCCGGGAAGAGCCGGTGGTGGTGAAGAAATGGGCGGTAAGCGTGGTGTATTGCATTACATGCAGCGCACGGCAATCCAGGGCCATCCTACAACGATCACGGCAATCACGCAGCAATTCCAGGTCGGAGCCGATATGCCGGAAGCCAATCCGCATGTGTTCCGTCAGCATTTTGAAGAAATGAACGTCGGTGATACCGTGTTCACACACAAACACACCGTTACCGATGCCGACATCGTGAACTTCGCGAATGTTTCGGGCGACAACTTCTACGCGCACATGGACGCGACTTCGCTGGAAGGAACGATCTTCGAGCGTCGCGTGGCCCACGGCTACTTCGTGTTGTCGAAAGCAGCCGGTTTGTTCGTGGATCCGAAGAAAGGTCCGGTACTGCTCAATTATGGTATCGATGAAGCCCGTTTCACCAAGCCGGTTTATCCGGGAGCCACGCTTGGCGTACGCTTTACAGTGAAGGAGAAGATCGATCAGGAAAAACGCAGTGAAGACGACATCGCTAAAGGAATCGTGAAGTTCCTCGTAGATGTATACGATGAAACAGGCGAGACCGTGGCACTTGCAACGATCTTAACGATGGTGCGCAAGCTCGATCAATCGAAATAATTCAGAAAAATCAACTGGAGCGGGAGTAGAAGGAGATTCTATTCCCGTTTTTGTTTTCAAATGAGCTGTACTTTCCTCAAAGCCTGCTAAACAACAAACGATTCGCTGCTAACTGTTCACAGCTCACTACTCACTATCTAAGCAAAAATTCCAGCACCGCATTCACAAACGCTTCCGGCGCTTCGGCGTGGACCCAGTGGCCAGCGTCTTCAATTGTTACAACCGTTGAATCCGGGAAACGGTCCTCAAGATCAGGAATGTCGTCGTCGGTGATGTAATTGGACAACTCTCCGCGAATAAAAAGCGTCGGGACCATTACTTCGACTTCCGGCAAAGCAGCCAGGATCTCGGGCATGACTTTTTCCAGCACCGGCGTGTTCATCCGCCAGGCAAGCATGCCTTTGTCTTTCCAGTACAGGTTTTTCATCAGGAACTGACGCGTCGAAAACACCGGAATATAAGGTTCGAGAATGGCCTCGACTTCACCGCGCGACGTTACTTTGTTCAGATCGACAAGACTCAGGCCTTTCAGAATGTCCTGGTGATGCGGCGGATAAGCTTTAACGCCCATATCGACCACGATCATGCGGGCGATCGTTTCGGGATGAAGCTGGCTGTAGCGCATAACGGTTTTGCCGCCCATCGAATGGCCCAGCAGAATACAATTCTTCAATCCGAGATCGGTGATCAGCTCGTGAAGGTCTTCCGCTAAAATGTCGTAGGAAAAATCATCGCTCCAGTCGGAATGGCCGTGATTGCGCTGATCGACAAGAATCACCTGGTAATATTCGGCCAGCTTTTTGGCGTGGGTCTGCCAGTTATCGGAATTGCCGAACAGGCCGTGAAGAACCAGCAAAGGCTGTCCCTCACCGAGAANNGTTTCATGCCACAAAAATAGGGAGTTCCCCGGGAAGACGAGCAATTACATAACGATCTCCGCGAAGAGATCGAAGAGGTTCGGCAACTCTACGGAAGTAGCGCTCACATCAACCGTTTTGGTGGTGGTCACTTTTTCTTTTACCGGAGTGGAAGCTTCTGTTGTCGGTACGTCCTGGGCCGGCTGATCAATGGTTTTTGTCGATGTTTTGCCGGTTGTGAATTGCCCGTCGTTCAGCAACTCGATGATCGAAAGGATTTCATCCGGAGAGATTTTATCCTTGTCGAACGTGATGGTTGCGGTATTGACTTTGCGGTCGGTAACGAAATCGAATGAGCAGCGCTCCACGGCATTGGTGTTCTTCAAGGCCGTACGAATCGCTCCGCCGCAGGCATGTTCACAGCTCATGCCGGAAATTTCGATCGTCATTTCACGATTGGGAATAACCGGAACGGCTTCCTTGTAAACGGTCTTTTTTTCGACCGAAATGATCTTCTTTTCACCGTTTTCACCGCCGCAGCCAGCGAACAGCAATACAGTGAACAATGCAATCGTAAAACGTTTCATAACCAACAATTCTACTTCAAAAGTAGGCGAGCGGAATTACAAATCAAATTTATTTGTGTTAAGAATCAGGCTTGTCTTGTGAATGTCCCGAAAACAGGGTTTATAAAGTAGCGCTAAATGACTCTTCGGTGAAATCGCCGCGGCGTTTTTCTTCGTAACTTTGGACTTCCTATGGAAGAAATTGTAAACCGCATTCAGAATAGTGGACTCATAGCCATCGACCTGGCGGATTACCGCCCCGATGAAGCTTCATTGGTCCCGTTTGATTTTGCCCCGAGATTGTGGAACGAGCTGATCCTGAAAGAAAAGGATTTCCGCGTTTTCCTTTCCGAACATGACTGGGATCAATACGAAGGAAAACACGTTTACCTGTTTTGCTCGGTCGAAGCGATCCTGCCGTCGTGGGCTTATATGATCGTTTCTTCCAAACTGATCGGCAAAGCTGCTTCGATTACCATCGGTGATCGGAATGATGCCCGGCAAGCAGCCATGACGAAGATCATTCACGCGCTGGATATGGAACAATTCCGCGATGGCAAGCTAATCGTTAAAGGCTGCTCCGATATTCCGAATCCGGAAGCGATCATGTCCCTGTTTCTCGAGCAGGTACAGCCGGTTTGTTCTTCCGTGATGTATGGCGAGCCGTGTTCTACGGTGCCGATCTTCAAGCGTCCGAAAGTCAAAGCGGAATAGCTTCCGATACCAATCCTTTTTTTTNNCCTTTACGCGTTCCGTTATTTTGGGATTGTCGTGAAGTACCAGGATGTCGCCGGCCCGGAGCGTTGCGCTTTTTTCCAGGATGCGATCGACCGGCACGGCGGTATCGAAATCATACGATAGCCACGACCACATAATGATGGTGAAGCGCTGTTTCAGCTCTTGCAGCTGTGAACGGCGGATTTTCCCGTAAGGCGGCCGGAATAAAGTCGTAGAAAACACTTGTTCGAAATCATTCACCGAAGCGAAGTAATCGGCATCGCTGACTGTTGAGCCATTGGTATGTCGCATGGTGTGATTCCCGATCGTGTGTCCTTCGGCTAGGATCCGGTCTTTGAGCTCCGGATAGCGAACGAGGTTTTCGCCTACGCAGAAGAACGTAGCTTTCATCCGACGACGTGCCAGCTCTTCGAGTACAAAAGGCGTAATGTCCGGATGTGGGCCGTCGTCAAAAGTCAGAAAAACGGTAGGCCCGGAAACAGCAAGCCTCCACGTGCATGAGCGGTAAAACCACCCGATCCAGCGTGGAGGCCTGAATAAATGGATCATTTCTCTTAGCGTGGCGCGTTGCTGTCGGCCAATACCATTGTCGTTTCTTCAGCAGGAAGTCCTTCCGGCAATTGCGGCAGATTTCCCTGCTGCAGTGGCGCCTGACCTGCCGGAGCATCGATCAGACGACCTTCGATACCGATAGCGTCGAGCATGCCTTTCAGCTCGAGGTAGCGCGATGCGTAGTAGCCCATTTCAGGTCCGCGACGCAGTGATTCGCCGTTATCGAGTGCTTCAGCTTTCAGCTCATCGCACATATTTTTGTAAGTCGTTCCGTAAAGCTCGTTCAGCTTTTTCGATGTACGCATGGCCAGCTGTCCGGATGGATTGCCGATCTGCGGATCGTTGGCGAACTTGAACAGAATGATGTAGTTGCTCGTGGCCGCGGCGATGTCACCGATGTTATCGGCTGCTACTACCGGATCGCTGTTCGTGAAGAAGTTGATGATGCTTTCCAGCTGGTCGGCTACCTGCATACCGAGTTTTTCGGCTGCGGCTTTGTCACCTGCACGGAAGAGGATACCTACGTAAGTGTGCATCACACCATCCTGGTAAACAGCGTATTCGTCGCCTTCAGGCGATTTGATCGTGTTTTTGGAAGCAACAGGCTCACCGTAATCGATCACGTTTTCCAATGGCATTACTTCCAGTGAACGTTTCACGAGGTTGATCGCGCGCTGGTTGTAAAGTGCTACGCGCTCATCCACGCCAACCATTGTTTGCTGGAGAGAATCTGCCAGGCGAACATTGCCGGATTTACGGATGGGATCGATCTGCGGAGCAAGATTTGCTTTGCGGCTTGCTTCTTCATCTGCTTTTTCAACATAGAACTGAGCCAGCTGCATGAACTGCGAACGCATCTGACCTGTCTGGTCGCGGGCGTAATTGTCTGTCAGAACGTCCGGATTTTTCATATCTCCGAATGTGTAGACTTCCATCAGGTGGTGGTACATGCGCTCGTCGTTGATCAGCTCGCGGGTACGAACCGGAGAAAGCTCCCAGGCCATACCGTTCTGACGAAGGTGACCGGTCTGCAGGATGGCCATTGCCACTTCCTGGTTTGCCGGGCTGGAATAGTAGATCGCACGCTTCCAGTCGTTGTTGGCAATCAGGTCGAGCATCATGATCTGCTCTTTCATCAGGCCGTTTACGTTAAATGTAAAGCGGATCTCGTCTTCACACTGAGCTTGTTCTTTCGCTGTGATGAT
Source organism: Flavobacteriales bacterium UBA5871 (assembly GCA_002432085.1). Taxonomy (GTDB): domain Bacteria; phylum Bacteroidota; class Bacteroidia; order Flavobacteriales_D; family Crocinitomicaceae; genus Fluviicola. The sequence goes on from DJFN01000246.1 coordinate 17,846, forward strand.
ACCGGATTTAACGGCATTGGCAGCGTTGATCGGCAGGATGNNGGATGAATCCGTTTGTAGGGAACACGCGCAGCAAACGACCGTTGTTTTCGATCATGTTCGCATCGTCTTTCACAAACGCCATTGCTTCTTTCAGCGGCATATAATCCCATGGTGCTTCCCATGCTTCAACGATCTGCTGGATCTGCTCCATTACTTTCTGGTCGCCTTTGATCAGCTGGTTGCTGTAGCCGGAGAATACTTCACCGATGGCATTGCTCATGTCTTCTACCACAGAGTAAGTAGCAGAATCGGCACCAACGCGGAATTTCGCTTTGATAGCTTCGAGTCGGGAAGCAGTTGAAGCGTCTGTACCTGTCAGGGAACCGAGCATCGCAGCTGTTCCGTCACGGAATTGCGTATAGGATTGTACAAAGGCTTCCTTGTTGTATTTCACTTTCAGGTCGAAGGCTTTTGCCAGCGCATCACGGTTGATTCCGCTGTGCGACAGGTTCAGCAAGCTGGCGAAGAACACCTGCTCGGTATTTCCGGCACCTGCCAGGATCTGGTCTTCGCGGAACGTGATCGGAAGCGGATCGGAATCGTAGGCTTTCATCTTCATCTGCTCGGTGTACCAGTCGGTCTGCATAAGGCTCAGGTTACAAACACGAACGTCTGTGCGCTTGCCTTCCACTTCCTGGTAGTACCACAGCGGGAAGGTGTCGTTATCACCGGCGGTGAAGAGAATACTGTTTTTAGCGCACGACATCAGGTAGTTGTGTGCCAGGTCGCGGGCTGAAGTCTTGCCGCTGCGGTCGTGGTCATCCCAGCCTTGCTGTGCCATCAGGAACGGTACAATGAGGGCGATGATCGTAGCGAATCCGGCACCGGCAGCTTGGTTTTTGACGACTTTTCGCAATCCATACATGATACCGAGCAGCAATGCCGCAAGTACAAAGATCACGAGCCACGATTTGAATGTAGCAACGCCCATTACGAGGAAAATCACGGCACCGGCTCCACCGGTAATTCCGAAGAGACGCCATTCTTCCTTGCCGAAATTCTTGTAGGCTTCGTACATGGCTAGCACACCTATACCGATCCACATGGCAAAGGCATAGAACGAAGCGGCGAAAGCGTAATCACGCTCACGTGGCTCGAGCGGCTTCTGGTTCAGGTAAATGATAATCGCGACTCCTGTAAAGAGGAAGGTCAGCAATACGATAAACGCATCTTTCGGCTTGCGGTAGAAGTGGAACAGCATTCCGATCAGACCAAGCACGAGTGGCAGGAAGAAGAATTTGTTGTGCGAATGATTGTCGGCGGTAAACTGCGGCAGGTTTTCCTGGTTCCCGAGTCGGTCGCTGTCGACGAAGTTGATGCCGGAAATCCAGTTTCCTCGCATATCGTCGCCATGTCCGCGAATGTCGTTCTGGCGGCCGGAGAAGTTCCACATGAAGTAGCGCCAGTACATCCAGTTCATCTGGTAGCGGAACATATAGGTCATGTTTTCACCGAAGGTTGGCAGGCGAAGGCCATCGGCACCATCGCCTCGCTCGTCTTCATAGCCTGACCACTCTTTGTATTTGGCAATTTTATTCGGCTCGGCGCTCCAGTACATACGTGGCAGGAAAGTGTTCTGCTCGTAACGCGGCACTTGTCCGATACGGATGTTTTCGTTGGAAACGAAGTATTTTTCAACTACTTCATAGCCCGCGCCCAATGATTTCGCGTAAGCTTTTGCATCTTCTTCCGCCTTAAAGCCTTTCATATCAACGCCTCCGCGCTCAACCACGAAACGACGCAGGTAGAACGGTGCGAGATCGCCAAATCCGTCTTCAGCCGGCTTGGAGTTCCAGTAAGGTCCGTAAAGCAATGGCGCGCTTCCGTATTGGTCACGCTTCAGGTAGGAGTGAAGCGTTACAAGGTTTTCCGGGTCGTTTTCGTCGAGCGGTGTGTTGGCGTTTGAACGGATCACGATCACGGCAAAAGATCCGTAGCCGATCAGCAACACGATAAGGCTCCAGAGTCCTGTGCTCAGAACAGGCTTGTTCTTGCGGTTCGCGTAGCGCAAACCGTAAATGAATCCGGCGATCAGCAGCAGCAGGAAGAAAATTGTTCCGGAATAGAACGGCAATCCAAGTGAGTTCACAAAGCCTACTTCAAAGGTCGAAGCGAGTGCAACCGTCCCCGGAATAACACCTTCCTGGATGAATCCAAGCAAAACAACGGAAATCAGACCTGTAATCAGGAAACCTTTGACATTGGTTTTATCCCAGTAATTGAAGTAAATCAGGTAAACGAGGGCCGGGATCACGAGGAGTCCGAGTAAGTGAACACCGATAGCAAGTCCGAGGAGGAACATGATCAATACAATCCAGCGCATCGGGCTGCGGTCCGGAGCAAGCTCTTTGTGCTTGATAGCCATCATTTCTTCGTCCCATTTCAGAATGGCCCAGAAAATGGCAGCGGTAAACAAAGACGACATTGCATATACTTCCCCTTCAACAGCGGAGAACCAGAATGAATCGGAGAACGTGTAAGCCAAGGCTCCTACGACACCGCTTCCCAGTACGGCAATCTGGTCGGCGAATGACCACTCACGCTTATCACGCTGAACGATCTTCTTGCCCAGCATGGTAATCGACCAGAACATAAACAGGATCGTGAACGAGCTGCTCAGTGCAGAAAGTCGGTTGATCCACATGGCAACATGCTCAGGGTCGGCAAAGAACGAGAACAAACGTCCAAGCACCATGAAAAGCGGCGCACCCGGAGGGTGACCAACTTCGAGCTTATAAGCAGCTGTAATATACTCGCCACAGTCCCACAAACTGGAAGTATCTTCGATCGTCATGAAATAAACGGTAGTGGCGATCAGAAAGACTGCCCAGCCAACCAGGTTGTTGAGTTTGTTATATTGCATGTTAGTCAATGTTTCACTGCGAAATTAAAAATATTTGCCATAAAAGCCGGATAGAATCCGAATGCCTGCTTTTCAAGACGCTGTTCTTCACGGATTCGTCCGGCTATGACAGTAAAATGATTGAAAACGAAAGACGTAACCGGGTATTGCCAATCACGCTAACTACAGAGACGAAAAGCAGTTGGTAGCTGCGACGGGCTGTCCTGCCTGAAACTCCATTCCGTTTTTTTTGAAATTTTGTTCCGATCGATTTCTTTTTTCAGGGAAAGGTGTATATTTGCACCCGTCTACCGAAAGGCAGGCCCGTCTACGGACAGACTGACCCATGGTGTAACTGGCAACACGTCTGATTTTGGTTCAGAAGAGTCTAGGTTCGAGCCCTAGTGGGTCAACAAAAGAAAAAGGCATTTTGCGATAAGCAAGATGCCTTTTTCTTTTGTCCCTGTTCTCTCACTCTCACACTGCTCTTATGTTGTTAGCAATGCCTTTTCTTTTGCAGTGTGAGGTTCGGGAGCGGAGTGTGGACTAATTTTCCCTCAAGACTCGCTCTCACACTCACACTAAACAGTCGCTTTTCTTTTTGAGTGTGAGAAGCGAGAGCGGAGTGTGGACGTCTAGTGTTTCTGTCCCTCTTCTCTCACACTCGCTCTTAATTGGTGCCTTTTTCTTGAGTGTGAGATTCGAGTGTGAAGTGCGCAGCTTCACTCAAAAATCAAACAAATCCCCTAAGAAACCACCTTTTTTCTTCTTGTGCTGCTGATGAGATTGTTCTCCTCGTTTGTCGTCTTTGTAATCTTTGTGTGAATCGTAATCCTTGCGTGAATCGCTTTGACTAAATTGATTGGAACGCTCGATGATTTTATCCAGCTCGCCCCGGTCGAGCCAAACGCCCCGGCATCCCGGACAATAATCGATTTCAACACCGTTTCGGTCGCTCATCACTAATTCTCTATCGCAGTTTGGACATTTCATGAGTTAAATTTTTTGTTTTTCCTAAGATACCAATGAATCGCCGTAACGCCAAACAATAAAGGGAGTTTAGGATTATTTTCCTGCACAAAAAAGGAGAGCACAACTCCCCTCAGCATATCCAAACTCTTGCCACAGAATAAATTCCTCTCAGAATCCCTCTGATCGTGAGGTTAATGCGTTTTGCTTTCATTCCGTTTTTCCTTTGAACGTGGCGTAAATGGCCATCGCGTGTCCGTGACCGAGCTCGAATTCATCTTTGAGCCAGTTGGTGATCTCGGTTGCTTTCACAACCGGTGCGCCGTCTTTGTAAAAGCCTTTCTGTTCGGCCAGCTGCTTGAAATCGTCGGGCGTTTTGCCTGTTTTCGTCCGGATATTGTCAATGTATGCTTGAAAAGACATAGTGTTGTTATTGAAAGGATAAATAAATCATAGCGATCAGGACTAGCCAGCCGATGTAGCAAAGGACCAGGAACCGGTTGGCATAGCCGTTCAAACCAATGACGCCGGCCGGAAGCGTTTCGGGAGGTTCGACGTTCGGCCCCATTGAATAACCGGCTTTTTTGAAACCGGAAAACAACAACATCATGGTTACGATCATCAGCACTACGCTAACCCAAAGTATGTGGGCCGACGACAGAATTGACGCTTTATGCACCATCCAGTCGGGTTGTTGAACCAGGTTATAGCTCACCAGCAATGCGCCCGCAGGTAAAGTCGGCACACCCAGCGTTGAAGCAAATCCGTGGAGCTTGTGCTTTACATCGAACAAACCGCCCATCAGCGCGCCGATTCCCGAAACAAATACCAGTACGGCGCCGAACAATGCCCATTTCGTTGTGACGATCTGCCAGAGCAAACAGGCCAGCAAAACCGAGCTGATGCACCAGAATGTGAAGAAAAAAGTCAGGATCCGTTTGTGTTTCCCCAGTGCGTATTCGCTGATCATGCGCCAGCCCGGGTGAAATTCCGGGCTGACGAAATGCAGTATCAGCAGGCAAAGCAACGATAATGCACCGCTTACAATGGTCAGTGCCGCTAACAATGACAGGCTTTCCATGATTGACAGTTTTAGTTGGATAGCTTTTCGAGCAATTCCTCCAGGTTCGCGATAGACATTGTAAAGCCTTCCTTGAAGCCCATTTCGATCATCTTTTCCATACGTTCAAGCGATTCATTATAAATAGAAATGCGTACGGTTGTCTTTCCGTTCTGTTCTCTGAAGGTGTGGTCCCAATCCGAACCCGGTAATTGAGGATTTTCATCTTTGTCTGCAAACGCATTGAACATTTTGAAATTGGTTTTCGGACTAATGGAAGTGTATTCCTGGATAGACCAATGCTCTTGTCCTTCCGGGCTTACCATCGCATAAAATCGTTTTCCTCCAACCTTGAAGTCCATATATTTGGTCCTTGACCTCCACGGTTTAGGCGCCACCCATTGGTCCAGAAGCTCCGGTTTGGTAAAAGCATCCCATACCAGTGAAAGCCCAGCCTCAAATTCTCTTGTTATGATGACCGTTTTCGTCGCTTTGTCAACGGTAAAATCAAATAGCAGATTGTCTTTTTCCATGATTACCTCTTTAAGGTTAATAATTCATCCAGATTTCCAAGGGCCATTGTAAAGCCTTCTTTAAAGCCCATTTCGATGACTTTTTCCAGGTCGGCAAGGTCGTCGAATGAAACTTTCACATCGACCGTTGTCGTCTGGTCTTCCTCACTGAAGCTGTTAGTCCAGGTCATTCGCGGGAAATCCGCATTGACCGTTCCGTTTTCATCGCAGAAAGCATCGCGGCCGGAATAGTTTTCCTGCTGATTGATCGTTTCATAATCGAATCGACACCAATGTGCTTCGTTTTCCGGGCTGATCATGGCATAGTGCCAGTAACCACCTTCGCTGAAATCCATCGATTTCGTTTTTACATGGAATGGTTTCGGCGCCCACCACTGATCGAGCAGCTCGGGTTTTGTCCAGGCGTCCCAAACCAGCTCCCGGTTGGCAGCAAATTCGCGTTGTACGTGAATGGTCTTGTTTTCCTTGTCTACGGAAAAATCAAATAAGAGATTGCGGTTCATTTTTTCTCGTTTTTAATGGTTGCTAATAAATCGTCGAGCTGGTTAAAACGGGTCTCCCAGATCTTTCGGAATTGTTCCAGCCATTTATCGATCTCTTTCATTTTATCGATTTCCAGCTGGTAATAGATCTCGCGACCCTGCTGCTCCTGTCTGATCAGCTCGCATTCGGTGAGAATGCGCAAGTGCTTGGAAACAGCTTGCCGGGTCGTATCAAAATGTTCGGCTATCGCGTTCGGCGTCATGGCCTTCAACGCAATCAGGGCGATAATGGCCCTTCGTGTGGGATCGGCGATAGCTTGAAATATATCTCTTCTCATAAATTGCGCAATTAAATAAGAAACCGTTTAGTTGCAAATATATGTGCAACTGGTTGGTTTCGCAAAATTTTTTAGCGTTTTTTTGAAAAATAATTTGATCAGCAAACTGAATCTCCCATAAACAGTGAGATTAATGAGCTGGTTCTCACCGGATAATTTTCCGCAGGAACCGTCCGAGCTCCACCAAATACCATTCAATCAATGCGTTCAACGCTTTCCAACCGAAGTGCGTTCCTTTTCACAAGATGCGAAAGCCGTGTCTGCCACTATAACTTATTAAACCCATTTTTATGAAACGAATAATTACTACTGTTTTGATGGCTTGCGCTCTTTCTGCCGTCGATGCTCAGGGACTCGTCTCACAAACTTTTGGAACGGTGAACAATGTCGATGCCTGGATTGGAAACAACGGAACGTTCTTCCACAATATCAACGGTCCGGGCTACGAAGTGCCACGCGAATCCGGAACGGGGGTCATTTCCTTTATGAACATCATGGCCATCGGTGAGGATGTAAACGGTCAGCTCAGAGGAGGGATCACCGGTTATCCGTTCAGCGATTTCTTCCCGGGATGTATCGCCGATGATTACCAGGACGAAGAATATGCCGACAGGTTCACGATCAGTCTCTGGTGGATCCTTCGTGGAACGATTGAACATCATATCGCACACTGGCAGGATTCCGGTTATGTTGCACACCCTGCGATCCGGAACTGGCCTTGCAATGGCAATACGGCTAATGGCGAAGCGGCGATCCTTGCTCCGTTTCACGATAACGACGGCAACGGCCTGTATGAGCCCGGGCACGGGGATTATCCGCTGATCCGTGGCGACGAAGCCTTGTATACGATTCTCAACGACAGGGCCGGTCTGCATCCGTCGGGAAGTGATCCGGCCGGTATGGAAATTCACCTGATGTTCTACCAGTACAGTACCAATGATGCGTTGAACAACACCACTTTCATCCACGCGGAAGTAATCAACCGAGGCACACAGACGCTGTCTGATTTCAGTTTCGGATCGTACNNGGCAACCTGGAAGATGATTTCCTCGGAACGGCTTCGGGCGAAAACATGGCATATGTCTACAATGCCGATCTGATCGACAACGGTCATTACGGTCTTACACCACCCGCTGCCGGAGTAGTGCTGCTGAACAAGCCGCTTTACGCCCACGTTTCGGAAAATATCAGTATCAATGATCTGAACGGGTATAATATCCAGCATCTTTTCAACGGGAGACTTGCCTATGGCTCCATTCAGGTCGATCACGAAGGCGAGCCGTTTATGCACTTTTGTCCGGGTATGCGCGATCAGGGCTGGACGGAAAGCACGCAAGGCAACGTACCCGGAGACCGTAAAAGCGTTGTCAGCTTCCCGCCGGAAGATTGGTTCGGCCCGGGTGATGTGCTCTGCTACGATTATGCGGTTGTCTATGCAGAAAATTCGGTTGAAAACGACATTTATGCGCCTGTCGACAGCCTGATCGCTGTAGCCGAATTTGTTCGCGGATTTTTCGATGAACAGCATTTCGATTGTTTTGCAGAATACGTTTCCACAGATGAGCAGCAGCTGGAACAGCTTTCCGTGTTCCCGAATCCCGCCCAAACCTTCCTGAACGTTTCTGCGGAAGAAAACACTTCGTTTGCGATCCTGACTCTCGATGGCAAGGAGGTAAAAAGCGGAAAAATCAACCACGCAACCATTCCTGTCGACGACCTTCCAAACGGCTGCTACCTGCTCCGTCTGTCCGAAGGCGTCGTGAGATTCATCAAGCAGGACTGATCATATAAAAAGAGAGGCTCCGTGGCAATGCTGCGGAGCTTTTTTGTTGGTGCGTCAATCGTTCGGTCGGCCGGACGAAAATCCGTAGCTTTGCAGCATCATTGACAGATTATGAGCGAACAACGGCGTACGGAATTGGGAAACCTGGGCGAATTCGGCCTGATTGACAAACTGACTGGAGCTTTCGTAAACCGGAATGCCGGTACCGTGAAAGGTATTGGCGATGACGCCGCCGTGTTGTATCGCGACGCTGAGCATTATACGCTGATCAGTACCGACCTGCTCATCGAAGGCGTGCATTTCAATCTCATGTACATGCCGTTCAAACACCTCGGCTACAAATCCGTAGTGGTGAACCTTTCCGATATCGTGGCCATGAACGGAACGCCCGAGCAGATAACCGTTTCACTGGCTGTTTCCAATCGTTTTCCGGTGGAAGCGCTCGAAGAGCTCTACGACGGTATTCGTCTTGCCTGCGAGCATTACGGTGTCGACCTCATTGGTGGTGATACGACCTCGTCCGGCTCCGGTTTGCTGATTTCCGTTACGGCGATCGGTGTTGTGAAAAAAGACAAAGTTGTGTACCGTTCCGGCGCGAAACCGAATGATCTCATCGTTGTTACCGGTGATCTTGGCGGAGCGTATGCCGGTTTGCAGGTACTCGAGCGTGAAAAAGAAGTGTTCAGAGCAAATCCCGATATTCAGCCAGATCTCGACGGTTTCGATTACATCATTGGTCGACAGCTCAAGCCGGAAGCGCGCAAAGATGTGATCGATTTCCTCGCCGAGCTGGACGTTTTGCCGACTTCCATGATCGATGTCTCCGACGGACTCGCCTCTGAAGTGCTGCACCTCTGCAAAGCCAGCGGAACCGGCGCAATGATCTACAATGCCAAGCTGCCGATCGATACGAACACATCGACCACGGCGATCGATTTCAACCTCGATCCGGTGACTTGTGCCCTCAATGGCGGAGAAGACTACGAATTGTTGTTCACCGTCGATCAGCAAGACTTCGACAAGATCAAAGGAAATCCACACATGACCGTAATCGGCTACATGACCACGCCGGAACAAGGCAAATACCTCGTCGATTCAAACGATTCGCTCATCGAGCTCAAAGCCCAGGGCTGGAACCATTTCTCTTAACTCACACTCAAACTCACACTAAAACATGAAGTATCCGACGCAGGAAGGACTACTTCATGTCACACCTGTCTGCCACTTTGCTTTGCTGAAGCTTTGCGAAAGCGAACAGGCAGGCTCAAACTCACACCCACACTCAAACATTGAAGTGACGAAGGAAGGGCTACTTCATGTCAAATGTGGTTCAAGCCGATGCCAGAAAATGATACTTCTGCTTCAGCGCTGCAGCCAGCGAATGATGCCTTGCCTTCGCTTCCACCCACGTCAGGAAATCGAAATGAACAGAAAGATTGCCTTGCTGTTGCAGCTCGTTTAATTGCTGAAACAGGCTTCCAAACAATTCCGGAAAATCCAGCTCATGAATTTTTACCGTCTTCGAAAACGTTTGTAAGAACAGCTGCTCGAATCCCTGCATGCGCTGGTAACTTTTCAGCAATCGCTGCGTTGATTTGATCGCATACGGCAGGTAATCCATATTCCGCAGCTCGAAGTGCAGGATCACGCTCAGTAAATGGGCCGTGATCACCATTTCTTCCTGTTCGTCCGGTCTGGTGGTATTGATCAGCTCGTTGATATGTCGCAGGGCTGCCGAATGGTTTTCATTCCCCATGTGAACGATTGCGAGTTTAAGCTGGAAAAACGTTCGCCGTGCGGGATGGATTTTCGAGCCGTAGCGCTCCATTCCCGATAGAATAGCTGTTATCAGTTGTCCCGAAGCCTGGAAATCGCCGCGTAGGATCAATAAGCTGAGCTCGATACTTGAAACGCTTGAAAACAGCTTGATCTGTAAATCTTCCGATAAATTTTCCTGGTCCTTGCTGACGTCTTTCAATAGCTCCAGGAACGACGCGCCTTTATCGTACAGACCGTTCATTTCAGCCAGGTAGCAGGCGTTAGTAAGAGAGGAAATCAGGATATTCGGACGTTCTTTGGTAAAAGCCGGATGATCGAGCAGGTGACGGATCGTGAGCTCGGTGCTGTCGAGGCTTTTCCGGAACTCCCCGGTTGCGTAATAATACGCCGACTGAATATGGTGGAACAAATACATTGCTTCGGTCGAACGAACGCTCAGTGACGGAACGTCGGGCAATGAAAGCATCAGGCTGCCGAGCTGTCGTTTTTGTTCGTCGGTTGTCACAATCCCCGACGACTGCAGTTGACGGAAAAGATTACTCTTGATCTGCCAAAGCTCATGGATCAGCTGTTCGCGCGAAAGGAAATGCTGTGTGGCCGCGTTGAGCTCTTTGAGGGGATCGTCCTCGAGATCATAGCCTTTGGTCTCAACGATACGTTGCTTGAGCTTTCCGGCCTGAACGAGGATCAGAAAGAGCTCATGTCGCTGTGCGGCTTTTTCGATGCTGCGCAAATGACGAAGACTCTGATCGTAAAGTGATTTTTCGTAAAGGATCGTTGCCTGGTGCAGCATTCTGCTCAACTGGGCTTCCAGCGAATTGTTTTCATGGAACAAATGCAGCGATTGCAGGACGAGATCGTAAAGGCGTTTTTTTACGGTAGAAAACTGGTTCAGCAGCGATTTCCCTTTGAAATGGTGAAACAATGCCTCTTCGTCATAGCTTTCCTGCCTGGCGATAAAATCGAATAGCATGACCATGGTGGATTCTTCCGCGGAATGGCGGGTGGCATGCAGCTTAAAGTAACGCTTCTCTGTTTTTGTCATCGCATGAATAAGCTCATGCAGACTGTCTTTTATTTTGGTAGACATGTTCCATAGTGTTATTAAGCGAGGCAAGTAGTTTACCCGAAAATAGCAAAGGAAATCAGACTGTTGGCGCGGTTTGAGTGAACGGTAGGGACTACTGACTTATCCCTTCGGTTAGGAGCATAAAAAAACCGCCTTATCAGGAGATAAGACGGTTCATATATCGTGTATCTGAAAGATTACTTTCCTTTCTTACGTCCTGCTGATGCGTCAGTGTCGCTATTTGGGTCAACGATACCGGTTCCGGTGCCTTGGCCGTCATCGCCTGAAGCATCACCATCGTTATTGGTTCCCGTAGTAGCCATTTTTTCATTGGCAGCCGGATTTACTGTGTTCGGACGGATATCCTCCTTCTCACAACCAACCGCGATAATGGCCAAAATTGCTATAACTCCTATTAATTTCATTACTGAGTGGGTGTATGTTACGAACAAATATAAAAGAATCAATCAGATATATCCAAATTTTCTACAGGAATTTTGAGTGAAACACGCGTTCCCTTGATTGATTGGTCAGGATTTGTTACCTGAAATGGCCCTTCGAGCTCGAAGTCCTTTTTCGACAGCTCGCGGATAATGTCGATGCGTTTGGCCGTAATCTCCATTCCCTGCGACTTGTGGTCGCCATTGATCGCATGCTTTTGCTGCAGACTGAAATCGATCCCGATACCGTTGTCGTCGATCGTGATTTCGAGGTGTTCGTCCTGAATGCGCACTGTGACCTCAATGTGCCCTTTTCGCTGCTCGTTCGGCAGAATTCCGTGGATGATGCTGTTTTCTACGAACGGCTGCAGGAGCATGCCCGGCACAATGATCGACTCCAGGTCGATGCCGTTGTCGTTAATGTGATACGTGAACCGGTCCTTGAAGCGCATCGCTTCCAGGGAAAGATACAGCTCGAGGCGCTCCATTTCCTGCTGCAGCGTCACCATATTGTCGAGCTCCACGGCACTGTCGAGGTTCTTGCGGATCAGCTTGGCGAAGTTCGTCAGGTAGCGGTTGGCCGAGATCTTGTCCTGCGTATTGATGAAATACTGGATGGAATTCAGCGAGTTGAAGATGAAGTGCCTGTTCATACTGGCGTTCAGGGATTGCTGCTCGAGGGCCAGCAAACGCGTCTTGTTCTCCAGGTTTTCCTTGTAGTTGCGCTCGCGTTCCTTGCGGATGCGGCTGCGGAAAAAGCTGCGAATTCCCAGTACGATCAGGATGAAGATCAGCAGGTAAAACCACCACGTTCCCCAGAAAGGCGGCGTGATGTGGATCGGTAGCAGGATTTCTTTCGACAGAACACCCATTTCGTCAACGGTGCGAATGTGAAGCGTGTAATCTCCGCTACGAATGTTCGAAAGTACAATCGAAGGGTTCGACAGCATCGGAGACCAGCCTTCGTCCTGTCCTTCGAGCCAGAACTGGTAGCGCAGCCCGTTCGGATTGGAGAGCAGAATGCCGTCGAGATCGATGGAAATGTTGTTCTTGTTGTAGGGCAGGCGCAGGTTCACAGGAAGTCCGTCTTCGTTCAACCGCTCGCTGTAGAGGCTGTAATCGAATGGCTGGTAATTGAGCAGGATGTCGTTGATGGTCAGCAGCGGACGAATGCCGGACGGACGGAATTTGCCATCCTTTCTGACATCGAAGCGGATCATGCCTTCAGCTGTTCCGAACCAGAGAAAACGACCGTCGTAAAAGGCGGAATTAATATTCGATTCGAGGTTGATCAAACCGTTGTTGATCCCGTAATGTTTAACGATGTACGGTTTTTCCTCTTTGCTGTCGAAGACATACATCCCGTTGTTCGTTCCGATGTAAATATACTGCCTGATCTTCTGCTGGAAGTTGATGAAACGGCTACCGCTTGAGCTTCCGGTATTCAGCGACTCGAATTTCAGGCCGTCGAAGAGAAAAAGCCCGTTTTCGGTTCCGACCCACAGACGGTTGTTGTCGTCAACGGAAAGTGATGTCACACCGAAGGAAAAATCCTTCAAACGCTTGCAGTCGCCGGTTTTCGGAGTGATTTCGAACAGTCCTTTATCGCCGGCACAGATAATTCGCTGGTTGAACCAGGCAAAATCGCGGACAATCCCGATCGTCGTTGTAAAATCGGTTTTTAAGCGGATAGGAACAAGATTTTCGCCCCGGATCCACGCCATTCCGTCCGAGCCGCCGGCAATCAGCATTCCGTTCGGGAATTTCCGGATTACAGTGATACGTCCGTTTTTGTCATCGATGGACAGCCGTTTTTCGCTTCCGTCGCGGAACAGAACGGTAATGCCTTTATCGCTTCCGCACCAGAGATTGCCGTAAGCATCGTGCTCAAGCGCCCAGATACTGGTTCCCTGGACCTTGATTTCCTTCATGCCGTCCCGCTTGTTCCAGGTGAACAGGCCGTTGTCGTAGCTTCCGTATAAATAATTTCCTTGCGGGGAACGTGCTACGGAAAGGATCAGGTCGCTTGGAAAACCGTTGCGGGTGTTGTAGTAAACGAATTGTTCGCCCGTAAACCGGAGCAAACCTTTACCACCGGTTCCCATCCAGATAATGCCTTCCCGGTCCTCAAAAATGCAGTCGACGCGATCGATGGGCAAGCCGTTGGCTTCGTTGAGCAGCAGCTGTTCGCCTTCATTATTGATTCGGATCACGCCCATATAGGAATTGAGCCAGATCTGGCCTTTGCTGTCCACATAGCTCCGCACCGGATTGAAGAAATCCGCATCGGGAATTGGGATCAGTGAAATGGAATCGAGCAGATTTACGCGGTTATCGGCGCGAAACAGCTGTCCGGTAAAGAAAGTCGATACAAACACTTCGTCTTTGCCTTCGGCGAAGCTGGAAATGTTGAAGTTGCCGAATGATTTTACAAGATTGAACTGTTTCAGATCGGAAGTACTGTATGCACCGCTTCGGGTGGCGATATACAATACGCCGTTGCGGATCATCAGGTCGCGGCACCGGTTGGCATCCGTATTCGGCAGCATGGATTTGTGGATTTTCTCGCCGTTGATGAAGTACAATCCGCCGCCGTTGGTCGCTACAACGATGGATTTGTTGAAATGCACGATGTCGGTAACGGCTACCGTGCGGTCTTCGCCGAACAATTGCCAGCCTTTGGCCTTGCCGTTGACCATTACGCTGACACCGCCTTCGTGTCCGACCCACAGCTTGTTGTCCAGGATAGACAAAGCTGTGATCCGGTTATTGACCAGGCCGTTTTCCGTGGAGAACGAGATGAATTTCTTTCCGTTGAATTTCGCCAGTCCGCTCAGTGTTCCCACCCACAGGTAGCCGCTTTCGTCCTGTGTAATACAGGTTACCTGCGATTGCGGCAATCCCTCCGAAGTGGAGTAGGAGAGAAAGGAATAGCTTTGACCGAAAACGGTTTGGGCCAGGAATAAAAGGGGGATCAGTCGTATAAACGGATTCATCCGTGCTTGAGCATTTTCACAAATTCAGTGACACGGTTGCGCGCAACGGGAATTTTCAATCCGCCTTCGAGCACCGCAAAATGACCGTCCTCGTTGAGATATTCCTTCAAACGATTCAGGTTGATGATATGGGATTTGTGTACGCGGAAGAACTTCGCCGGATCGAGGATGTTCTCGTAGATCTTCAGCGTGCGCGTATCGAGGTAACGCGTGCCGTCGTTGAAGTAGATCGTTGTACAATTGCCGCTTGCTTCCAGGTGACTGATCGTATTGTCTTCCACGATCTTGAGTCCCTTGGTGTGGCTGATGGCGATACGGTTGTTCGGTTTGTTGCGCAGCAGCTGATCGGAGAGGTTGCGCAGGCTGCGGAAGTACGTCGTATAGTTTTCCGGATCCTGTCCGAAGATGTTTTTTGCTTCTACAAGCTTTTCGACCGCCGTACGGAGATCGTCGATATCGATCGGTTTCAGTAGGTAATAAACCGCGCTGGCGTTGAACGCACGGATCGCATAGTCTTTGAACGCAGTCACGAAAACGACCAGGAAGTTCTTTTCTTCTACTTCTTCCAGCAATTCGAAGCCTTCTGCTCCGCTTGGCATACGAATATCGAGGAAAACCACATCCGGTTGAGTGGAGGCAATGAGCGCCTTGGCTTGTTCTTTTCCTGAAGCTTCACCGATCACTTCAATTTCCGGACAAAAATCGTCCAGCATCATGATCATATTTTTGCGGGCGTATTCTTCGTCGTCGATGATCAGTGCACGTAGTCTAGTCGTTTCCATAAATGTTGTTTTAGCATAAGTACCGGAGGGCCTCGTTTCCGAATATAAGCATTATTTCAGATCGGTATGGACTGCGCCGACCGTTCAGCATGTGGTGTGTACCATTGACAAATTTATCATGAACCGTGAATCAACCAATGCTACCTTTAAAGTTTTTTTTCAATTGAAAAATAAAACCTGGGTTAAATTAGGGATAATCTTTAACCCATTTTATCATGAAGCATTTGATACCCGTAACAAGGTGGATCTTTAGCGATAATGGCAATTGATCTGCTTTTCATTCGATGTGAATTTGAGAGAAGCTCCTTTATCTGAAGGGGCTTTTTTTGTGCAACGGAATAAAAGCCGCGTAAGACTTGTAGGATTGTTAAGCTCGTCAACTACGAGCTACAATTTCGTCTTCACCCGCCTTGGCGGGCTCTTGAGGTGAAAAAGATCTCACGATGTTCTTTAGCTTCTGAACTTAGCCATAAATCACCCGAGAATAACCTTCAGTAGTTCTACTACTTTCTCCGGATTCTCCTCCTGTCCCATGTGTCCGCAGCGGGCTATTTCGAACCAGTAAATATGGTGCTCTTCTGCAAAGGCGTGCAGCTTATCGGTTGGAATGAGCGGATCCAGCTCGCCCTGGATAATGGAAACCTGTCCCGATTTTTCCGCCAGAATGTTGACGTAAGAAGGCCGGTCGCGCATAGCTGCCGTAGCCCACGCAATAGCCATCGGGTCCATCTGTTCGGCAATACGAATGTAGCGTTCGATCGCAGGCTTGTGTTCTTCTGGAAAAGCAAAGAGCTTCGGAAATGCTTCCCGGATGAAAGCTGTCGGTTTGGATTTCACCAGCTCGATCACGCGGTTACGGTCCTGTTTCTTTTCCTCCGGATCGGGCCACGGATGCGAATGCAGGAAGATCAGCTGCTCGAGTCGCGAATCGGTTTTGAGCAGCTCGCAGCCCACATAGCCACCGAGCGAATGGCCCACCAGCTGGTAATGTCCCAGCTGGAGCTCATCGATCAGCGCGCTGACCTGTTCGGCCATTAAAGCGATGGAAGGCTTGTCTTGCGGGTTGAAAAAACTGCGACCGTGACCGTGAAGGTCGACGGTGATGCAGGTTTTCGTGCAGAAATGCCGCGCGACGTGCTGCCAGGAGCTGGCGTCCTCCATAAATCCGTGGAGGAAAACAACCGGATCACCGATCCCCGTAACGGTATAATGCAGCCGGCCCATTTTAGCTGTTCATGAGTTCTTCGATTGCTTCGGCTTCGATCGGAATGTTCGCCATCAGGTTGAACGGTCCGCCACTTTCACGAACGACCAGATCGTCTTCGATGCGAATTCCCAATCCTTCCTGCGGAATGTAGATTCCCGGCTCGCAGGTAAATACCATCCCTGCTTTGATCGGCTCGTTCCACAGGCCCACATCGTGTGTGTCGAGGCCAAGGAAGTGCGACGTTCCATGCATGAAGTATTTCTTATAAGCCGGCCACGCAGGATCCTGGTTTTTGATGTCTGTTGCATCGAGCAGGCCGAGTCCGAGGAGCTCTTTTTCCATCATCAGGCCCACTTCTTTATGGTATTCGGCNNCGAGCATGGCTTGTGCACCGTTTTTCACGCGAAGCACGGCGTTGTAAACGTCTTTTTGTCGCTCGGTAAAACGTCCGTTCACTGGCAGACAGCGCGTCAGGTCGGAAGAATAGTTGGCGTATTCGGCTGCTACGTCGAGCAGGATCACGTCGCCGTCCTTGCATTGCTGGTTGTTTTCGATGTAATGCAGCACGCAGGCATTTTTCCCCGAAGCCACGATCGGCGTGTAAGCGAATCCTTTCGAGCGGTTGCGCAGGAATTCATGTGCGAGCTCGGCTTCGATCTCGTATTCCCAGACGCCCGGCTTTACAAAGCCCAGCAGTCGGCGGAATCCTTTTTCAGTAATGTTGCAGGCCGTTTGCATCAGCGCAATCTCGATATCTTCCTTCACGGAACGAATGCTGTGCATAATAGGCGCGCTTTTGTGTACCTGGTGAGCCGGGTAATCCTGCTTCACCTGGAGGATAAAGCGGTCCTCGCGGGTTTGTACGGTCGTATCGGCGCGCAGGTGCTCGTTTGTATTCAGGTAAATACCTTTCGCTTCGGCCATCATCTGCTTGAAAATGGTCGGGAACTGCTGC
>DJFN01000246.1:35142-66916 GCA_002432085.1 Flavobacteriales bacterium UBA5871
CCGCAGGAACAACACTTCGCGGTGTGCTTCGTTGGAAGCGTCAGGAAACAATACGAGGATGCTTTCTTCCTGATCGGCGCCCGTGAGGTAAAGAATATCGCGGTGCTGCTGGAAAGGCATGGTTGAGTCCGCACTGATCGGATAAATATCGTTGGAGTTGAACACAGCCAGCGTTTGCGGTTCCATGCGCTGAATAAATTTCGCACGGTTGCGTACATAAAGCTGGGCATCAATCTGTTCGTATTTCATTGTCTGTTGGATAAAAGATACAGTTGACTAAAATACGGATATAAGTTTGATTAGTTCGAAGTTGGAAGTTAGAAGTTGACGGGCGAGCTCAAAACTTCCATTTCTTAAGTGGAAACGACCAACTTCTAACTTCCAACTCATCAACTTCCAACTGAAAAAAGTAGATCGTAAATAGCTTACGAAGTTCGGGGTGCAACTTTGCTTCAACAAAAACGATACGCCATGGAACTTTTATTCGACAGCATCCTTTTGAACAGCCTCCAGATGGAGAGCCAATCCGGTGAAACGCTTCTGGACTGCACGGTTTACGAACGCGGACACAGCTACGATACGCAGATCGTTCTCTCCGATACGGCGATGAATCTTTTGATGAACGAGCTGGCTTGCCGTGATATCGAGCTGGACTTCGAAAAAGGCGACCGCATTCCGATGCCGGACGGAACCGAAATTTACCACCTGAACCTCGATTCGGCTGACCGTAATCCGCTGTTCCTGCCGCTTTATATTCTGCCGGAATCCATGCGTCTGCTGCGGGCTTAATGCCTTGATTATTCGTTCGAAACCGGCGTATGGGCGTTTTGTTGGAATATTCTAAAAAAAAAGTAGTATTTTCGGATCGTGTTCATTTGAACACTACATGGTTTGAAATCATACTACATGAAAAAAATTGCTTTTTTGTTTGCTTTCGGTTCTGTATTCCTCGCAGGATGCCCGAAGCACGAAATTATCCCGGCACCTGTTCCGGAAGTTGAGCTGGATGGTCATTTCGAAGGAACCATCAACGGAACACCGGTAGAATTTACCGAAAATGTGGCCGGTTTCTTTGTTGAAGCTACACGCGCGAAGATCATTTTGCCGCCGCCGGATCCTTCTTCAGCGATTTACTATTCAAATATGAAATCGAGCGAAACGCTGGTTTCTGTGATGGTCGGCCTCGGCAGTATCCATTGGGATGCTTCCCTGAGCAGCGAGCCAAGCCAGAACCAGTTCAACTCGTTCTTCTTAATGCCCGCTAACCTGACTCCGACTTACACGGCAGGAGCAGCCGACGGCTTCGAAGTAACTTACCGTGATGGAAGCGGACTGATCTGGAAATCAGTACCTGGATCCGGAACAGTAACGTTCTCGAACATCGTTCAGGAATCAGATGCCAGCGGCGATTACTCGAAATTTACCTGCTCGTTCTCCTGCACCGTATCCCGTACAGTAGGGCCTGATACTTTCACGCTCGAGATTGACGATGCGGTCTTCGACGGGTGGTTTAAGCGTTAAACTCTTTAAAATCAAAAGCCATTCGAATCAGGGTGGCTTTTTTTTATAGATCATGCAGAAACAGGTCAGAATCGGCATTATAGGGGNNTTCACGTATAATACGCATCACGCGACGAATCTCGCATTGGATCATGCGGGTCGTTTCCTGGAGCTGGAATTGTCTTATTACTGGATCAAGCTCACGGAAGCGCTGACGATGAAATCCTCCCAGTTCGATGCTTATGACGGTATCTGGGTGGCGCCCGGCCCTTATCTGAATAGCTTTTACCTCACCGGTGTCGTGGATCAGCTGTTGCAGTTTAACGTACCGGTATTCATCACCGGAGAAGGATTTAAAGCCTTCATGGATGTGCTGATTCAGCGGAACAATCTCAATGCAAAAGGCGAAAAGCTAATTTCAGATAACCTGGTGGNNTCTGTACATCGAACCGCATTCAACGGCCATTATTCAGTTATACGAGATGCACAGTCCTGAAGAATTGACGTCGACGCGCTACAGTATGTATCCGCAATTGATCAACGCATTGGTGGAGAACAATATCGACGTGGAAGCTTACAACCAGTTCGAAGAACCGGAGATCGTAAGTCTCAAGCAGCATGATTTCTTTCTGGCTTGCGGTTTCTGTCCTCAGATCAGCTCAACGCGCGAGTTGCCGCATCCGCTGGTTTATACCTTTGTCAAGGCCTGCCTCCATCTTCAGCCCCAAAGCTGATTCCCCCGGCTTTTTCTTCCGCTTCGAAAACAGTATCTGCCGGCAAGTTGCTGCCTAGTGCCGCGTTTACGGCCAGCACATCGCAGCGTTCGTTTTCCGGATGGCCATTGTGTCCGCGGATCCACGTGTATTGAATCTGAAGTCCTTTTTCGGCCTGCATGAAGCGCAGCCACAGGTCCTTATTTTTTTTGTTTTTGAAGCCGGTTCGCGCCCAGCCGTAGACCCATTTCTTGGTGATGGAATCGATCACATATTTGGAATCGGAAAATACGTGAACAGGAAGCGTTTTGGTCTTCAGGTGTTCGAGAGCGGTGATCAGGGCTAGCAGCTCCATCCGGTTGTTGGTCGTTCGACGGAATCCACCGCTGATCTCCTTTACTTTCTGACCGTAACGTAAGATCGCGCCATATCCTCCCGGACCAGGATTGCCTCTTGCCGAGCCGTCGGTAAAAATCTCGATGATTCCTGTAGCCATAGGTCGCGAAGATACCATTTTTTGGCTCATGCGATTTTGTTAAAAACCCTTTGAGTGAACAGAATGCCTGATTTGCGGCTTTATTTTTGAGTGCAAAAAAATAGCGCTGCGGTCAGTAAAAGTGTTAAAAAACATTTAAAAAAAAGATCACTCCACGGTAAAGCTAATCAGTCAAAATACCGTACCATGGTAACCATATTCCCCGCTATATCAAGGATTCGTGAAATCGGAAAATGCACCAGTCAACATTACAGCCGAATAGCTTTCCTGTTCAGGGCTTGTTTCTTGATACAGAAGTGTTTTGCCAAGTCATAAAAAATGCTCATATTTGTAATGAATTCAAGAGTTCTGACTTTTAAGTCAGTTTTCTAATTCAGTGAATAGTGGTTAGGTTAGGTTGACAAAAAGCGGACATCGCCAGATGACCGCTTTTTGTGTTATAGACGTTTCGTTTTTCGATAAAAAGGAATCTTTTCAGCATAAAAAACCCCGGTAACTGTTTACCGGGGTTTTCATTTTTACGTAACAAATATCAGTTTCCTGACGATTGGGTAAAGACCTGTACGAAACCGTCTTTACGCACTTCTGTACCGTCCAGCAGCACTGCGTCGAGGATGTAGAAGTAAACGCCGTCGGCAACAGGCTCGCCACCTTTGTTCTTGCCATCCCAGAACTCAGTCCCGGTTTGATTGGTGCGTTCTTCCACCACGTTGCCCCAGCGGTTCATAATGGTAATGTCGAATGTCTTGAAAATATCAAGGTAGAAGGAGAACACGTCGTTTACGCCATCGCCGTTCGGAGTGATCACGTTCGGAATATTGAAGTTGCCGTCTACGTGAATAACCACCTGGTATTGATCAAGGCAGCCAAGCGCATCTTCGACTGTGAGCGTAATCACGTAATCTCCGCCCGATACATAGGTATTGCTAACCGTATTTCCATTCAGATTGGTAAACGGCGGAACGGTTGCCAGATCCCATGTCCAGCTCACGATCGGATTCAGAGCTGTAGAACCATCGTCGAAGAACACCTGGGTTCCCAGCTGAATTTCGGTCGGATTCACCGTAAAGAAGGCGTTGATACCGTTGTCGGCGATCGTGATCGGATCTAACGGATAGATCACCTCGCAGTTGTTGGAATCGAACACGGAAACCGTTGGGTTGAAGGTGTTCACATCCTGGTAAGTATGCGTAAACAAGGTCGAATCGTGTACCGTATTTCCGTCGTCGAGGTTCCAGATGATCTGCGTTACGAAGTTCGTATTGCCGATATCGAAGATCACGTCCTGACCGCAACCGCCCGGAATCTGTGACCAGCTTGGTGTAGCCGTTGGTCCGAAGATCGTCAGGAAGTCGATGAGCACCGTATCCGAAGTACAGCCGTATTGGTCCGTGATCACCAGCGATGCGCTATACGTGCCCGGGAATACATAGGTATTGCTCGGATTCTCCAGCGTGGATTGTTTTCCGTCGCCGAAAACCCATTGGTAGTTTGTGATGTTGCCGAATGACAAGGATTCGTTGGTGAAGTCGGCAAATACCGGTGGACAAGTGAAATCGCCGTTTGCATTCGTCGCTGCACCGTCGAGCTCGAAGTCGATGATGGCTACCGGCGTAGACACGGTCATTGTCGTGTTTAAAGTGTCTTTACAGCCGTTGGCATCGGTTACGATCATCATTACCACGTGTTCCGTGCTGGATGAAGTCGGATCGTCCGGCTCGTTGTAGAAGGACGAGTAGTTCTGATTGGTAGATTCCTGCGTTCCGTCTACGAACCACTGGTAAGTCAACGGCACTGTGCCTGTGGAGCCGTTTGTAGCCGTGAAAGGCTCTTCATTACATACGACCGCATCAACGGTAAAGTTCGCTACTGGCTTGGTCAGCGTGATGTTCACGCTTGCCGGTGCGGAGACACAGCCGAATTCATCCGTAGCTACAAGTGTTACGGTAAACACACCTTCTTCGTTGAATGTGTGGTCGACGGTTGTTGATACGTCTGTGGTTGTTTCCGTGCTGCCATCATCCGGGAAGGTAAACAGGAAGCTTTCCAGTGGAACGCCGTTGCCTTGCGGAGACGAGCCATTCGAAAAAGTGACTTCGAACGGTGCACAGCCGGCGTTGTCATCAGCGAAGATTTGAGCCTGCGGAGTTTCCAGTGCACGCATCGGTGTAAAGGTTTCCGTATCGGCGCAGCCTACGCTGTTGGTAGCCGTGAGCGTAATGGTAAATGTACCGGAGTTCGGATAGCTGTAAGTAGGATTTTCACCCGAAACCGTCTGTCCGTTACCCATGTTCCAGCTGAATGTACCAAACGGGTGGGTGGAAGTAGAAAGCGATGTTCCGTTGATGGCGTCCATAGTCATTGGAAGGCCTTCGCAGACGCTGTCGTTGGAAATGCTGAATCCGGCAATTGTTTGTGAAATGTATACGGTTGCCGTTGTACTGTCGGCACAACCTGTCGTGTGATTGTAAATGACCTGTTCGATTACGTAGGTACCGTAATCCGTATAGTTGTGCGACGTCGTTCCCAGATCGCCATCATCGAAGTCGGGATCTTCGAAGTGCGTGTCCGGTGTACCATCGCCCCATCTCCAGAACATTTCGGCGTCCTGTGCCGGGTTGATGGAGTTGATGATAGAGTTATCGTTCACGACAACGTTTACCGGGAAGCTTGCCGGATTACAGTAAAGTGTTTGAGCCGGCTGGAAGCGCGAGATCGGCGGTTTGATGTATACAGCGTCCTCGATCGTCAGCGTGTCTTTACAGCCGCGGAAATCAACGATCAGCGTTACGTCGAAATAACCGGTATCGTTAGGGTAGTTGTAGCCCGGATTTTCCTGTGTGGAAGTTCCGCCGTCGCCGAAATCCCAGGAATATGTGATTTCGTCCTCTTCGTGTGGTACGCTGATCACCGAAAGGTTTGTAAAGTCAATGTTTGTCTTGGCACATTCCGGAGACTCATCGATGCTGAAATCCACGAGGTCGATTTCACCCACCTGGATATATTCCACCAGCGTATCGGAGTTGGAACAGCCGCTTTGAGTCGTAATGGTCAGAATAACGTCGTATACACCGGTCGTGTACTCATGAGACGGCGGATTCTGTCCGGTAAATGTTGTTCCGTCGCCGAATTCCCATGTCCAGGAAACGATCGGATCGGTCGATGTTNNTTACGTCGAGTGGTGTACAGCCTTCGGTAACGTCAGCTACGAATGAAGCTGCCGGAGCTGTCAGCTGGATGAGCGCATTCTGCGTTGTTGTGCCTACACAGCCGTTGGCGCCTGTCATTGTCAGCGTAACACTGTAAGTGCCGTTTTCATCATACAGATGCGCCGGTGGATTCTGACCGTTGAAAGTCGTTCCGTCGCCGAATGTCCAGACAAAGTTACTGCCTGCAGGGCTGGTATTCGTAAAGGTCACTGCTTGCGGCGCACAGCCCGTTGTAGGATTGGCGGTGAACGATGGAACCGGAAGCGGAAGGATCGTGATCTGACGGGTCGTGTTGGCGCTGCAGCCCGACCCTGTATTCTGTGAAGTCAATGAAATGGTGTAGGTTCCCGGTGTGCTGTAGGTTACCGTGTTGTTCTGGCTCGTTGAGTTGGCCGGCGATCCTCCTGGAAAGCCCCAGTTCCAGTTGTTGGCGCCTACGGTGGAAGCGTCCGTGATGGAAACCGGCGTTCCGGCACAAGCTGTAGTCGGCGCGTTGATACCGGCCTGGTAGTTGGAAACCACCAATGCCTGCGTAGCGGTATCCTGACAGCCGAAACTGTTGGTAACGATCAGTGAAACGTTGAATGTTCCTGCGGTCGGATAGTTGACCATTGGTGGGTTTTGCTGCGTGGAAGTCTGGCTGTTGCCGAAGTTCCAGGCGTAGGACGTTCCTCCGGTCGAAGTATTGTTGAAAGTCACACCTACCGGCAGTGTACAACCGTTTGTGGAAGCTGTGAACGCTGCGTTCGGTTTCGGGTTTACGGTAATGTAGCTGGTTTTTACTTCCGGATCGGCCTGACCGTTGGCTGCGGTTACAACGAGCGTAACGGTATAAGTTCCCGGAGCGCTGTAGGCATGGGAAGGATTGACGGCCGACGATTCGTTTCCGTCACCGAAATCCCATTCCCAGTTGGTAATGGCTGCGCTTCCGTTCGTGGATTGATTGGTGAAATTCACCGGTTGGCCTAAGCACACGACAAGCGGGGAAGCCGTAAACTGGGCAGTCGGAGGAGTTTGGGAATAGCTCGCCACAGCAATCGCTGAGAAAAAGGCGGCAATAAATAATCTCATAGTAAGTTGGGGGTATTGCTTATTCAATTAATGTGTGGGAAAGTTAACTTCTTTTTTCGATAGCTGTAAATTTTTTGGCTGCCAATTAACGTATTCTATTCAGAATTTAACATTCCACACTATCTGAAAAACAAACGTAAAATTAGTCGTTCAGGTTGCTTCCCAGCCAGCGCTCCATTTGACGCACTTCCACGTTTTTCCGCCGTGCGATATCCTCGACCTGTTCCTGCGAGATCTTCCCCAATCCGAAGTACTTGGAATCGGGGTGAGCGAAGTACCAGCCGGAAACAGACGAAGCTGGCCACATGGCCAGTGTTTCGGTCAAAGAAACGCCCGTAAGCGACTCGGCATTAAGCAGTTTGAATAATCCCGGTTTTTCGGTGTGGTCGGGACAGGCCGGATAGCCCGGAGCCGGGCGAATTCCCTCGTAATCTTCGTGGATCAGCTCTTCGTTGGTGAAGTGCTCGTCGCCGGCATAGCCCCAGGTTTCTTTCCGGATATGCTCGTGCATGTATTCGGCAAAGGCTTCTGCAAGCCGGTCGGCGAGTGCTTTTAACAGGATGGAAGAATAGTCGTCGTGCTGGCTTTCGAAACGCTCGATGTGCTCGTCGATGCCGTGGCCCGTCGTTACCACGAATCCGCCGATGTAATCGATCATACCGCTTTCTTTCGGAGCGATGAAATCGGATAAAGCGATATTAGGCTGGCCCGCGGTTTTCTTGGTTTGCTGGCGCAACGAGTGCTGAACATGCAGAACAGTCGCGCGATCTTCGGTTTCGTAGATTTCGATGTCATCTCCGATGCTGTTGGCCGGGAAAATTCCCGTAACAGCTTTAGCCGTGAGCCATTTCTCATCGATGATCTGTTTCAGCATGGCCTGCGCATCTTTGTAGAGCGATGTGGCTTCTTTCCCGACTACTTCGTCTTCCAGGATCTGAGGGAAACGACCGTGCAGCTCCCAGGTCTGGAAAAACGGTGTCCAGTCGATGTAATCGAGCAGCTTTTCCAGCGGGAAATTGTCGTATTGCTGCAAACCGAGTTGTTTCGGCTGACGAATGGTCGTGTTATCGAATACCAGCTGCAATTTGTTGTTACGCGCGTCTTCGAGCGAAAGCAATTGCTTGGCCCCGCGGTGCTTCAAATGGTGCTCACGCATGCGGGCGTAATCGGCTTTCACACCGGAAACGAATTCGGCTTTACGGGAGCCGAGCAGCTGTTCCACAACGGTTACCGAACGCGATGCGTCGAGCACGTGCACGGTTTGTCCGAGCGTATAGTTTTGTTCGATTTTCACCGCCGTGTGGACTTTGGAAGTCGTGGCACCACCGATCAGCAGCGGAATTTCGAGGTTGGAACGCTCCATTTCCTTCGCCACGAAAACCATTTCGTCGAGGGAAGGCGTAATAAGCCCGCTCAGTCCGATCACGTCGGCTTTGTAATCGATGGCAGCCTGGATGATTTTATCGGCCGGAACCATCACACCCAGGTCGATGATCTCGTAGTTGTTGCAGCCGAGCACCACACCAACGATGTTCTTACCAATGTCGTGCACGTCGCCTTTTACCGTAGCCATAACGATCTTTCCGGCAGCCTGGCGCGCTCCGCCTTTTTCTTCTTCGATGAAGGGCAGGAGGTAGGCCACGGCTTTTTTCATCACGCGGGCGGATTTTACCACCTGCGGCAGGAACATTTTTCCGCTTCCGAAGAGATCGCCCACGACGTTCATTCCGTCCATCAGCGGTCCTTCGATGACTTCGATCGGACGGGCAAACTGGTGACGGCATTCTTCCACGTCTTCGTCGATGAATTCCACGATTCCTTTCACCAAAGCATGCGACAAACGCTCGTTCACCGGCGCTTTCCGCCATTCGAGGTCGAGTTCTTTTTTCTTGCCTTCACCTTTGAAGCTCTCGGCAAATTCCAGCAAACGCTCGGTCGCATCCGGACGACGGTTGAGGATCACGTCCTCGATGTAAACGAGCAATTCTTTATCGATGTCGTCGTAGATTTCCAGCATCGACGGGTTCACGATTCCCATATCCATGCCATGCTGAATGCCGTAATACAGGAAAACGGAATGCATGGCCTCGCGCACAGGGTTGTTCCCGCGGAACGAGAACGAAACGTTGGAAACACCGCCGCTCACGTGCGCGCCCGGCAGGTTTTCGCGAATCCATTTAGTGGCACGGAAGAAATCCACGGCGTTGTTATTGTGCTCTTCCATCCCGGTTGCAACGGGGAAGATGTTCGGGTCGAAAATGATGTCCTGCGGCGGAAAATTCACCTTGTTCACCATGATATCGTAGGAACGCTTGCAGATCTCGATGCGACGCTCGTAGCTGTCGGCCTGACCTGCTTCATCGAAGGCCATAACGACTACGGCAGCTCCGAAACGTTTGATCTTTTTCGCCTGCGCGATGAAATTTTCTTCACCTTCCTTGAGGGAAATCGAGTTCACGATACCTTTTCCCTGGATGCATTTCAATCCGGCTTCGATGATCTCCCATTTGGAGCTGTCGATCATAACGGGAACGCGGGAAATATCCGGCTCGGAGGCAATGAGATTGAGGAAACGGACCATGGCTTCCTTGCCGTCGATCATGCCTTCATCCATGTTGATATCGATGATCTGAGCGCCGCCTTCTACCTGTTCTCTGGCCACTGTGAGGGCGGATTCGAAATCGTTTTCCTTGATCATTCGCAGGAACGCGCGGGAACCGGTAACGTTCGTTCGTTCACCGATGTTGACGAAATTGGATTCCGGAGTTACTGTCAGCGCTTCGAGCCCTGAAAGCTTCAGCAGGTGTTTCATGCTTCGATTGGCGTTTTACGAGGTTGGTATTTTGCAGCGATCTCCGCCATTGTACGAATGTGATCGGGCGTGGTGCCGCAGCATCCTCCGATAATATTGATAAGTCCTTCTTTGAGGAATGCTTCGATCTGCTGGCCCATCATTTCCGGTGTTTCGTCGTATTGACCGAATTCGTTCGGAAGTCCGGCGTTCGGGTGAGCGCTCACAGCAAACGGCGCTTTCTGGGCGAGTACCTGCAGATAAGGACGCATAGCATCGGCTCCGAGCGCACAATTCAAACCTATGCTGAGCAACGGCATGTGCTGAACGGAAATCAGGAACGCTTCGGTTGTTTGTCCGGTCAGCGTTCGCCCGGAAGCGTCGGTGATCGTTCCCGAAACCATGATCGGCAGCTGGATATTTCGTTCTTCGAACAGCTCGTCGATGGCATAGAGCGCCGCTTTTGCGTTCAGCGTATCGGTAATTGTTTCAACCAGCAGAATATCGCTTCCACCATCGATAAGACCGCTCGCCTGTTCCTTGAAAGCCGTTACCAGCTCGTCAAAGTCGATCGCTCTGAAACCGGGATCGTTTACATCCGGAGACATGGACGCCAGTTTGGTTGTCGGGCCAATAGAACCGGCTACGAAACGCGGCTTGTCGGGATTTTTCGCCGTAAACTCGTCGCAGACTTCCCGTGCGATCTTCGCTCCGTGGTAGTTGATGTCGTAAACAGCAGATTCGAGGTGATAATCGGCCTGCGCAACGGATGTTCCACCAAAAGTATTCGTTTCAATGATGTCGGCTCCGGCTTCGAGGTAAGCTGCGTGGATCTCGCGAATGACGTCCGGTCGGGTGAGCACCAGGATGTCGTTGTCGCCCTTGAGCTTATGTGGATGATCTTCAAACCAGCCTTTCCGGAAGTCTTCTTCTTCCAGCTTGTAGCGCTGGATCATGGTTCCCATGGCGCCGTCGAGCACCAGGATGCGTTTTTCAAGTATGGATGTGATCTGTTCCGCCATAGCGATCTGTTTAATCAGTAAAGCGATCATTTCCCGGTTTCCTAATAGAAGCGGGATATTCATCATAAAGAAAGTGCTGTAAGTCGACTTATCTGCTTCCCGGTCCGCTATCGAAACAGGAATTGGAATTGGCACCTTCTTGATGGAACAAGGGTTGCCAAGGTTTCTCAGGGCCAGTCCCTCCACCTTTCTTTATAAGTTGAATAAACAATGAACGTGGTGCAAATATACGAAATAGTTGGAGAGTTGATGAGTGGGTGAGTTTTTGAGTTGACACGAAGCAGATCATCCAAAGGCTGATCGCTTCGTGTTTTTGAGTTGTTAGTTGGAAGTTACGAGTTGGAGAGTTTTTGAGTTGAGGGGTTTTGAGTTGTTAGTTGAAAGTTCATTGTTTGGTTTATAGAAATTGAGATATGCATTTCAGAAAGTGAGGCGGGCCTGTTGGAAATAGCGGATTTATTTTCGGCTGGTAAATCAAAGACTTATGAAAAAAACACTCTTCTTTATTTCCTGCGCTGTTATACTGGCAGCTGCTTCCTGTAAAAAAGAAAAGAAAGAAAGTACCGGAACGCCTCCGATCGGAGCTGCTTATGACAACTTCTTCCTGAAGCTCGACGGAACGGATTTCGACCCGGCTATGGTGCTGGCGCAACACAACGGCGGATTTATTATGGCACAGGCCAGTGATGCGGGATTGTATTTTTCCTTATCGATCGACGACACGCTCGAGCCTGGAACGTATCCGATGGTACAAGGCCAGCTGTTCCGACTGACACATACAGACGACAATTTCGCAACATCTTACCTGAGCACTTCCGGTTCGGTAACGATCGTTACACACGATATGACGAACGACAAGATCACCGGTTTTTACAATTGTACGCTGACGCGTGCTAATCCTGCTGCTACGAAAACAGTAACGAACGCCGAGTTTAACATCGATTATTGATTTTCGGATACCAGGATTTCAGGATGTTAAGACATGCCTGAGCTCAGGATAAAGCTAAGGCCCCGGTTGCATGTTGTAGCCGGGGTTTCTTATAACTGTAACGTCCTGCTGTCCTGACGTCTTGCTCTCTTGAAATCCTGCCGTCCGGAGGTCTTGACGTCCAATCAGAAATTGAATTTCATATTCCGGTCATCGAGCACGGCAAAGGAAATCTTCCACGTGGCTTTCGGCGCGATGTTGTTGCCGTCGGAAAGAACGCCGTAGATCCCGATGCGCAGTCGGCGCTTGGAGAATTTGAAGTTGCGCTCCAGTCCGGCGAGGAGCTCGTAGTGCTGCCAGTTGTACTCAGCAACGTACAAGGCGCCGGCACCAACAACCAGTCCGATACCGGTTTTCTTCATGAACGGAATTTTGTTCAGCAATGCGCCGTTGTCGTGGTGAACGAAGTGGCCTTCGACGTAATATTGTCTTGACGGAAGCGAGCTGTCCTGGTCCTGGAATGAAAACAACGGGTTACTGAACCAGAACGGGTCGCTGCGCCGCTGGTATTTGAAATCGGCCTCCTTGAGGTTTTTGGCGCTCAGGAATTTTCCGGATTTGATGTGATAGCTGGACGTTCCAAGCGTTCCGAGCTGGAAATTCTGGTAAATTCCCACCAATCCGTATTCGTGGTCGACATCGCTGCCGAAGATTTTAGGAACACCACGCTCGTAGGAAGCGTAGAACGTCGGCCAGCGCGATCCGAGCACCACTTTTCGATACGGCTCACGCATGTATTTCTGCTGCGGCGTATAACTGAAGGTAACGCGGCCGATCAGGGCCTGGTAGCCTTCAAACGGCTTGAAATCGTCGTTTGGGATCACACTGTCGAGCAGATCGATGCTTTTGTAATTCGACAGCGAGCGCCGTTCGCAAAAATCGAGCTCCAGGTTCATATAAAAGCCATTGAAGTATTCGTAATCGTGCGAAACACTCAGTGAAGTGGCTTCGATGAAGTTGCTTCGCTTATAGATCTGCGTGATGGCATCGGCGTAAACGATGGCGTCGAATTCGTGGGAGAATTCAGCTCCTATAGTGCCTAAGTGGAACGGATCGTAACGATAACGCCACCAGCTCGACCCTTTCAGATCGCCGTTGAGCAAACCGACCGAGAGCTCGTTGTAGGAATCGAGATAGCGCTGATCTTCCCATTTTTTAAAGTAATAGAATCCGGGAGCTACACGCGGTCCGGCCGGGTAGAGCGGTCGTGCCGTTCCCGCAATAGAGCTGATGCTCCATTGGGTCCGCTTGACCCGATTGCGGTGCTCGACGCCAAACCAGACGACTTTCCAGAAAGTGACTTTGTTGAAAATAGCATCGACCGAGTCGAGGTATTCTTTCCGGTTGTAGACATCGCGGAGACTGTCTTTAACGATGATGTAGCGCTGTTCTTCGGGCGTAAGTGCGATCACGCGTTCTTCTTTCCAGTACGTCGAATCGCGCTCGTAGGCTTCTTTGGTGGTCACGGCTACTTCCGTACTGAAAAATTTGCGGGCGTATTCGGGGTTGAAATTGTATTCCGAGAACTGGGCGATCGTACGGCAAACGGAAGTCTGGTCCTTGTATTTCACGCCGTAATCGAAGACCTGTTCGCGAAGCACGCACATCGTATCGCCGGGATGATCGAAGTACTGCTTCACCGTAAAATAATCGTAGTTCAGGAGGTTTCCTTTTTCCAGCGTGAGCTCGAGTTTTTGAACGAGCCACAACGAATCGATCACGTAAATGTGTCCGGAAAGGGTAGAAGTGGAGCTGTAGCGTGAAGTGATCCTAATCTTGCTGATTTTGCGCCCGTTTTCTTCGTATTGTTCTTCCAGCTTGTATTTATAGGACAGAATTCCCGGTCCCGAGATCGGACTGCCGATCGGCGATGCGTGAAGATCATCGAGCTGCATGAGATTCTGGAAAAAGTTGAAGTTCGATTTGACCGTCGTGGTGTAGTAGAGCAAGCGATCGCTTCCACGGGTCGTAAAGGCGTTGCGGATCTCTTTCACTTTGGACGGTGGTGCGTAGTAGCGTGTGAGCTGTACTTCCGACATATTCATGTGACCGGTAAGCTCCTGCGTTTTACGGCGTTCTTCCTCGAAAGGGTCCACTTCGGATTTTTCGTCGGTTTTCTGACCTTTGTTTTTCCGTTCGATCTTTTCCGTCGCTTTGATATACACTTCAGACGAATGCGGATAGCTCCACTGGCTGATCTGATCGCGTTTCGCTACGACTTTCAGCATGATTTCGCGACCGGGATTGGATTTTTTGGTCGATACGGTGAATTCTTCGAGGTCTTCGACTTTGCTGGGGAAAAGCTGAATATCGCGGGTTGTAGCGGCATTGCTGATCACGACATACGTTTCGCGATCGTCGTAGCCCGTAGCGTTGAATACCAGGTAGTATTCTCCCGGAAAAAGCTGGAGTGCGTAATAACCGTTTACATCCGTTTGCGTGCGCAGCTCCGAAGAGTTCTTGACATATACATTCGCATACGGGATCGGCTGGCTGTTCTCATCTGTCACTATGCCTGAAAGCTGGAACTGACTGGCCGCAAACAGCGGCAAAAGTGATAGTATGAGGACGAGCAGGTTGCGCATGGACGGTAAACGTATAAACTCTAAATGTTGATTTCGAGATTGGTAACAAACTTTCTCTGAGACTGTCTAATGCCGCGAAAGTTACAACGAAACCACCATTTTTTGTTTCCGCTCATGTATTATTGCGGGTTGTCGTTCTCCGCGCGACGCTGTTGCTCAAGGTATTCGAGGTGTTTTTCCATACGCTTGCGCATGTAGCGACGCAGGAAATAGGTTCCGAAGGCGAAGACGCACAGTCCGTAATAAGGTGCCCAGCGATCGGCTTCTTCCGTAAAGCACATATAGGTTACAACGATAACGATCAGGATGCCTACTGCGAGCCAGAACCATTCCATGATTTTATTGTATGTCTTCATCTTTCTTATTCTTTTTCGTTGATGTCAATTTTTCCTTGCGGTTTCAGGAAGGTGTAGGTTGAAAAATCCTGTTTGGTGCGAACGCCTTGTCCGAATAACAATGACTTCGGTGTACGGATCATCACCATTTTATCTGTGTAGATCGTACTGTCGGCGCGGTTCCAGTAAAGCACTTCCGTTTCCATCCGCTTTTTGTTGTTCGGGTTGAAAAGTCTTACCGAGTCGCGAACGAGCATCTTTCCGTCTTCTTCGTTGATCTCGCCGTACAAAGCTGTAAGAATGGAAGCGATTTCGCCGTTTTCGTTGTAAAATTCCACCCGAACGCCGTCTTTGAACTTGATCACGGCTTTAGGATGGGAAAACGATTCGGCAAGCTTTGCAAACAAGCGTACTTTGGCGTAGCCAGAGTCGGTATAGGTAAGCTCCAGGTTGCTCGTTTTTTCGTCGGGATCGTCGGGACGAAAAGTGACTTTTTTGATAGACTCGAGGTCGTTGACACACGAAGCGGCCAGAATGCCGGTCAGCAGCAAAAACAGGAAACCATATTTGCGGCGTGCAGCCATCAATCCAGTCTTACTTTCCGGAACCAGCGCTCGTAGCGTGCCGGAGCAATGATCAGCCCGATGTTGAAGCTGATGAATTGTTCGTTCAGACCGCCACCTGTTCCGCGATTGCCGTAGAGGAAGCTGAAGTTAAACGAAGAATTGCTTTGCTGGCTGTTGATCGGCAGTCCGAGTCCGGCGCTGATACCGTATTCGCTGAGCTGTGTTCCGTTATCCAAATAAGGCAGCGTTCCGAAATACGCTCCTGCGCGGTAGCGGACACGGCCGAAATAGGATTTGGTGGCTTTCCGGTCGACGATATCGAAATTCGGTGCAAACTGAAGGCCCAGGGAGAAACGCTGGCTGTTAACCATAGGATTAACCGGCTGTTCGTTGTTGAAACGAGCCGAATAGGATTTCCAGTTGGTGGAAGTGAAATCTCCGAATACCATTAATTGATAAATGGTTTTGTGTTTGTAATCCACGCCGCCTTCCGGACGAAAACTGAAGCTGAAGCCCAATGACATGGACGAAGGATAAACGATCGTTCCTTTGTCGTCTTCGATGCTGTCGAGCACGCTGTAGGTACGCTGATCGGTTACATCTGTAGCATAGAACAGGTGATAGTCGCGGTGGGCCGAAAGATTCTGCTGAGGTGTATAGACACCGGCCACACGCAGCTGACGTCTGCCATCGAAATCGAGATTTGCCAGGTAATTCATTCCCAGTGAGTAATGTCCGCTGTGAAGGCGGTATTCTTCACGGTCCACACCACCTGCAGGATCGTTGCCCATCAGCTCGCTGTGACGTTCGCTGTTTACCGAGCCGAAAACGAGTGAGTAATTTGCACCAAGGGTGAATTTGTGACGCTCGAAATCGAGCACGCGGAACGCCACACCACCCAATACCTGTTGTGTGCTGCCGTTTCCGAAATACGTATAGCGGAATGTATCTGCTTCGACTGCTTCTTTCTGAACGATCTCGTAGCCACGACGGGTGAAAGGCTGAAGTCCAACGGCAAAACCGAGACGTTTGGTAGCTGGAATGACCATCGCAATGTGGCTCAAACCAACAACGCGGCCATCGGAAGAAGTGCCGTCTGAAGTGTAACGCGAGAACCGGCTTGAGACACCGATGGAAAACAACGGCTGTCCCTGTGAAAGAAACGCGTAGCTCGAAGGGTTGAACAGGTTTACGCTCAGGGAATCCATGTAAGCTGTTCTGCAGGTTCCGATCCCGCCAAACTGCGGATCTTCCAGACCGCCGGCTTCACCCAATCCCTGTGTACTGAACGGGGAAGTGGAATATTGTGCGGAGGCTATACCGGTAAGACCCAGGACGAGGAATGGTAAAAGCTTATGGATCATAATTGAGCTAATGTTCGTTGTAACCCCTTTAAGGTTAGATTTTCGTCGGCAAAGATGCCATTAATATGTCCCAAATCAAAATTTTGTGCGTCGCCGCCGGTGAGAAACAACCGGATATGCGGGAAGCGGGCCCTGTAGGAGGCGATAAAACCGTTGATTTCGTTCACAATTCCATGCATAACGCCGCTTCGCATGGCATCGAGGGTGTTTTTTCCAATAGTGTCGGGTATGATCATGTCGTCTATTAACGGCAATTTTCCCGTAAACGTATGCATCGCCTGAAATCGCATCGCAACACCCGGTGAAATTGCTCCGCCCTGGTAGGTTCCTTCGTTGTCAACGAAATCGTATTTGATACAGGTTCCCATATCGATAACCAGGCAAGCCTGCTGTGCAATACCGAACGCTGCGATGGCGTTGCACAAGCGGTCGGCGCCTAATGTTTCCGGAGTCTCGTAAGCAATGTTCAAAGGAAGCTTCATCGTGGGACGAAACAGGTGCGCGGTCGGCAGCAATTGTTGCAGCCATCGGGTGTCTTTATCCGCTTTTACGGAAGCGATGATCGCCGGAAGCTGGTGACAGTGCTGCAGGAAATTTTTCAGGTCAGTGAGCTCGTCTTTGGAGTAGCTTCGCACCTCGGCCAGAGTATCGCCCTGGAAAACAGCAGCTTTGATCCGGGTATTTCCGGCATCGACAACCAGGGAAAGTGCTTGTGGGTTCATGCAGAACAAAGATAACCCGCATTTCGAAAAAAAGTTGAGGTTTTTGTAGGTATTTTGAATCCTATAGCTATCTTTGCACCCACCAATCGGTAAGGTGATGTAGCTCAGTTGGTAGAGCAATAGACTGAAAATCTATGTGTCGGCGGTTCGATTCCGTCCATCACCACCAAAAAGAAAAAGCGAGTTACGGCAGTAATTCGCTTTTTTCTTTTTCTCTCAAAACTCGCTCTCACACTCACACTGGTTTTCTCATACTTTTTCTTTCAGCGCGAGTGTGAGTCCTGAGTGTGGTTTCGTTTCGGAGTTCACTTCTCTCTTCTCTGGAATCCGACGTTGCTGAAAGCATACGTTGGATCACACTTTACACTCACACTATTTTAGTCTTATTGATGCTCTCTTTTCTTTTCCGCCGCAGCGGACGAGTGAGGCCTGAGTGTGATTCGTTTCGAAGTTTACTTTTCCACTCTGCCCGAGGCAGATATGTGGTTAAAAACAAATTCCTATCTTTCGCTGAAAGCTTCTAACATGCCCCATCAAAAAGACCGTTCTGTATTCCTGCGCTTCGTGATCATGTTCCTGATGGTTCTCGTTGGCGGTGCTATCGCGCCGATCGGCTATGTGGTCGGACTCCTGTTTTCGGTGATCGGTGTAATCTGCCTGTTCAATGTAACGGAGGCTTATCAGCTGTTGCTTTCGGGTATGGCCGCGCTGGTAGGGTTGCTTGTTTTGTTTGTCCGGATCCGAAAGGATATAGCGGATATTCGCAGCTGAATCATCGAAGCTATTCGCATTAAATTCCTTGAAACCCTCAGATTTTTACCAAAATTTGGTAACCCTCCATGAAAAATAATTCCTGGAACGCTGGATCAGCAATCAAACAAAAAAGGACAGTCAAATGACCGCCCTTTCGCTTATTGTTTTTGAAGTTATCTCTTTTCTGCTGCAAGCATCATCACTAAAGTTCCGTCGGGACCATAGATATTCATTACCTGCTCGGCGAAATCGATTGTCAGGTTCTTTTCTGCGAACACAGCGTTGATGCCTTTTTCCACCATTTGTACGTTTTCATCCACGCAAGCCATTTTGGTGGAATAGACTTCGCTGAAACGGATCTTGCCGTCTTCGGAAGAGAAAGCGCCTCCCGTTTGGTTACAGCCGTTGTTGCCGCTGAAACGTCCGGCTTTTTTGTCGAAAACGAGATGGGCATCCAGACCGTCGACACGCTGTCCGTTCAGTTGGATCACATTGAGACGCTTGCCATCGAAGTAATCCCACGCTGTTCTCGAAGCAGCAGGCGCGGGCATCGAAAACGATTCGGCGATGAAGACAACTTTGCGTCCTTTTTTCCAGATCCAGTTTTCGCCGTCCTTACTGAGCTTGAACTTGGCGTTCGATAATGCGGAAGTAAAGGTCTGCTCGCGCTGCATCTGATCTTCCGCACACATCATCAACGTACTGGTGATGTCTTTGGTCTTGATTTTCGTACGCTTTTTATTAAATGTAACCGGAACAGAGAACTGGTTGCAGCCGCTTTTTCCGCTGATCATGGTCGAATCTTCGTTGAAAGAAAAGAAGATATCATCGGTGTTCAGCTGTACACCGTTCAGAGAGTTGACTTTCCAGAACAGCCCTGAATCATCGCTTTTGTCCGGATACATCCAGGTTTTGCTCACCACTTTATCGAGTCGGTAAAGGTATTCGGACAAATCCTGCGGAATCGGTTCCGGACGACGAGTCTGAATCACAATGATCTCATAGCGGTAACCTTGTTCGTGCTCGAATCCTTTGATGCGATCATAGAAAAGCGTCCATTCCTGCGAGCCGTCCATCTGGACAAGAAAACAGGTTTGCTCCATCATGCGGCGGCATTCCTGTGTTTCTTCGTTAACGATCATTCGGATCGTCTTTTCCTGGGAAAATGCCATCGGCAGACTAAATAAGGAGAGAAGGAGAGAGCANNCTAAATAAGGAGAGAAGGAGAGATAAATAACGGTTCACGACTTTGAGTTTTTTCCGAACCAAATTACAAATTCCCGGCCAAACGGTGCGTTTGTTGCATTTTTTTGGCAGAACGTTCTAACGCAACACATTAACGTGTCCTTCGATAACGCTGTGCTCGTCGTTCCGTGTGCGCTTGAAAGTAATACGCCAGGTATAAACGCCTTCCGGAACAGGCTGTCCGTTGTAAGTCCCGTCCCAGCCGATCTTGTGATCGTTCGACTCGAAGATCAGTTCACCCCAGCGGTTATAAAGCTGCAGGTTAAAGGCATATGCATCGAATCCCGAAGTGAAAACGGGCAGAAAGACCTGGTTGAATTCATTGTCGTCGGGAGTGAAAGCATTCGGGACGAAGTAGATCAGATCGTCTTCTACCGTCACGGCGCCATAGGCGATATCGGTGCAGCCCGCGTCGCTCGTAACGATCAGCGTTACGATATACGTTCCCGGTTCGGAAGGAAATGCGTGCTGAGGCTCAAACAGATCGGAACCCGGCGAGCCATCGCCGAAATGCCAGCTATAACTTATGCCTCCGGTCGAATGATTCTGCAATTCAACCACCGTATTACCGATCTGAAGAATAGACGGCTGAGGTGAAAATGCCGCATCGGGACTGGTTTGTAGGAAGAAAACGATCGTGTCGCTTGCGGTACAATTTCCAACCGTCACGTCGACCCAGTAGGTGCCGGGAGTACCGATCGTAATTGCCGGAGTTGTTTCGCCCGTAGACCAGTTGTAAGTCGCTCCCGGTATTGCAGCATCGAGTACAACGGATGTATCGCAGGACGTAATATCCGGTCCGAGATCCACCACCACGGATGTAAAGGTCAGCGTGTCGGAAATAGCGCAGTCGTTAATGGAAACCGTTACCCAGTAGTCGCCTGGTTCCGAAACGGTAATTGACGAAGTGGTTTCGCCTGTCGACCAGACGTATCCCGAGNNTCGATGACGGCTGTCGGCCCGCAGGAAATAATGTCCGGACCGAGCTCGAAGGTCGCGCCCGAATAAACAATCGTGTCACTTGCTGTGCAGTTCCCGATGCTGACTTCTACCCAGTACTCGCCCGTTGCACTAACCGTAATGGCGGGTGTTGTTTCTCCTGTCGACCAGTTATAGGTCGCGCCGTTGTTCGTAGCATCGAACGTTACGATGGAATTACAGGCCGTAAAATCGGGACCGAGATCCACCAGGGGAGCATCGAGCTGGCTCTCGTGGATGAGCTGGTTGTAAAGTATCGGCCCGGTTTGTCCGTCTGTTGCTCCGAAATGCTGCTGGTAGCATGAAGAAGATGGGTGAAGGTCGGTCCCGGCAAGTCCGCCCGCATTGGAAACGGTGACATTGCCTGGCAACGTGCCGCTCGTGGAAAGAATGGTGCCGCCGCTTCCGCCGCCGCCCGGTCCGAAACAGGATGGATACGAAGTCAGCTGGTTTCCACCATAACCACCAAAGGCACTGACGATCAGGTTGCCTGAGAAATTCTGCACGTCCAGCAGGATTGTTCCTCCGGCACCGCCGCCGCCTGCTCCGTCTCCTATGCTGTTGGGAATCGTAGCGACCATTAATCCGTTGGATTCGATACTGGAATTATTGGATTGTATAGTGGCAGCGCGAATAATGATAATGCCGCCGCCATCTGTTCCACTTGAGCCAACGCTATTGTTATGATCGGGCGCTCCGCCGCCGCCGCCGCAAAACAGGCGACCGGTGCTGTAGTCGAGCGCCCGTCCGCCGTCACCGCCGACATCGCCGCCGCTGAAGCAGAACGAAGCTTCGTTCCCGCCTTTCCCGCCTATCGCCCCGTTGGAACCGCCGCCACCACCGCTGTTGTGCTTGTTGCCACCGCCGCCGCCGTTTCCATTTGCTCCACGGCCACCACTATTACTGACACTCAGCTGTGCGACACCTTCGCCTTTTTCTGCGCCGAATCCCGGGAAAGCCAATGGGTAGGAATAATTCGGATAACCTGCACCACAGGCTCCGTCAGGATTGTAACTTGCGAATCCACCTCGGAAACCCGCTCCGGAAGCCATTATCGGACCGTCCAGCGTGAGCGTTCCCGAAACTTCGATCACCAGCACGCCGCCCGTTGAGCCGTTCCATTCGGCTGCATTGATAGCCGGATAAACCGTCACGTCGTTGTATTGCGGTACGCGAATAAGCTGTACCAGTCCGCTGATGGTATAATCGTTCAGCAGCAGATGCTCGGTGGTAATGATGTTTCCGTTGATGGCAGTAATATCGACAAATTCATAATTGCCACAGTTGCCATAATTGAGGATCGTACCGAAATTGCTGGTGTTCATGCTATCGATAACAGCGCCTTTCATCTGGATGATCAGCGCACGATCACCGGGGGCAAAAGCGCTGGCACTTTGAACGGTAATGGTATTGCAATCGATCGCTGTAACGGGTGTGTAATCGTTCACCTCGCCCGAGATCTGTGTACGCGCAACGGCGAAGATCAACAGGAAAAACGAAAAGAGGGCATATTTCATCGCAGCGCTCGCATTGTACATAAGGAACGCAGCTTGCTCCCAAAGGGTTGTCTGGATTTTCAGCCGTTGATTGAACGGTATGGGAACAGGTGTAAAAAGTTAAGACGATCTGAACCCGATCGCTTGCCTTTCACTTTGGTCGGTCTGCTGCTGATCTTTCTCCAGCAAATAACGAATCGCATCATAAACATCGCTGAACTGCTGATCGTATTTCTGCTCCATCAGCAACAGCTGCTCGGCCAGTTCTTTATGAGTAAGCGCATACTTGCGCATCTGAACGAAAGCTCTTACAATCTGAATATTAACCTCGATCGCCAGCGGACTGCTCAATACGCTCGCCAGCATTGCAACTCCTTGTTCTGTAAAAGCGAAAGGCAGGTATTTGCTGTGTTTCCCACGGCCAGAATCATCTAAGGACGCAAATTGCGTCCTTAAAGAATGTTTCATTGTACAAACAGGATATAAATTTTGATTAATTAAATGGTTTTCCACCCTTATCGAGTTTTCGCAGCCTATTAATTAAACCGTTGTCAGGATTGTTCGATTTAAAAAGATGCTTTGCTCGACATTTCGTCATTAGACGTTCGATATTTCTTCTTTCTTCTATTTCTGTAGATTTGTAATCGTATTGGAACTCCAATTCGTTTAAAACGTCGGATAAGAAATAAGAATTTTTGTCAAGCGACACAACGTATTGATCAATTATCATAGTCCAGTTTTTAGGTCGGTCGGCAAGAATCATAAGCATCAATTCATGTTTTACGAGACTGTTGGTTTCATGAAGAGCTTTGTCAATTATCAATGGTGCCATTTTGGCGGAGTATAAATCGTCTTTAAAGTATCTCACAATATTTGACGGTAATGAAAGGAGGACAGTAAGTCGCTTCTCATTTTGATCTTTTATATCGAACCATTCTTCATCCAAATAAAAATTAGCTCCCTCAAATGCGATTTTTCCTTTGTCAGCAAGAATCGGGGATAGAACAATAAGTAGCTTATTAACTTCATTCCATGACTGGGTAATCTTACTCAGTAGGTCTTTTTTCAATTCAGCGGAAACAAAATCGCTGTTCCTCAAAGCGCGTGAAGCTGCGGTAATTTGTCTCATCAATACTTTGTATGAAAATTCTTTCATTACAGAACTGATCACTTGATTGTATGGACGGATTTGGTCATAATGCTTATCATCATATTTATCCTTAATTTCATCGGGAAGGCCTGAAGAAATGACATTTTTGCTTATCTTCTCGTCCTCTTTTTGAAGAACTGACACGTCCGGATTCCAAGAGATAGATTTAAATGGATTAATGTTATCATCGATGCGAACCTTATTTCGCAAACTGTTCAGAGTTTCATCAATATCTTGTTTAAGAACTGTTAACGCATCTTCTTTATTTCTATCTATACCTGTGTAAAACTCAATAATTTCGGGAAAATCAATGTATCTTTTGTTTTCATAGACATTTGCAAGAAAATCTTTGTTCAAATTCATTCTGTGAGCTAAGAAGTAGAATACCCAGTAGGAGTTTTTGAAGTAATAGTGCTGAAGTCCAAGTCGACCTAGAATGGAGTTGTCGAGTAATGCTGAAAAAAGATATTGTAGATTTAGCTCAATATAATTCGCCTCACAAAACGATTTTAACTTTGTTTTGAAAAATTCTTCTGTAAACTCAAAATCATTTTTAACTGTGAGAAGTTCACACAAATAGCCCATTACGAAGGTACAATCCTTTATATCAGGTTTTTTATCCTTATAGGTGGGGATTTCATACTCTTCAAATATTATATCCATTATTGTATCCAGCAACTTTGTTCTATTAATGGGTGAGTAATCAGTACCGATTTTTGATGATGCACGCAGGATCGAAATACAGTTTTTAGGAGTTCTGTGCATATTTAAAACTTCCAAGTCTTTAGTGACTTTAGTTAACATAGAATCCTCATCATCTTCAAAGCTTTTGATAGTAGCGTAGGATTTCACGAGTTTCCTAACTTCAGTTTTTTGAAGGGGGAGCAAATAGTAAGATTTGAACACTCTTTTAATCTCGACCGTTTCATCCTCATTTGATTTTAAGAAAAAGTTGTTGTCGATTGTGTTGAAGATAATTATCGGAGTATCGGGAAATGCATCACAAATATTTTTTATCATCGCCATCACTCCATTTTCCTCATAACAGATTGAATCAAGTAAGATACAATCAATTGTGCCGAAATCACTGCTATAAAAGTATGTTTCAAAAGCACTCTGGATGTCCTTAACTACTTTGTGCTTCTTCGTTCCTTTTGCATCAATGTATAAAAATTTCTTGCCTATCTTCCAGGCTTCTAATTTTATAAAATGTGCGAGGCAAGTTAAACCAAACTCCGACGGAGCTTTGATCATGAAATCACCGGGGTTAGCAATTAGTCCATTGACTTCCACTTTATACTGTTCGTTCTTAGTTGGATCTTTTGGAATTGTTTGTTTAGAACTTAAAATAGGTTCGATCCAAACCGGAACCACTTCATTATACGACCGCATAGATTCGTTTAGGTCAAGCTGTAGTCGCTTTTCGATTTGATCAATTTCCTTAATTTTTTTTTCAGGTTGGGAGATAACTGAGTTATCTTTGATAAAGAGAGTTAGATTTTGCTCTAGTAGAATTTCAAAATTTTCAAGATCGGAGTAGGAATTATACAGTCCGTTGCTTTGCGCCTTTTCTTTAAAGTCTTTTACGAGTTGAAATTGTTTTTGGTCAAAACTGTCGGGATCGACCATTTCTTTTCCGAAAAAGAAAATAATCCTAGGAACCGAATTATTGTCGTTTGATTTCCGAGATAAGGCATCGTTAAACTCATGCTCAGTTCCACTCCCGGCCTTCTTTGTAGGAGTTCCAAAGCGATTCTTCATAATACCTACGAAGATGTCGTATTTCGACGCTTGGATAGCTTCGTCAATAATTTCCTGTCCATTTCTACCCATATCTGGCAAGACATCATCCTCCCACATAAAAGTTTTGAAGTTCAAACCTAAATGGTTTGCAAGGGATTTATTCACTTTCTCGATCACTTTTTGAGATGATTTTCTTTCATCATTACAATCGCTGGGTGACGAAATGAAGCAGGTGTAATTCTTAACGGTTTCCATAGTTGTTAGACGTAGGGATTATTTTCGTAGAACAAAATAGAGCGAAAACTTTAATATTCAACCGAATTTATAGGGTACTTTTAAATAAGTTGTACTAATTATAAATGAGGGTATTACTCAACGGCTCGATAAAACAACTATTCACTTGTGATTTACTGAAATAGCATCACACTAAAAATAATACATTACTTAGATACTCGCGTTGCTTACTTTCCGATACAAAACTTGCTGAAGATATTCCCCAGCAGGTCTTCCGTGGAAATATCGCCGGTGATCGTGCCGAGGTGAAACATCGCCTGACGAATATCCATCGCGACGAAATCGCCGGTGATGCCGGTTTCGAGACCCGTTTTAGCTTTCTCGAGCGCATCGGCGGTTTTGGTCAGTGCTTCCAGGTGACGGGCGTTCGTAACGATCGTATCGGTTTGCGTGTTGAATTCGCCGAGTACTTTTTCGGCCAGTGTGGCTTTCAGCTGGTCGATGCCTGTGCCGGTTTTAGCGCTGATGGCCAGTACGGAAAGTGAAGTCGATGGCTGTGGAATTTCGTTCAGGTCGGTTTTGTTGACCAGCAGCAGGAAGGTTTTGCCAGGATATTCCTGTTGCAGCTCTTCCGACCAGGAGACGGCCGCTGCAAGGTTTTCAGGCTCGGTGCCGTCGGCGAGAACGAGTACGATGCTTGCCTGGCTGATCTTTTCATACGAGCGCGTGATCCCTATGGCTTCGATCTCTTCGGCGCCTTCGCGGATACCGGCTGTGTCGATCAGGCGGAACAGGATTCCGTCGATGTTGAGCGTTTCTTCGATCACGTCACGCGTGGTGCCGGCAATGTTGCTCACAATCGCGCGCTCTTCGCCCAGCAGTTGGTTCAGCAAAGTGCTTTTTCCTGTATTCGGCGCGCCGACGATGGCTACCGGAACGCCGTTCTTGAGCACATTCCCGAGCTCGAAGGAACGCGAGAGGCGTTGTACGTATTTTAAAACTTCCGTTACCAGCGCATTCAGCTCACTGCGATCGGCAAATTCTACGTCTTCTTCCGCGAAATCGAGCTCGAGCTCAACCAGCGATGCAAAGTGAATGAGCTTTTCCCACAACAGTCTCAACTCGGAGGAAAAACCGCCGCGCATTTGCTTCATCGCCACTTCATGAGCTTTCTTCGATTCGGAAGCGATGAGGTCGGCTACGGCTTCGGCTTGTGACAGGTCCATCCGGCCATTCGCGAATGCACGCAGTGTAAACTCGCCTGGATTGGCCATACGACAGCCACTTTCGAGCAATAACTGAAGAATTTGTTGCTGAATAAATACCGATCCGTGACAGGCGATTTCCACCGTGTGTTCGCCCGTAAAGCTTTGTCCTTCGCGAAGAACGGTTACCAGGACCTCATCGATGATCTCATTGGAAGCATTCCGGATTCTTCCGAAAAGTGCCTGGTGCGATGCGCTTTCCTCCAGTGGTTTCGAAAATACGCGTGAAACGACGGACAAAGCATCTTTACCCGAAACGCGGATCACGGCAATGGCGCCAATGCCGGGCGCGGTCGACAATGCACAAATGGTATCGGATGAAACTGGATTCATGCTGCAAAAGTAGCTAAGAAGCGGAAGGTTTCGATTCTTTCTGCTGCAATCCACGAATAAAATTGCGGAGGAACTGATCGCCGCAAATGCGGTAATGACTGTGCTTGGGATCGCGGAAAAATGCGCTCAGCTCAGGCTTGCCGATTCGGATATCGACCAATTTCAGTGTGTCGACAATGTCTTCATCCTTGAAGTTCAGCGCAATTTTAAGTTTTCGAAGGATGATGTTGTTGGTGAGCTTCTGTTCGTGTTCGGGAATTTTGCCATTCTGCAGCCCGCGTTTATCGGCGATAAATCCATTTAACAATGCGGCAAGCGCTTCATCCGGCATCACTTTGAATCCTTCGTATTGCTCCTGCTTCATCCACGCGAAAATATCGAGGGGCGAAACCACGTATTGAACCGATTGAAAAAACGATCCGATTTTCTCCTCGTCC
This sequence comes from Flavobacteriales bacterium UBA5871, assembly GCA_002432085.1. Taxonomy (GTDB): domain Bacteria; phylum Bacteroidota; class Bacteroidia; order Flavobacteriales_D; family Crocinitomicaceae; genus Fluviicola. The sequence continues at coordinate 62,139 of DJFN01000246.1, forward strand.
CACTGGTAGATTTTTCGCAGCTTGTAGAAGATGTAATTGTTATCCATGCTGCAAAGGTCGAAAATTATTCCCGGATCGGGATACAAAGAAAAGCGACTGACCCGAAAGCCAGCCGCCTTTATGGTGTGTGGGATGTTTACAATTTAATAAGCCGTGTCACGGACGTTCCTTCGTCTAAACGAATCCAGTAAACACCGGCCGGGAAATTCGCCAAAGAGAACGTTTGACCGTTCACTGGCAGGCGACCGAGCTGTTTTCCGGTAACATCGGTGATAAGAACATTGCTCACCTGCTGACCGTCTTTTGCCGAAATGGTCACCAGACCGCTGGTAGGATTCGGGAACACGGTGAAAGCAGCCGTTGCTTCTTCATCGATTCCGGCGCAGTCGTCTACGGTCACTATAACCGAATTCATGCCAACGCATCCGTTCTGGTCGGTACCGGAAACGGTGTAAGTCGTTGTGGAACCTGGTGTAGCCGTTACCGAAGAGCCGCTCGTAGCGGAAAGTCCTGTCGGTGGAGCCCACGAATAAGTCGACGCGCCACTGGCAAGGACCACAACGCTTTCGCCCGGACACATGATGCCGTCGGCCGGATTGGAAAGAATGTCGATCTCCGGCAAAGCGTGTACGGTAAGATTGGTGCCGTTATCGGAGCCTGTTGTAGCCGGATCGGAAGCAACAACGCGGATGCGGTAGCCTGTTCCGGCTGGCGTTCCACCCGGAATGTTAGCCGGAATGCTCAGCGAGCCGGTTGCCAAAGAAGTCAGCGAGCCGATATTCACCGGGCTGGCAAACGAACCGCTGGCATTCGAAAGCTGTGCGGTGTAAACGTTGCCCGGATTCACAGTTCCTGTTACGGTAAATGGAACGGTAACCGCAGCCTGCGACTGATAACACCACGAAGTCGGATTGATACTGCCGGTAGCGATGCTGGCGAAATTTCCGCTCTGACCGGTTACCGAGATTTCATCTACGGAGAAAGCCGGGTCACTTCCGGCACTTGTATTCTGCCATTTGAAGCGGAATTTCAGCGTTGCAGCATTGTTCCAGGCGGGCAGGGAAACGGTGGCTGTTGTCCAGGTCGAAACGCCCGAATAGGTTGCAGCGCTTGTCCAGTTGGTGTTGTCAAGGCTGTATTCCAGTGTGCCATATGTCGAGCCTGACTCACCTGCGCAGAGGTAAATGAATTCGATGGTCACATTGCCCATTCCCGTAGCATCGATGGCGCTGTTCATGACAGAATAGGAAGTTGAAGCGCTGGCTGATTCGAATCCTGCGTTGCACAGCGAAATCATATCGCAGTATTCCAGGTTCATGATGTGCATGTAGTAAGAATTCACGCCGCCAGTCGTCCCGATTGGCTCATCTGGTGTGTTTTCAACAATACCGCTGAAGCCTTCGTACGCATTGTTGATCACCCATCCGTTGCCGCCGGAGCTGCCGGTATTGAGCGTCCAGTTGCCGCCGCCGCTTTCGAAATTTTCCTCAAATAAGGTGGTTTGACTCCATACGGAATAAGAGAGCATGACTGCTCCGAGTAGTAGACATTTGGTCATATAAAGTAGTTTAGTGCTGACGGAATTTAAAACAAAAAGTCGCTTGATTTTCAATCTGTTAAAATTGAATACAAACGACTTCTGTTTTAGTTGAATTTCCGGTCAGGCTAAACCCNNATTTTAGTTGGAAATTCGATCAAACTAAACTTATAGCAATCACAGATCGCGTTTCTTCAGCACGCGGTAAGCGATCACAAAGAAGATCATAATGTAAACGCCGGACAATACGTATTGCAGCCAGTCGGGCATGATCCAGACGCTGTTACCGGTCTTGATCTCCTGGGCCTGAATTACTTTCTCGAAAAATGGAACCGGAGTCAGCGAAGAGAAAATATTCAGCGGGAAGAATTGGTAAGGAATATCCGAAATAGTTCCATTGATGATGATCCCGATGATAAATTCGACGATGAACGAAACGATGAAGAAAATGATTGATAAAGCCGGTCGCTTCACCAGCACGGCGAAGAAGAAGGCAAAGCTGAAATAACCGATGGTTTGGAGGAAATACGTCGGGATGTAATGGATGTTCTTGTAGAAACCACCAAATCCTGAATAGAACCCCCCGATCAGGAATCCGAGCACGACACTGTAAAGCGTTACGAGTACAGCAATTGCGAAAACGACGTAGAACTTGCTCGCAATGATCTGCTGTTTCGTTAAACCATCGATCACGTTTTGTTTCATCGTCCGAAAATGGATCTCGTTACAGGTGATGATCACGATCGTAACGCCCAGCAGCAGGTTGAACCAGCTGGCGGAGTAGGTGAGGAAACGCCAGACGCCCGGGAAGCTGTACAGTTCCTCTTCGGTTGGGGCAAAAGGCAAGCCTTTCATCGCATTGGTGAAGAAAAAGCCCAGGAAGAACATCCAGAGCGGCACAATGGCGAAATAAATCAGCAGGATGACCCGCAATGAGTTCAGCTTTTTCAGCTTGGTGTATTCTATGGCTAAGAGTTGCTTCATGATTCAATGATTTCGAGGAACGTAGTTTCAAGGTTCTTTCTGTGCTCCCGCAGACCGGAAAGGTAAATGCCTTTTTCAGCGATAAGACGATTCAGATCGGCCGGATTGAGCGTGTCGCCGGCGCTGACGAGCAATTCGCTTTCCACTGAACGGATCAGCTTCAGTTGTGCGATGCTGCCGATAGCGGATTCGAGAGCTTTGAGATCAACGGATTTGATCAGGTACATGCGATCCTGCGTCATGATCTCGTCCAATGTTCCGGCTTGCAGCAGCTGACCTTTCCGAAGAATGGCCACATGCGTACAGATCTTTTCCACTTCGTCGAGTATGTGCGAAGCGATCAGGATCGTTTTGCCCTCGGCGGCAATGCTGATCACCAGGTTGCGGATCTCGGCAATTCCCTGCGGATCGAGTCCGTTGGTCGGCTCATCGAGCACCAGCACTTCCGGATCGGAAAGCATGGCGGAAGCAATAGCCAGACGCTGTTTCATACCAAGCGAGAATGTGCGGAATTTCGACGTGCGGCGCTCCCAGAGATTCACGCGTTTCAGCACGATCTCGATGCGCTCGTCGATGTTCGTCATTTGCTTGATCTTGCCCACCACCTGCAGGTTGTCGATCGCGTTCAGGTACGGATAGAAATTCGGCGTTTCGAGCAAAGCCCCGATGCGCAGCCGGTTTTCATCCTTTTCACCGTTGCCGAACCAGCTGAAAGTGCCTTTGGTAGCGTTCAGTGCGCCCAGCAGAATCGCAAGCGTAGTGGTTTTACCGCTTCCGTTCGGCCCTAGCAGTCCGAAAACCTGTCCGCGCTCGACTTTCAGGTCCAGCGATTCCAGGGCGGTTATGTCTTTGTATTTTTTGTGGAGACCTTTAATCTCCAGTATGACATCATTCATACGAGTAGGTTTTGAGAGCGAAAAATACACTACTTTTTCGAATTGCAGCAGCGCTATCGCCCTCTAAAAGTATGAACGGCCTTACAACGGGATGATTCCCCCTTTGGCGGAGGATTAAGGGGAAACGCGTTCGCCATTATCAACCCCTTGATAATTGATAATTACCCAATTGATAATTGATAATTACCCAATTGATAATTGGTTGTCATCCTCTTACCCGCTGCTGCTCGCTTTCCGAGCTTCCTCCCTGGTGTCTCGGACCCGATTCGAACGGTTTTCCGAAGGAATACGAGAACGTGAGAAACACCGTGCGCGTATCGTTGCGATTGGTGTAATGTGCATCCGTCAGGCGCAGGTTGTTGATCGTTCCGTTGTTTTGCTGCGTATACAGAACGTCGTTGAAAGCCACGCGGATCTTGCCTTTGTCTTTCAGAATGGCTTTCTGGAAAGCGATCGTCATCTGGCCGCGCTGCTCGAGGAAAAACTGCGCATACATCTGGCCGGAAAGGTAATAGCCGCTCAATTCGACTCCCCAGCCTTTTTTGAAGGTAAAAGTGTTGGATGCCTGAACGAAGAAATAACCGCTTTGCGAACGCAGCGTTTCGGTGTAAAGCTGACTGCGGTATTGCTGGTAGCCGACTTCCGAGTAATAATTGAAAACGTACCATTTTCCGGCCGGAATGGTCCCGTTAACGGACAGGTTCACGCCTTCGCGGCGACCGATATTGCCCGGACGGCTGAAGTACAGGTCGTCGGCATTGATCTCGATCGTTTCGCTGATATCATTGCGTGTGATATTGCACGAAAGCTCCGTCGAAAAGTAGCTTTTGTAGGCATAGCCGATCGAGAAGTTGTGCGAGAAAGTCGGGCGCAGCTGCGGATTGCCGCCGTAGTAAGTGAACTTGTCCAGCGGACGAACAAACGGATTCAAATCCTGGTAATAAGGTCGGTCGATGCGCCGGCCATAAGATGCCGTGAGCTGGTTGTCGCCAATGGAATCGAGGTTGTACGAAAAGAACGCGGTCGGGAAGAGGTTGAAGTAATCGCGCTTGAAGGTCGAGGACGGTTTGATCGGGTTGCCGAGCTGGTTCCCGCGGGAAAGCGTTCCTTCTGCACGAAGACCGAGCTGGAATCCGAAACGTTTGATCGTTTTCCGCAAATTGACATAAGCCGCATTGATATTCTCACGGTAGATGAAGTGATTGCTCTTGTCGTAATCCGGTGAAGTAATTCCGCCGACCGTGTAGCGGTAATCCACCAGGTTGTCGATCTCCGTAAAACTGGCTTTCAATCCGTAATCGAACTGCGCGTCTTTCGGCAGCGGCTGACTGTAATCTGTTTTGTAAGCGAGAATGTAGACC
>DJFN01000234.1 GCA_002432085.1 Flavobacteriales bacterium UBA5871
AGCCCAATAGCTGATGGTATGTGTATCCTCCAAAGGCGGACACGCCCCAGACGGATGGGAGAGCCTGCCTGTCGGCAGACAGGTAAGTCGATGCCACTTTTAGAAAACCCTGCAGGTAACTGTGGGATTTTTTGCGTTACCAACTTTCCAGATAGAGAAGTTAGACTGCGATGATGAAATAGAGGATCTGATTTGGGATATTTAAAGAGAACGATCTTTCGCTTAGTCCATAAACACCAGCAATTCCTCCCGGAATTCACTCAACGTTTTTGTTTTCTTCAGCTTCCGGAACAGCTTATTGCCATCATCCAGCTCATCTGCCAGGTATTCCCAATACGATTTCAGCTTGCTTAATGCATAGCCTTTATCGGGATTGCAAGCAACCAGGCTATTCTCCAAATGATCGGTGAAGACCAGCAACCGCGATCGATACGTCTCCGAATCGTCGAAACGACCGGTTTTGATCTCTTCAAACAGGGCCGGGTTCACCATCGCGCCGCGACCGATCATCCAGTTCGTTATACCTGGAAAAAGCTGCTGCAGCTCTTCAAATTCTTCTGCAGACGTAATATCGCCGTTATAAGTCAGCGGATGTTTCGTCAATGCGATGCAATTCGCAAATTGTGCGTGATCACAACCTCCATTATAGAGCTGCTTCGCATAGCGCGCATGAATAATGATCTCTGTCAATGGATAGTCGTTCAATGCAGGAAGAATATCGAGGATTTCTGCCGTCGAATCCATGCCCATCCGCATCTTGATCCCCAGACGCATGGTCAAACGCGGCACAATCGCATCCAGCAGCCGTTTTAGATCATCAGGCTTGTTGAGAATACCCGCGCCAAGATTCCGGTTCGTCACCATCGGATAAGGGCATCCCATATTCCAGTTGACTTCCGTGTAGCCAAGTTCTTCCAGGTAATCGGCCATGATGAAGAAGTCTTCCACCGAACATGCCATGAGCTGCGGAACGACCTGAGCAAGCGGGTTGTTAACCGGCAATACATCGATCTTCGGAGCAGACTTGATCGTTCCGTCGTTGTTCATTTTCAGGTAAGGCGCATAGAATTTGTCCACGCCGCCGTAAACAGCCTGATGAGCATTGCGAAAATGATAATCGGTATATGTCTGCAAAGGTGCAAGCGCGAGCTGCATGACCGCCAGTTAAGGTGTCGAGAGCGAAACAGGAATGATCTTCCCGTTCATAAAACGGTGTGCCGTCAACGCAAAATCGCTGATATAAGCCGCCATTTCATTCGCCGAATGCGGAGCAACGTAACCCGGGAAAGCCGCTTCGAGCATTTCTGTTTGCACGGCGCCAAGGCAAAGACAGTTAAAGCAAATGCCGCTGTCTTTGTATTCTTCGGCTAACAATTCGGTCAGTGAAACAAGTGCCGCTTTGGATGGAGAATAAGCCGATAAGCCCGGGAATTTCATCGTTCCCTGGAAACCTCCCATAGACGAAATATTGACCACGTGCGAACTTTTTCCCAGCTGCGGAAGACAAGCCTGAATCGCCTGCATAACGCCGATAACGTTGACCTCGTACGTGTGCGTGATTTCTGCTCGCGTAAGCTCCATAAACGGCTTCACGANNGGGCATTGTTGATCATCACCGAGATCGGCCCGAAAGGCCGCAGAATGATTTCCAGCTGTTCGCGCAGCGTAGCCGAGGCTAAATCCAGCTGAAATGTATGAACGTTCTCCAGATGCGGAAAAGCAGGTGTTTCACTGAAGCTTCTGGCAAAAGCCAAAATCGTTGTGTCCGGACGGGAAGCGAATTGCTCGACGAGCGCCTTCCCGATGCCTCTGCTGGCGCCGATGACAACGATTGTTTCAGGCATCGAAATCGATTTTGAGCACCTGGCTCGTCGGATGTGATTGACAAGCCAGAATATAGCCCTGCTTCACTTCTTCGTCCGTGAGCGCGTAGTTGATACGCATGTTCACCGAACCTTCGATGATCTTCGCCTTGCAGGTACAGCAAACGCCGCCTTTACAGGCAAACGGGAGATCGGCGCCGGCTTTGTGTGCGGCATCCAGAATGGTTTCACCGTTGGACTCCAGTGCAAGATCTATCTGATCGCCGTCGATGATTATGGATACGTTGGAAGAAATGCCCGGCTCGTCGCTAACGGTTTTTTCGACCGTTTTCTTCGGAATGCTGGTCGCGAACAATTCGAAATGAATATTGCGTTCATCGACGCCGAAATCCATCATACCGTCTTTAACGGCGTGGATCATCGGTTCCGGTCCGCAGACAAAAACACCGCCGATGGTCTGACCACCGAAGAATGCCTTGCAGAGCTTGTCTACCTTTTCGCGATCGATACGACCTTTCTGAAGCGGATTGCCGAGACTTTCACGACTCAGAACGTGAATCAGGCGGAAACGGTCCATGTAATTATTCTTCAGTCCTTCGAGCTCTTCGCGGAAAATGATGCTGGCGAATCCTTTGTTACCGTAAACCAGCGTAACATCGCTTTCAGGCTCTTCCGAAAGAATGGTCTTGGCAATGGCGATGATAGGTGTGATACCGCTTCCGGCAGCAAACAACACATACGATTTTTGCGTCGCAGCATCCGGAGTCAGGACGAAATGTCCCATCGGCGTCATAACGTCGAGCACATCACCGGATTTCAGGCCGGTCGTTGCCCAGGAAGAAAACAGTCCGTCTTCGATCCGTTTGATCGCCACGCGCCACTCGTTTTCAAACGGCGCTTTGCAGATCGAATAGGAACGTCGCGTATCTTCGCCGTTGATCATGGTGCGCAAAGTCAGATACTGGCCGGCTTTGTAAACATAATCTGAGAGCAGGTCTGCAGGAATCTCGAAGGCAACAGAAACGGTGTCATCGGTTTCCTGGCGAACATCTGCGACTCGTAAAGCGTGAAACTTGGGCGTCATTTTCTCTGGTAAACTTTTAGCCTGTCTTCATGACAGATCGCTGCAAAAATAGCAATTTGTCCGGTTTTATGGTACTGCCGGGTTTGTCTTACAAACGCACAAACCTGGTGCGCAAGATTCCCTTTTCCGTTACTGTTTCCACAAGATACGTTCCGGCCGGCAAGTTGCTGCAATCGAAACGGCCGTTTTCCAGCGCTTTCCGAATGATCTGGCCGTTCATCGCAACAAGTGTGATTGTTGTAGCGGTTTGCCCTTCGGGAAGTAAAAGCCATGCTTCGTCGGTCGCTGGATTCGGATAAACCATCGCCCAGTTATCCGCTTGCAATTCTTCCAGCCCGACGGTGTTTAACGCCAGTAAAACAGCCTGGTAAGCGTTCACTTTGCCCATTCCCCAACGCGGATGGCCCGGAGCGGTGATCGTTCCGGTGTAGCTGTCCAATCGAGCGGTTGTTTGCAGGATCGTCTTTACCTGATCCGGTGAAATGCTTGGACTCGCATCGAGCAGCAGAGCAACGATTCCGGCCACACAAGGTGAAGCCATTGAAGTACCGGAGAATTTCGCGAAGTCGTAATCTGTTCCGTTGAAGGTCGTTGTTTCCGTTGTGTTGTAATCGGCGTCTGTGAACGATGAAATGGACGAGATCACATTCACGCCCGGAGCGGAAATGTCCGGTTTCATGACTTCCGTATAAAGCGGCCCGGAGCTCGTGAACGAGGCCATAGCACCACCGGCCGGATTTCCCTGTCCGTTGATATAGGAAGAAGTGTAAGCGCCGACAGCAATTACGTCAGGTGAGCAAGATGGTTCGCCGATGCTGTACAGTGCGTCGCCAGCTACAGCAGCATTTCCCAAGCCGGTAAACGGCATCCCCCAGTTTCCAACGCCGGTGGTGAGCTCCGTTACGTTCCAGTAATGAACGGTTCCCGCAACGGCAGAGCTGCGCAAAACGATCCGGAGTGCTGTATGACGATTATTAACGCGTAAACGCATACTTGGGCGACTGTTCAACGGATTGGATGCTTCGGCTGCAAGATTGAAGTAAACGGTATCGCTGCCGATCACAAGAATGGAATCGAGGTAATCGGTTTGTGTGGCCGTGCTGTAAAGCGGACTGGCATTCAACAAGGTTCCTGAGTTGTTGTAAACTTCGATTCCGGCAGAAAACGGCTGTCCGGCCTCGCCCCACATCGTGATGCTTTGTCCCCACATATTCGGATTGGCGGCGTAATCGTAAAAGTTGATGCGGCTCGTGATTTCGTCGTTGTTAAAGGTCTTTTTGATATGGTAATTCACATCGCCATTGTTGCCTGCGGAACCAACGAATACGACGTTTTCATCCGCAAAACCGGCGATCGCTTCCGACAGCAGTGAATTGCCATCGAGCGTTCCCATATACGTAAGGCCCCAGCTCATGTTGATCACCAGTCGTTTTCCTTCGGCATCGGCCTTGGATTTCATCCACGCAAAAGCATCGATCACCGAAGCTGCATCGATCAGAAAGGTTGCAAATAAGAACTGCGATTCAAAAGCAAAACCGCGGTAGGGCGTTCCACCACCGCTTCCGCCAGCGATTCCGGCAACGTGGTTTCCGTGCGTGTGATAGCTGTAAATGTTGGCCGTATCGCTTCCGGCTGTGCTGAGCTCCGACCACGAATCGTACTCCACACCGTAGGCGTAACCCGAAGGTGTATCGCCCAGTTGTTTGTACTGATCCCACGCAGCAAAAACCCTGGAAGCCTGTAAAAGCGTGTCGTAGAACATTGGATGCGTGTAATCGAATCCCCAATCCGTTACGCCGATGAAAACGTCTTTCCCTGTAAACGCTTCCGGCAATCCCCAGCCATGCTGAACGCTGTCGGCACGGGTGTCTTTCACCGCGCGGTCCAGATGCGGCTGAATTTTCGATGGGATTTCAAGATAGCTGTAAACGGAAGAAAAGTCGAGAGCTGCCAGTTGTTCCAGCGGAACTTTGATGGTCGTAACGCCGTTGACCGATGTGCCGATCAAGACGCCTGCTTCGCGAAAAGCCGACCAATCCGTGGTGTTGTGCGTTTTTCCAAACAATGACACATACCAGCCGGAAGCCAGTTTGTAAACGGGATAACGGTCGATTGCATATTGAGGAACAGGCTTTTCATTCCGATAGCTGACCGAAATGTTCTTCAGGTCCTGCCATTCGGCTTTGTTCCACGCCGGAAGCTGTTGTGTATAGGAAAATGAAAGGATCGTCAGAGCCAGGAAAAGTAGCAGCTGTTTCATGAGCGGAAGAGTTTTAAGAGTCCAAGATAGCAAAGATTTTCGGTTCAGGCTCCCATCAATACAGACAATGGGATGAAAATCATGGACAAACGGAAGAGCTATTTCGACCAATGTTCACCGGGAGCTGTTAAATTCTAATCGAGTTATAATAATTTGTTCACAAACACGGTTAACAATGAATAGAGATTAGTAAATTGCGGAAACAACACCAGGTCTATGAACAAAAGTATTTCTATTACTGAAGGCATCGAAGTGGGGGTCACGACCCAGTTTCGCAGCGATGTTTCCCAGACGAAAGAAAGTTCGTACTTCTTTAACTACCGGATCACCATCGAAAACCGAAACAATTTTGCCGTTCAGCTCGTTCACCGCGACTGGTTTATCTTCGACTCGCTCAATCCGCCTGTGCATGTCAGCGGAGAAGGTGTCGTAGGGCAGAAGCCCGTACTCGAGCCGGGAGAATCTTACCACTACACCAGTGGTTGCGAGCTGCATTCCGAGCTGGGATCGATGCACGGCTTTTATACCTTCGTGAATCAAGCTTCCGGGGAGCCTTTCCAGGTGAAAATTCCCGGGTTCGATCTGATCTTTCCGGGCAGATTGAACTGATGGCGGTTAATTTCCGGTAACTGTTTTTCGGCGCGTGATCTGGGTCAGTACCAATACGGTGCCCAGAAAAACGATCACCAGCCATTCCCATTTGAACGATGAAGACTTTTTTGCGTTGAATTCGCCGTTGCTTACTTCGTGTTCCGCTTCCAGTCGCAAAATAGTTCGTTGTAAATCGGCCACTTCTTCGTCATCCGAGCTGTTTCTTACTTCAATTTCCTCGCGTAGCTCCACATAACGCTCCAGCTGTTCGGCCGCTCCTTTGTAATCGCCTGTACTTTTCTGCAAGGCCGCTAAAGCACGAAGCGCGTCGCCTTGTTCCGGCAGCAGGTTTTTGCTTTTGGAATAGTCCAGCGATTTCTGGTACCATTGAAAAGCCTTGTTGTAATTCGAAGTATAGAAATAGTAATCGCCGAGGTTGTAATAGCTTTCGGAAATCGCCTTCGGATCGTTGATGCGGATCCTTAAGTCCATCGCCTGCGTAAAGTAGTTGCGTGACATGGCCGTATCGCCTTCTTCGAAATAAACGATCGCCATATTATTCATCGCATGTGCAAGCGCAATGCTGGCTCCGGATAAACGGGCGTATTTCATCGAATAATTGAAGAAGCGCTTGGTCAGCGACAGCTTGTTTTCCATCCGGTAGATATCGCCCAGACGCGCGTAGGCCGCACTCATCGAGCGGTATTTTTTGTAAGGCTTGATCGCTGTGATATAACGTTGGTATGTTTCAATGGCCTTCTGCGACTGATTGAGCAGGTAGTACGATTCCGCCAGTACCATGAGCGATTCGGCACGAACGATCGGATCGGCGTTTTTCTGACCGTATTTCCCGGCTTTTTTCGCCCAATAATTGGCCGACTTCCCATCCTTCTGTGCGATGTAACCGAGGCTGATCGTACTCGAAGCGGAAGAAACCATGCGATCGTCGCCGCGCTCTTCCATATTCGACAACAGCGCTTTGGCCATCGTGATCCCGTCGGCGGTCTGGCCCGAAAGAATGAACCAGGTTGCCAGTGTCAGCTTGCCTTGTTCGATTGCCGGATAATAATGTTCGTCGATGCCGTACATGAACAGCTCTTCACCGATCACGCGCAGGGAATCTTTCGCTTCACTCTGATAGTAACGGGTCAGCTCATCGCACGCTTTCACGCGCCTGGAAGAGCTTCCGTTGCGGAAATCGTCCCACAGGGCATTGATATCCTGGGAAAAAGTGAACGAGGTCAAAAGACTGATAATGGCTGTAGCAAGGATCGTTTTCACGCAAGTAATTTGGTGGCGCAAGTTTACGAAAAAAGATCAAACCTCCTCGCTTGAAGGAGGATGAGAAGAGTGGTTGATGTATTGAAGTTAATCAATATCTTTTGTCCAATCTAAGATGCAATTCGTCCCAAAAACGTGCAATTCACCCCTGAAAATAATTGTATTTCCTTATCAGTCATCAACACCGAAACCCTTTGCTTCCTTGAGCGGTGTGCTTGTCCATGATCTTTGCTCCTCTTGTCGAAGATCCGCCTGTGGAGGATGGTGAAACAATCCTTACATTTGCAGAAACAAATTCGGACTATGTCAAACGCAATCTTCAACGTTCCGGTAGCTGTGAACGAACCGGTAAAAGCCTATGTTCCGGGTTCGCCCGATCACACAGCCCTGCTGGCAGAATACAACAAGCTTTACAATCAGCAACCCATCGAGGTTCCGTTATATATTGGCGGGAAGGAAGTCACGACTTCAACCCGCAAACCGATGTCGCCGCCGCACGAGCACGGCAAAGTGATCGGTCATTACCACTACGGCGACGCAAGCCACGTTCAGCAAGCCATTGATGCTGCCCTCGCAGCTCGTGAGCAATGGGCGAATCTGCCTTGGGAACAGCGCGCTTCGATCTTCCTGAAAGCTGCCGATTTGCTTGCCGGACCGTTCCGCAACCGCATGAATGCTGCAACGATGCTCGGACAATCGAAAAACGTTTTCCAGGCTGAAATCGATGCGGCATGCGAGCTGATCGACTTTTTCCGCTTCNNGGAATACCGTCCGCTCGAAGGATTCGTATTTGCGCTCACACCGTTCAACTTTACATCCATCGCTGCGAATCTCTGTGCCGCTCCGGCCATGATGGGGAACGTGATCGTATGGAAACCGGCCGAGTCGCAGATGTATTCCGCGCAAGTAATTATGGACCTGTTCAAAGCTGCGGGCGTTCCGGATGGCGTAATCAACATGGTTGCCGTTGACGGACCTGTTGCCGGCGATGTGATATTCAAGCACAGAGCGTTCGCAGGATTGCATTTCACCGGATCTACAGCCGTTTTCCGTCACCTCTGGAAAGAGATCGGAAACAACATCGAAAACTACCGTTCTTACCCGCGCATCGTTGGTGAAACGGGTGGAAAAGACTTCGTGATGGTCCACAAATCGGCTAACGCTGCCGAAGTGGCAACGGCGCTTTCCCGCGGCGCTTTCGAATTTCAGGGACAAAAATGTTCGGCTGCATCCCGTGCCTACAT
>DJFN01000053.1 GCA_002432085.1 Flavobacteriales bacterium UBA5871
ATGCAGGCGATTCAGCATTTGCGTCATAACAAGCACGAAGTGGTGATTTTCCACGTAGTCGACAAACAAACCGAAGTCGATTTCGCGCTCGAAAACCGTCCGATGAACCTCGTGGATATGGAAACCGGCGAGCGGATGAAGCTGCATCCTTCGGAAGTCAAGCAGGCGTATACCGAAGCGATTCGGAACTATTTCCACGACATCGAGCTGAAATGCGCCCATTATTCCGTCGATTTCATGCCGGCTGACATCCAAAACGGTTTGCAGGAAGTCCTAACGACCTATATGATCAAGCGCCAGCGAATGTATTAACGCTTCGGATCCTTAATTTTCAATTTTTCAATTTTACATTTTCAATTCACCATATGAACATCCTCACAAGCTCCCATGCTCCCGCAGCAGTCGGCCCATACGTACAAGGCATTATCCCATCGGCTCCCGGCGTTCCCGTTTTTCTTTCCGGACAAGTGGGATTGAATCCGATTTCAAATACGCTCGTTGAAGGTCTGGAAGCGCAAACACGCCAGGCATTCAGCAACATTGAAGCCGTTCTGAGTGAAGCAGGTCTGACACTCAACGACATCGTCTATGCAAACGTTTTGCTCGAGGATATCAACGATTTCAAGGAATTCAACGGTTATTACGCAGATGTGTTCGGTGATCACCGTCCGACGCGTGCTGCGTATGCTGTAGATAAGCTCCCGTTAGGCGCTTTGGTCGAGATCGTTGTGATCGCCTGGAAGAAGTTCTAGTCTTCGTCACCGGTCGACGGTCTCCAGTCGTTCAGTCATGTTATCCTGAAATCCTGATATCTTGACGTCCTGAAGTCCTGATGTCTTGACGTCCTGATAGAGGTCCATCGGCCTGAATTGACTATTTTTGCAGCCTGAAACCGCCGTATGCATAAGTTTTTTCTCCTTTTCTTCCTTCTTGTAACCACGAATCTGCTGGCACAGGAACAGCCGAATCTGATCTCCAATTCGAAAGTCACGACGATCGGTTATTGGAATGTCGGCGATAAAAGCACATATCATATTGTCGAGTCGGATACGAAGTACAAGCCCAATTCCGATAAGATCGCCCGGGAAACGAAAGCCGAATACGATCTCGAGCTGAAAGTGATCGATAGCTCCGAGCACCTGTATATTTTCGAAGCGCGTTACTTCAACCAGCAACACGAAAGCGATGATGCGGAGCTGGAAAAGATCCTGAATTCCCTGCAGATGGAGAGCGTGATTCACTATCAGACCGATGAGTTCGGAATGTTCGATACCATACTGAACCTGCCTGAGCTGAAAGAAGAGCTGCTTCGAAAGTTGGAAGCATCCAAAAAAATGGTTGCCGATGTGCAGGATCCCGAAGAAGCCAAAGTATACGCGAGCGTTATCGATCTGCTCATCACCAATTTTTCTTCGCTGGAAGATGTGGAAGCCATGTTTCTTACGGATATCATCACTATTCACGGACTCTATGGCTTCGAGCTGACGTTGAGCAAGCCGCTTGACCTTGAAGTAACATTTCCAACCATTGGGGATGTCAGCCTGACAGGAACCGGAAAGCTCACGTTGATGACCATCAGCAAGCCGAACGATCTGGCGACCATCAGCCTGAATTCGAAGCCGAACAAAGACGAGCTGAAAGAAGCCATGTTCGCATTTATCATGGTTTTCATGATGGACAAGACCAAAAAGATCAAATTCGAAGAAGCCAAGGTCGCGATGACCAACAAATTACGGCTCTCGATGCGCTTGTCGGACGGCTGGATGGAAAAAATCGAATCGACGCAGACAGCGACTATTTCCGACGAAAAAGACAAAGTAAAAAAGGTTAACAGCAAAGTCTACACACGGAAATAGTTTTTCGGTCTCCGGTCTTCAGTCTCCGGTCGTTCGTTCCTGCTATCCTGAAATCCTGAAGTCTTGAAATCCTGATGTCTTGACGTCCTGACATCCTGAAGTCTTGCTCTCCCAACGTCCTAATAAAGCTTAAAGCAGCCGCCTTTCAGGCTATTCTTTTTCTAACTTGTTTACATGAACCGCGGCATTGCCGCACAATCATTGCATCATGAGAACAGAAACAGATAAGGATCAAAGAGAAACGAAACCGAACATTTCTTCGCTTGAGCGCATGGTTTCGGTTGGATCGGGCGCACTTATGCTGTACAGAGCCCTGCGCAGAAGAAGCCTGATCAAAGGCGCCACAGCCGGTTATATGTTGTATCGCGGAATCACGGGACATTGTCCGGTAACCGGTTTTCTCGAAAGCAGTCCCGGACTGCAGAATATAAGCGGCCGGTCGACGCATTCGGAAGAAGAAGGACCGGTAATGCGTAACCGCGACGACGAACCACTGGCTCAAGCCGAGCTGCTTCCACAGGTATGATCTTTTTCGCAAGCCGTCTGCCGAAAAAATAGACGGCTTTTTTATTTCTGATAATTCTGAAACTGCTTGAATGGCAGTAAAAGCGTTCTGAATCGAGGTAAATGTCAGTCGTTTCTGTCAATTCGACAGCTTTTAAGCCCTATTAACAGGCGGCGCTGACAAATCTGTCACGTCGTGTCGTAAATTTCTCAGGTGGCATAATCATTGACAAAAACAGATCGTCGAAAGACAACAAATAAAATCAGAAAGAAAACAATAGATATGGGAAAAATAATTGGAATTGACTTAGGAACAACCAACTCGTGTGTTTCCGTAATGGAAGGTAACGAACCGGTAGTTATTCCTAATGCTGAAGGAAAAAGAACAACCCCGTCAGTAATTGCATTTGTTGAAGGCGGAGAGATCAAGGTTGGTGATCCTGCTAAAAGACAGGCAGTGACCAATCCCACAAAAACTATAGCTTCTATCAAGCGTTTCATGGGTAATAAATTTACCGAAAGCTCTAAAGAAGCAGGCAACGTTCCTTACAGCGTTGTAAAAGGTGACAACGATACGCCACGTGTAGATATCAACGGACGCCTTTATACACCACAGGAACTGTCGGCTATGACACTTCAGAAAATGAAAAAAACTGCCGAGGATTATCTTGGGCAGACAGTAACGGATGCTGTAATTACCGTTCCGGCATACTTTAACGATGCTCAGCGC
Source organism: Flavobacteriales bacterium UBA5871 (assembly GCA_002432085.1). Lineage (GTDB taxonomy): Bacteria > Bacteroidota > Bacteroidia > Flavobacteriales_D > Crocinitomicaceae > Fluviicola. Next base: position 3,091 of record DJFN01000053.1, read on the forward strand.
CAGGCTACAAAAGAA
>DJFN01000149.1 GCA_002432085.1 Flavobacteriales bacterium UBA5871
CACCACATTCACATTCCCCAGCCAGTTCGTCAGCTCATAGCGCTTCTTGCCCAGCTGGTTCTTTTTGATCGTCGGGATAGCCGTCTGCGTCAGGTTCACCGCGATCTGCCGGCCGTCGTCAACCAACCCTAAGCGATCTGCTCCGTAGATCATCTGCTCGTCGAGATTGGCGGTCTTATCGCCCGTTGTCGGCATCAGGGCCGTGTAGGTGCTCAGCACCTGCCCGTTCGCATCATAACCGTACAGCGTATACTTCCACGCCGTGGCTCCGTTATTCGGCTGGATCGCACCGCTCACCACCTGCTTCTCCACCTTCAGCACACGCTGGCCAAACGGGTTATATACGTATTCTATACGCATGGTCTGGGTGCGCTGCAGCAGCAGCTTCTTATCGCCCTTGCGCCACTCCAGCGCCATGCCTTCCTGCACATCCGCCACGATCTGGCCCAGCTTATCATACTGGTAATTCGTGCCCGTCTGACCGGTCTTAATATCGTCATACCCGCCATAATCCGTGCCCCCGTCCGCGACATGCCGCAGTCGGTTGGTTCCCGCTATGTAATCGTAATCGAACGCGTCCATGTCAAGACCTATCGAGGAAATACCGTTCCGGTTCAGCGTCAGCAGGTTGCCGTTCCTGTCGTAAGAATAATCCGAATAATATTCCTGCGTCTCCGCGCTTCCGGCCCAGCTGTTCGAAGACAGCAGCGTACTCTGGTTGATAAACACCCGCATTTTCTTCAAACGCTGCAGCTGGTCGTAGCTGTAAACGCCCGCCTGGATGTTGCCAAGGTCTTTGATGGCCGTTACGCTGTGGGCAATGTTACCGTTGAACAGCGGACGGATCGCGTTGGCCATAGCGTTCCCCGTTCCGACGGTTGCTTCAAAGCTCGTAGAACCGATGCTGGCGTAATCGCCACGGAAGTAGCCCAGCGTATAGCCGTTCATATCGCGCGCAATGAGCTTGTGGGCGCTGGCGTTGCCGCTGTAGTAGCCCGTAGAGCCGTCTTTACCACCGTCGCGGGTCGGGTCCAGCGTGTTGCTGTTCATGCCTTTTAGCCAGCCGTTGATCGTGTAGCTGTAATCGTTGGCCTGTACTTTCTGCTGGCCGATCTCCACACGCGCCATCGGCCCGTAATCGAAGTAGCGGTAATGCGCCTCGCGGTTCACGTGCATACCGCCGTCACTGGAAAAGTGTGCTTCCGTTAAACGGTTGAGCTTGTCGTAAGTATACGTATGCGTGGTTTGGTCGTTCTTGCCTTTCTGGTACTCTACCTTCTCCACGTTCCCGCTGATGAGCTCAAACTCGTACTGTGTGGATTTGATGTCCTGCTGAACAGGAGCCAGCACCGGAACGTCCTGTAAGGTTTCGATCACGTTGCCGTGCAGATCATAGGAATAGTGCGTTGCCGAAGCATAGCCGCTGGTCGGCATGGCTGCACCGAGAGCCACAGCATCAAAATACATCACAGTCGCCACTCGCAGGCGTAAATTCTGCTGTGAACCGGCTGCGAATTTCGCGGAAATAGTTCCGGAAAGCGGTTTGTCATAGACAGTATAGGTAACTTCCGTACGGACTCCGCTGTAGATCCAGTTCTTCATGGTGACGCCGAGGTCTTTGGTCTTCAGCTGCGTTTCGGTAATATCGGCAATGATATAGCCCGAGCCACCGCCGCTCGGCGGAACGTCACGGTCGATCTGACCGAATTCGATCGGTCGGCCCTGCGCATCGTACAGCACGTAGCTGTATTTCTTGTCGTCGGCCTGCACCGGGTTCTGCGAAAGCACGAGACGACCGTAATAATCGTAGAAGTAACGGGTTGCTCCGGTCTGGTCCGGATTGGTCGTATTCACCAATTGGTCGTAGGAATTGTAGTTGTAGGTCGTTTCGAACGTATGCACCGGCATCGGGTTGTCGGGATAAGAACCCGGAAGCTCATAATCTGTTGAGCTGAGAACTTCTTCGCGCGCCAGGTCAACGTCGGTCGGATCGAACGCCAGGTTCACACCGGCCGGAGCTACGGTCCTCGCCAGGTTTCCAGCCTGATCGTAATAGAACAGGGTATACTGGTAGGTATTGCGTGGTCCTGTATAGCTGAGCACTTCGGTACTGAAGGCTGCTGCGCAGGCGCTGTTGAATTCCCTGATAAATGGCAGGTACATGGCGTCGATCGCCTCGAGGTAGCTGGTTTCGGCCTGCTGGTACAGCTCGTTCAGACGCGGCTGGTAACAAGTGGTTTCCAGCGAAGGCAGCTCGTCGCAAAGGCGCAGTCCGGCCGTATCGCACACACAATCGTTGATCTCCAGGCATTCGCTGGTACCTGTGAGCCATGCGTTGCTCAATTCCCCGCAGTCACGGTAGGTCACGCCGATCTTGAAGGTCGTATTTTCCGAACAATTGCCGGTCAGCGGCACGATAGTACCGAAGGAAACGATGTCGGCAAATTCAAAGCCGAGCGAGTCGGCCAATGTCAGCCCGAAGCTGCAGTCGCTGCCGCCGGTCGTGCCCATGTGAATTGTCAGCACGTCTCCGGCAACCGAAGACCAGTACTGGTTCCCCGGCAACTGGTATTGCAGGTCGCCGTTTTCGTAAACGATGTTCTGGGCCAGCAGGTCTACTGCATTGCCCGAGCCGTTGAGCAATTGCCCGCGGAAGGCTATGAGCTTCATGACTTCCGCCCATTCTTTTGCTTCCGGCGTTACCGTACAATAAGGGTTTTCCCCATCGGCATTGCATTTTCCGATGAAATCCACATAATCGTAGTACGACAGGTGGAAGCCCAGCTCGTTGTTCAGGTAATTCGTGAGGAGGGTGCTGTAATTCTCAGCGTCTTCGAAGTCAGTTACCTCACTGAATCGCTCATTTAAGGTATCCATGTAAGCCATGACCACTTCGCAATCGGTGCAGCCGTTTCCTCCGGAGCAGGCCAGTGTTGCTGGAATGGTGATCTTTGTACTTTCAAGATATTCCATGGCTCCTGAGATCCAGGTTACATTGCCCGGTTCATAGTCACCGGCAACAGCTTTGTCGCAAGCGCAGATCAGGTAGTGGGCATCTTCGAGCGTTACACCCGTGTTTACGGCCAGGATCTGCTCGATCGTCCAGCCGTTCGGGTTGTCATTGCTTGCTTCCCATTGGGCCTGCATCACCGCTTCACAGCCACAGGTGTCGAGTGGCTTGTTAACGAGGTCTTCGAGCTCATCGTTGCTGCGGTAAGGTCCCGGGTTAGAAATGAGCAAGTCGGAACACAAGTTGTTTTCGGGACCGAAGTGATCTATCACTACTTCGTGAACAGACAAATGCGTACCACTATAGCCCGGAGGCGCCGTTGTGGAGCCCATCGGGTGCTCGCTGTCGCAACCGCTCATACATACCGCCATGAGATCGTTTTTCAGGTCGACCATATTTACACTTGTAAAATCACAGCCGGCCAGTTGTTCGATCCAGTCGTCGGCAAAAGCTTCACAAGCCGTTTCGCAGCTTTGCTGGATGAGCCCGTCGAAGTAAGACTGATCGAGCGTGTTCCCGGTATCCGGGCCGGCTCCGTCGGTGTCGACATCCGTGAGCTGGTAAATATTGCCCCAGCGGGGCGAAAAGCCAATCCAGTCGGGATGTACGCCGATAGCCGAATTGTCACATGCGGCATTCATGGCCTGGTAAACGAATTGACTTTTCAGCTCGAGATACATGCGGCGGTAGGTTATCCAAACAAGGTCTTTGTAACAGTTATCAGTGCTGCGTGTAAAGTTGTCGTAGCAGGTGGTGATATCTCCTGTACTGTTACAGTAAGCCTCATAGATTGCCATTTCCCAGATACTATAGCCAGATTCCTGGTAATCGTTCATGGCATCGTTCATCGCGGTGTTCAGCGTTGAGCCGTTTCCGCCTGTATCGAAGNNGCTCGCTAACGGTTCGAAGAAACCAATTGCACAGGCGTCATCAAAGGTCCAGGTGGCCAGCATGGTCAAATCGTATTCGTTGGAGTTGGAGGTCTCGTTTTCCTCACATTCCACTAAAAAGCAGTATTCCGGGTGGTAAGGGAGCAAGGCTTCCGCCCAGCTTGGCTGAAAATGCGTAATGAAATCATGCAGGTTGGTCAGTCGTTCGGGATCCACGGTGTAATTTCCGTTGGAAAGCGGGCCACCTACCGTAGACCCTGGAAGAATAGGTGGATTGTAAACACCCACCGAAACCAGTGTGATTTCTACTGTTGCCGGATTGCCATCCTCGTCTTTATAACCGCCAGCCGGGTTTCTCCAGTCTTCATCAGTTCCGAGGTTATCCTCTGTCAGAACGGAATGCACATCGGAACTGTTCGGCAAAGCCGTGTAAGTACCGCTTGTATTCACAAACTGCGCATACTGTCCGCCCGGCATCATATCGCGTAACATGGCTTCCCGGTAGGCTTCACAGCCGGTCATGTCTTCGGGGTCGTCCACCGTTTCGTTGCACAGATCGAAGGATTCAGCTTCGTACAATTCGTTGAATACGTCTGCGAGTGGTTCCACACAGCTGCTGTTCTCGATATAATAGCACCAGTTTTCTTTCAGCTTTTCCTGGTTGATGCGCAGCGTTTTCACAATCGTATAAGCGCCTTTTTGAAGAGAAAGTGCCGGCGAGGTAAATGTCTCCGGTGCTTTGCCCGGATCGTTGCACAGCTTATCGAGGTCATAGCCCATCAGGGTTTCCGTATAAGTATACACACTGTCATCACAGGCGTCCAGGATGCGGAACTCCAGATCGTATACGCAATCGAAGCAAATGTCTTCGGCCATACAGGCATTCCGGAACTGCTGTGGCGTCATAGCATAATTGAAGGTGTAGGCACCGTCGGCATAAATGAACTCGTGATAGGTCAGCGTCGAAGACGGTCCGGCCGAAACGGTATCGATGGTTTGTTTATTCAGCGGCAACAACCCAACCGTTACATTCGATCCACCGTTTCCTTCGATGGCATCCAGTGAAGCCGGACTATCGCCGGCCAGGTAAGTAACAATCACACGGCCGGCCATATCGGCGTACTGCACGTAAATCTGCCCGTTGGGGTCAACGGTCACCATTTTACTGTAATGACTCGCGTAACCGACTTCTGCACCGAACAATCGGTTGAGCTCTTCCTGGTTGGCGGAAGGATAAAAATAGAAGGTTTCCCGTCCGCTTCCGGTGCGCAGCGAATCGCCGTAGCCGCTCACTTTCTGTACGCGGCCGGAGAAGTCGTTTTCGTATACCACACGGCTATATGGGTATTTTTTTGCGTCCGGAATACGCTTGTTCTCTCCATCCTGATCGGGATTGGAAGGGGAATAGTATTTTCCGGCACCGGACGCGGTCGAAAAACCGGCACCGGACGGACTGCAGTTATCCGACAGGCCGCTGTTGAAATACTGCACGCTGAACGGCTGTGTGGTACCATCGGCTTTGTTGAAGCCCGGATAATGCTTCAGGGAATCATCGTCGGTCGGCGTAGGCAGATCGGCAATTACCGGACGGCCCAGCTCATCGTAATAAACATTGGACACAACAGCCTGTTTCGTTTCGGTATTGTGACCAACAGTTTGACGCGGACGGCCCAAACCATCGCTGAAAGCCACCGATTCGAAGCGTTCCCCGTCGTCGCCGTAAGCAACCTGGTGCGACCAGTTCATGCCGGGATCATACTCGGTCGTGATCTGAAGCTTTGATGCGGCGGTGTGGCTGTTCACCGTTCCGGATTCCGCGGTTGTGCTCCACGCTCCTTCTTTTCGAACGTTCAGCGCCGGGCTCTGGAACCCGATCGGCCGGACACGGAACAAAAGCCAGCCTTTATCCAGGATGGCGGGTATGCGATAGGCATTCCCCTTTACGACAACACGCGTGGAATTCAGGTAGTAATCGTAGCTTAGCTTTGTCAGGTCGGACTGCGTGGCTCCGTTCAGCTTTGTATTCTGTACGTGCACCCACTCGAGCTCGTACCATTCGGCTCCGGACTTCGGGTTCCATTGAAACTCGTAAAAAGGCGAGCCGGCAACCGCATCGATATCCAATCCGGTCACTGCGCTGTTGTCGAGCGTATAGCTCCGCTCCACGACCATATCCGATTGCACGAATACTTCGCTCAGGTTAAAACCGGAGGTATTGGTAATGGTTTTCAGGAATACATCTACACGGTGAGCTCCGCTGAAATCGTAGGTGCTCATTTCGTCCACCAGTACAGTGGTTGGATTCGTATGCTCGTAGTACAATGACAGTACAATATCGCTAATGGTCGTGATAGCGAATTCATTGTTCACGGCGTCCCAGGTCCAGACCTTGAGGTCAAAAGTCATACTTCCGTTCAGCACATTGGTTTGTGCCACATCGGGATTGATTCCCAGACGCAGGAAGTTGCTGACCTTTTTATTGACAAACTGGCTTTGCCAGGAAGTCGTATGCATGGTGTAGTACTGACCGTCGTAGACGGAAAACAGCGGAACGGTAGATGACGTGACCAGCGCAGTGCCTTCGCGACGGACACTGTAGGTTTCGTTGCCTGCAAAAGCAGTAAAACCCGTCAGAACCGTTATAAGGATGAGAATATATTTATTCATGGCTGTCAGGGTTAGGGTTTAGGTTGTTTTACACCACCAATTTCTGCTTCCGAAATGGTTTTAATACCTTCAATGGTCTCTACACGAACGCGCACCAGGTTCAGGTTTTCGTCGTAATTGTAGAAAGTCGTGAAGTTGTAGCCGTCGTGTGTAGCCAGCGGCAGCAAAGTTTTCGGATCGTAAACCGTTGTGGTCATTCCGGCGATCAGCGGGTGAATGCGCAGGTCGTCGAAGTAAACGTAATTCGGAGCTGCGTTTTTAAGTGAAACCGTAACGGTTGCTCCGGCTGTAACAGTGAAGGTGCCTTCGAGTCGCTGCCAGCCGTCGATCACTGGTCCGGATGGGCTGAATGTTAATGTCGGCTGACCCGTTACGGCAACCTGGATCCTGCCAATGGAATCTGTTACCGGATCGTTGTAGATCCATGCGCCGATCACATAATCGCCTGGCGTTGGCTCAAAGTCTTTGATGCAGCTACAGCTGTCTACCGTAAAGCTGTTCTCTTTCGGATCTTCTTTGGAAGAAATATCACAGGAGTTTGCAGCATTCTTTGCTCTGCTAACTGTCGTAGCTGCGTTTACACGAAGGGAATATAACCCGCTGTGGCGAACGGTTGTTGAAACACTGGTGCCGGACACGCCTTTAAAGTTGAAGTGCGGATCGGTATTTGTGATCCCGGAGCTGGTAGTGCTGTGGTAGCTGTAATCTTCGAAGCCGTCGAAGGCGATCTCCTGCTGACGGGCATTTACCGCCTGTGCAACCGGCACCAGTCGGAACAACGGATCATAGCCATAAAGTACAGCTGAGCGAACCTCGATCTGATCTTTTGTTTCCAGCAGCTTGCCAAATTGGTCGAAAACAAGTGTTTCTCCCATTGCGCGCCATTTTGGAGTCGCATTGTGTGTGGTATAATCCGGATGGTTGTTATGGTAAATTCGTACCCATTGTTTGGTATCGTCCGTTGGGGATGCCCAGCGGTAGAACGGCAGGTAATCGGTAAAGGTGCCGTCGAAACGGGTTTTGTAAGCATGGGTTGCATTTATCCGCTCAGACTGCCAGGCATATTGCGCATCGACGATCAGGTCGCCCCGAACACCGAAACGATAGGGATTCAGCGTCTGTCCGATAGCTACTTCTCCATCTTTGTCAGGACTATCCGGACGGTCGGCATTACCGCATTTGAAGTTGTTTCGATCGCGATAGGTCACTGCACTGGCAGAAAGTACTTCTGTCGGCGCCTGTAAAACGGCCAATGGTCCGGTCGTTGTCAGCGGCAGCTTTTTGGTTACCAATGACTGCATCACCTCGTTCAGGCGGTTATCCCGGTTGGTGTTCAGTATCTGTAAGGTATGTGTACCTGTTGCGGCTGTATAAGCAGTTCCGTCAGCCTGCATAAGGTACATGGTCTGGAAGCTTCCGCCGGCATTTCGTTTGGCCACCCAGACTGTAGGTGTTAAGCTTGCCGTGGTAATTTTTACGATATCGCCCGGTGAAAGATCGTTATAAGGATTCGGACCGGTTCCGCTGCCGATCGTACCGCCTGTTATATTTACTGCAACGGTCGGGTTAGTCTTAGTGCCCGAAATATCCCGCAGCTCATGGTAGCCCCAATGAGCCGGATAATTCAGTGAATAGAGCTTATCGTCGTATTCATCCTGAAGACTGCTGAGGATCACGTTTCCGGAGAAACGATCGTAAACCAGATTTTCGGCGTTATTGATAGACCCGAAGCTTTCGGTCTCAATAGCGGTTACAATTGCCGAAGTGTTCAGGTGTTTGACGAATGCATGCGAATAGAACGCTTCTGTTCGGCTGCTGATGCTGAATGTCGGCAGGATAAACGGAATAATGAGAGGTGGTACTCCCGGCACGAATTTCACACGGAAGCTCACACCAAAATCCTGGTATTCAAAACTGTTCTCTATATAGCGGCTATCGGCATGCATGTCGTATTCAAGTGAGACCCGCTCATTCGTGATAATTCCTCTACGATCGGCCATTTGAACGGTTGCATCTGTTTCAGCATAATGGTAAGTTGAACGCGATTGCAGCACAGGTTTTGCATTTTCGGCCTCATCGATATCGTAAATCATCGATTGGCGGGGCTTGCCATGGAAATCGTTGGTGTGAATGAAAAAGCCTTGCGACATCCCGTAACGATCGGTCGTTTTGCCGATCAATACGTTTTTCGGACGATGCGTATTGACTGATTTGTCAATTAATGTAGTCGACTCGATCACCGGATGTATTCTGGATGTATGGAACTCCGCGATGGAATAACCGAGATTAGGTGTGCCGGAAATGCTCACTTTCACTCGCTCGTAACCTACAACCGGTGTTGGGAAAAGCAAACCGGTCAATGGTGTCGGTGTAAACCTGGTTTCATCCGGAAATTTTTCCGCAACGTTCACGTAGGTGCTCCATTTATACAACGGACATTCGTCGATCATGCCGTTCGGTTCAAAAGAGGCGTTGCCCATAGCAATTTCCCGGGACGGATATTCGTAACGCCAGGTATAAACACCGTCATACTCTGTCGAAATCGCCTGCCAGTTGTCTTTATAGGTCAATGAGCTCACACGCGAGCCGCCGCCATACTTTTTGCCAGATGGAATGTACAGACGAACCGAAGTATAATCCGAAATGATCTGATTACCCCAGCCAAGGCTGCTCATGGCTTTGTTCACGTCTTCCCCTCCGAGGGCAACGGCTTTGTCAAGCAAGTTATTGGCCGTACAGGTCGGGCAGCTGCCATAAAGCTTATCCGGCAAGTTTCGGCGAATAAACTCCAACACTGATTTCTGCAGCCCGCTGAATGCCTGCGGGCTTTTGCTTTCTTCGTCCACCAACGCCGGGTCGACAATGACATAACCGTATTCGTAGCCATCATTTACTGACACTTCGGGCATGACGCCGATAACCGGACCATTGCTCCACTTATTGGTAACGCGGCTGAATGTCGGCACCAGCTCTTCCACCGCACTTTTTACTCTTACATGCAGCTTTATCAGCAGCTCGTTCAAAACGGTGTTGGTTACGGTATCAGTAAAGTAGTCCGCTTTCAGAATAGAATCGGCTGTCTGTTTGTCGGCAGCGCTGATTTTTTCATCCAGCCTGAAAACGATCACGTTGTTTGGAACCTGTTTCTTTTCCAGTCGTCCACCGAACTGTGCAAAATAGAATTCGGAAGGCAGCAGATCCAAAGCGCTGTAGGATGAAAGATTACTGTGGAAGGTGGTATAAACGCGTGTTGTTCCGTTCCAGGTAGAGTTGGATTGAATTTCTTCCAGGTCTGCCAGGTTAGTCAATGCTTCCACGTCGATATGCTTCATCACGCGTTTGTCCTGAACGGTCGCGTAGCTGTCTGCTTCATAATCGATTTCCAGCACTCCGTTGGTCGGTGTCTGAATTTTAATCAGCCTCCAGGCCTTGGCCGAATTATCCGCTTCGGTCTGGTCCTGCGAAGGATAAGGGAATAAATCGTTCGGCTTTGCCGGATCCGAAAGCTTGTAGTTCCCCCAGGCATCGCTGTTATTGTAGCTGAAATCCGGGTTGTTGATGGAATCGTAGGTAAATTCGTAGGTATACAATCCCATTTCTGTAGAAGTGCCTGTATACGATCGGATCTTTTTGAGCGTCAGCTTTCCCGACTCCGCACCCGTTCCATTGATATTGGATGGCAATTCCTTGCAAAGCTCGTAGGAATATTCAAAGGCTATGATCTGCAACGGAACCGCATTGGCGCCTTTGGAAATGCGCTCGGAACGGTTGTAAACACGAATACTGTCAAGCTGTTTCAACGGTAGATCGTCCTCGAGGATACCTGTCAGCGGGTCTACTCCATGGCCATCTTTACGGTTCGAAAGGTAAAACTCGGCCACTATGTTGCGCGACTCTACCGAGTGTGTGTACCAGATTTCCTTTTTCCCGGAGCTGTAATGCGCAATGTCATCCAGCTCTGTTCCGAGCATTCCCTGACTCACCAGCGCTTTTTTGTCACCCATCGGGTATTTCCAATGGTAAGGATTTGTCGCACTGTAAACACGCGTATAGTTGAATTTGTAGTAATTCCCGACATCATCAAGCGTCGGACCGTCATTGGTGCGGTCGATGTAATCGGAAGAAAGCATTTCCGTCAGCAGGAACGAATGCGGATAGGCCGGAACATCGGTCTGATCGAAATAGTTGGAAACCCCTCTTGTATTATTAACGGTATTGTCCCCGGTAGCATACGACACAACACCGTCTGTCCCTGTTAAGCCACTGATGCAAAAGCTCACCTGTGAGCTCTGAAGATCGTAAGCCGGGATACCGAACACATAACGAGTACCGCTGGTATTCGTGACCTCCACAGCTCCGATATGATTTCGGGCGTTCGATGAATTTGGTACAGCGGGACCGCTCGCAATACGATTAATCGATGTAATGCTCATCCCGGTGAATAGGTTATAAGGATAGCTTTTGTAGGTGGATTCTTTCGCTGCATATTGCTCAGCAGTAAAAGGTTCATAAAATGTAGCTCGCACCAACTCCTGGTCCTGATTGATCGTTCCGCTGTTGATCGTAGCCGAAAAACCATTTTTACCGCGTAGCATGCTCGTCAGGAAGATTTCTTTTTCGTTCGATTCTCCCAGCTTAAAGCTGGTTGCTTCGTCTTCGCCAAATGCATCGAAATCGGCCATATCCTCCGGTGTGAGCTCGCCTACTCCTTTGAAATAGACTTTAGAATCAAAGTCATCGCCCGGAGCTTCCTGTGTAAACTCCACTACGTTATCTCCGGTATTCATAGTCATGTTACCTGAAGTAATATTCGCATCGTTTTCCGGAGAAGAAACAGCTATTTCCAAAGTAGCAGTAGAACCGGGGCCTGCTATCATTCCTCCCGTAACATTTGTTCCGTCTTGTGTAGAAGTATTGATCGTTTTAGGATCGTAATAGGTTCCAACATCCTGTCGTCTCCCACGGAAGGTTGCACCAAGCCCCATTGCATTAGCACGGAAAATATCGTATGTCTGGATGGAAAACGGTAGGTTGGCCATATTCGTAGAGAACTCATAGTCGTTACTACGGTTGAAATCCATCAGCGGCAAATTCAAATTCTCTGTTGATGCGGCCGTTTCATAAGCCTTTCGCTTTCCGCTATGGAAATAGCCTAACGCCGGCTGTTTTAACTGTTTTCCAGCCCCGAGTGTTATTGTATTTTCTAACGTGAGACTGGTATTGTGAATAAGGCCTATACGAAATTGTGCGGTTCCTGTACTCTTACCAAGGTAAGCTGTGGTATTAAACGTTTCTACCCTGGAATAGCCATTGAACCGAATGGCAGGAACGGAAGTCGCCGTCCCGTATGTAACGGTTGAAGTAGCACCGTAGCCACCTCCTGCACCACCCTGAACTTTAAAGTCATTGGGGATATAGTATTCTGCGCTTAGATTAAATCCCGTGGTGCGCTGAACGATTCCGGCCCGGGAATGGGAGCTTTTTCCAAAAGTAACGCCACCTGCAAGGCTATTATTCGATTCGGACTCCAATCCTATGCTCATCCCATAATTATGATTGATCCCTATACCTCTTTTGCTGTCGGAAGTGTAGCCTATTCCAAAAGAAGGAGCAAGGAATAAACCGCCGTTTTCGCCTCCTATGGAAACACTGGCACCTAATCCGAAATCAAACGTTTTGCCTATACCAAGATAGGGCGAATCGTATTTCCCCCATAAAGCCGTGAGCTGAACGCTGGGTATAAACTGTAGCGCATCCAGCCCGCCGGTCACGAATTTTGCTCCGACAGCAGCAAAAACTCCCAGTTTCTGACCATCCGTTATATCACTTTTCTGACTGAACGTCCGATCTACAGTCTGCTCACCATTGAACTCATCCGGTAAGCCACGCATTTCACGTGAAACGCTTCCCATGTTCAGGTCCCAGCCCAGACCAACCCAGGATNNATTCCCACATTGGAGCTGTAATTCAGCACGATCGGATAGCCTTCCACATCCGCCAGCGGAATGCTGTAGCTGAAATCACCTGTGAATTTATCCACCATGTTGTCGGTAGATCCGAGTGAAAACCCGGAGCTTTCTCCCTGACCCGGTCCGGCCAGTGTTACTGCTGTGACCTCCAAGTTGGTTTTGGCTGCCTGCTGATCCGTNNTTCGGCTGGAGCCGGTTCGACAGCAATTGGCTGTTCTGATAATGCTATCGGATTAAAGGGAAATTCCTGTGTAATCCTTCCTATCTGTTCTCCGGTAAAAGGCGAAGCAGTAGCTGCGGCATAAGCTGTTGGTGCAAAGCTGTTCAGCAACATGGCATAAAGCACTGTCACGTTCAATACCTTGAACAGCGATTTGTCTGTGTGCATCATTAATCTCATGGTGGCTAGGGTTAATTCGTGTAGATAAATTTGATGTACTCTTTTTCACCGGTGCTGCGGGTCAACTGCAGTATATAGAATTTACCCGGAGTCAATGAAAGCGACGTAAGATCCAATACCTGGCGGTTGTCATCGAATGTATACTGGAAAGCTGTCAGCAACGGTTCTCCCGGCAGCGCATTTCCGTCAATATCGATCCCAGCTATGATATCGTTGTTTTCATCATAAAGTGTGAGCGGTATTTTCTTATCCGGGTCGATCTGGTATTCTTCGACAAACCAGAACTTCAGCTTCCCGTTATAGGTTGTAGCATAACCTGCATCCAGCTCTCGTTTAAATAACGTGTGAACGGTCCGGTCGCAGGTCGCGTCATCAATGATGAAATCGATTTTTGGGCGGTTGGACGAGCTGGCAGCGTCACCGGAATGGAAGCGTTGACTCATGGCATAGAGCGTAAACACCTCCGGCTGAAGAGACATTCCGTAGTTTAGAGTATTATTCGCTTTCCAGTAATTCCAGAAGGCGTTCAGATCTACGATCTGATTCTGATTGCTGGTCGTTGTAGTCGGTAAGATGCTCTGAATGGCCGTGCTCACTGTAGGCGCCGTCGATACTTTCACGGTGTATTCTCTCCAATCCTGTGTGACCTGTGTGAGTTTGGCGTTATTCGGTCCGTTGGCATAATTGTGTGAAGAACCGATCATAGTTAAATTCGATTGCAGTGGTTTGGAGTTCGCATCCATCCACAAACGAAAACGGATGAGATCGGTATTGGAGTTAAAAATGCTGGCCTGGCGACTCGCCTGATTGATCAAATTTCCTCCATCGTTTGGCGTTGTGGGTCCCGCGATAAAATTCAGAAAAGCGTCATCAATATATTCCGGACCCGGGGCAAAGGAAATGGAAACGATATCGCAATCCACTCCTACCAGGAATGCGGTATAAAGTGAGTCATAAGCCCCTTTGATTTTCAACCCGTACCAGCCATAAGCTCTGTTTGGCAATGTTGGAACGGTAGTTCCTGATGAAGAAGATCCGAGCGGAGTGCCGTTCGAATAATACCATTGGAAAGTCGAGTTCGGATTGCCTGAACCACCTGAAAATGTTACCGCAACAGAACCATCGGCCGCAACCGTAGAGCTGGCATGATTGATCGTTGCACCGGTAATACTGTATGGAATATACCAATCTATGCTGAGTTTGGGTTGTGCTGTAATCGTACCTGACGATAAGGAATGATAGGTATTTCCCGCCGTTAAAACGGATTCAGGGTTGCAGCTGATAAGCCAGCCATTGTTGGTTGTTGCTCCGGAAAAAATATCCTTTACCAGGTTGGTTACATCAATAACACGTTTTCCCGATACCAATCCTCCTGAAGTAAATACCTGGTTAGTCGTCGTGGTAGCGGGGTTCAAAGTTGCCGAAGCTTCCGTCCAGGTAGTGGTCGTAATGCGCTTTAACACCATCGCTGTAGTATTTTCTGCAACGGAAGGTGTTAAAATCAGACTTGCCGAGGCAATTACCGCATTTGACGGTATTCCCATTGAAGTAATATCAAATTTGATGGCAATCCGTTTATAATTTGTTGAGGCGGTTGTTACATTGGTCTGCATCGTCGTTCCGTTAGCTGTAGCGTTGCCCGGATAAGTAATTGTAAGATCATCAGTAGGAATAACCGAAGAAGTAGTTAGCTGACCATAAGCCGCTGTGAACAACAAACAGCTTGTTAACAACGCGAGCGTTGTCTTCATGAATACGTGCATATTTTCAGATTTAAAGCGGGTAGTCTGCCTCCCAGATTTCTACAAAGGCCCCTGTTAGCGTTTCCGGAGATATAACAATGTGGTAATCGTAGCCTTCCATGTATTGGCACAATTCCAGTGTAAAGGAATCGCCGTCTATCAGGTTTTCATTGATCAGGTCTTCTTTCGTTTTAACGATTTCATCGCAGACGACCGAGCCGTCAATCACATAATAAACCACCGCCGAGATTTTTCCGAGATCGCTTAAATCATCCGGCGTAACAATGGCGAAGAATTTCGTTCCAGGAAAAGAAATAGTGTCATTGAATTGAATCTGGGCCGAGTCTATATAAAGCGTCGCTTCGACACTGGTTAGCTGACTGTATCCTATTGCCGGAAAAAAAGCCAATGACACGACCACAAAAAGTCGCTTCAGGTAATTAGAGTTGGTTCTCATATTGTTTGAAATAAGTGATCCTTAGGGAGAAGGTGTGGCTGAACGGTCTCAAAAGTAAGGGGTTGATTGTTTATTTTTGAACAAATGGTTCTCGAATTTATCAACACTCTCCCTCTGATCGTTAAGTTTCTTACAGCAAAAATAGCTCTAACTCAACGTAAACTATTTACGATCATGTAACTAGGAGATGAATTTTTTTGTTGATAATGTTTCCGATACGAAAAATCCGGTCATAAAAAATCCCGATCCCGATAGCTATCGGGATCGGGATTCCGTTCTATCCACCCAACTTCTAGCGTCGGATTTCGATGAATTTGTATTCTTTGATGAGCTCGCCTTTGCTGTCTTTGGCAACGATCAGGCAGATGTAGCGGCCGGCTGCTACCGGTTCGCCGCTGCGATTAGTTCCATCCCATTTGAAGTTCGGGTCCGTTGATGTCCAGAGTGCATTGCCCTGGGCATCCATAAAGGATACCGAGAAGTCGTTCAGATGCTGCGATTCGATGTAGAATTCGTCGTTGTCACCATCGTTGTTTGGCGAGAAGAAATTCGGGATCTTGGTGATCTTCGATTCGTTTACCGTAGCCGGTGTCTGAAGCTCCAGATCCTTCTGCTGCGCCAGGGCTTTTTCCAGTTCTTCCTGATCGTGTATTTGTTTAGGTGTTGTCTCCGTCGGATTTGTTTTCGCAGGATCTGGAGCATTTCTGTCCGGACCTGTGGTCGTTTCTTGCGGATCGAGCTGCCACGGACCAAAATCAAGTGGTGTTGGAACCGGTTTGCTGTAAACATTGTCCGGTAATTGCTCTTGTGGCTGAACTGGCTGTGTAGAGCCGTTAGTCACCGGAGCGGAAGTCTGATCCTGTTGAGTCTCACTATTAACGGTCTCCGTTGAGGAGAAGGCCGGCTGTTGAGTGGTCGCCGAAGCAAGTGTTTTTTGCTCCTGTGGCGCCGGGTCCTGGCTGTTGACGATCACAACGGTCGTGACAACGGCAGCCGAAGTGGCCGCGCCGCCGATGATCCATTTGGCCAGAGCGGAAAGACCCTTGACGGCAGTCGCCGAGGACGCAACGCCCGCAGCAGCCATCTTAGCCTGCAGGCCGTTCCATACCTCCGGCCGTACCGGCGTAGTATGGTTCTCGAGTCCTTTTGAGAACAGGTCTTTTATGTTATCGTTTTCAATCACTTTCTATTCTTTCCAGTTGGTTGCGTAAAAAAGCACGCGCACGCGAATATTGCGATTTGGAGGTATTCTCCGTTACTCCCAGCGTGTCGGCTATCTCTTTATGACTGTATCCTTCTATGGCGAACATATTGAACACCACCCGGTATCCGTCGGGAAGGTTGTCGATGAGCTTCAGCAGATGGTCGGTATCGATGCCCGAAAAACCGTGGTCTTCGAATGCCACCTTGTAGGAAACATCGTCGAGCTGTGTATCGCCCAGCAGCTTTTTGTTTTTCCGGAGCACGTCCAGGGCCGTGTTGACCATGATGCGCCGGATCCAGCCTTCGAGCGAGCCTTCCATTTTGAACTCACCGATCTTTTGAAAGATCTTCACAAAGCCGTCCTGCAGTGT